>DASYBJ010000211.1:0-3815 GCA_036500845.1 Acidobacteriaceae bacterium
CAATGGGTAACGAGCAGTACGATCGTGGACGGACCTCAAATCGTGCAAATCCCAGCGAACGTTCCAGATGGCAGGTATTCGATCCGAATCGGTCTTTTCGACCGTGCGACCGGAAACCGTATCCCATTGGACGGGCTCAATGATGGGACCGCACGTTACATCCTCGGATACGTGACGATCAGTAATGGGGGTAGCAGCGTAACCTTCACTCCTATTCCCGCACAAGTGGATGATCCGCGGCTGAACGCTGCCGGTTCTATCCTCAACTTTGGGGCCTTACAAACGGACGGAATGGTTTCGATCCGACAAGAGAATGGCCTCTGGGTATTACGTCCTTTCCCAAGGACAAGAGCATTTACCGTTCTATTGAACCAAGAGCGTTTCCCGATGCCCACGAAGATAGACGCAGCAGGAGGCGACTCAGCGGCTGTTGAAGCTATTCCGCAAGGTCAATACTGGAAACTACCTCTGAATGGCGCTAAGGCGTATTCTTGGCCAGCAACGAACAATTGAATTTACCTGGAATCCAGGAGCCCAGTGCATTGGGGAGCGGAGAGAAGCAAGTCGGTGACGTTGCTGGGCTGATAGTGGTGACGGCGTCGGGCGATAAGTATGGGCGATTCTGCTGCCGCCCAAGGGTCAGAACTGCATTTCGTAGCGTCGCTATCATGCCTCGACGGAGGTGACGATTCCGTTCAGTACGTGCTCGAGGTTCCGCAGAGTTGATACGCCTCGACATCTTCAAGAGCATACTCCTCAGGTCAGCCTTTCCGTTCTTTCCGAGGACGCTGGCCGACCTGGCCGACTTGCGCCTCCAGGTGAGTCGCCGGAGCCGGGCGCACTGAAAAGGAAGGCCCATCTCCGGAGGGAGACAGGCCTTGAAGTCATGGTTTGCCGTTCTTGCGAGAACAGGCCGAAGCGCCAAATTCCGCGCCTCACATCACGCTTGCGCCAACGCTGCCGATAACTCAGCAGCGTTGCCTCCGCCTATTCCACCGCTCCTGATGAATGTTGCAACCGTAAAGCGAGCTTTCCCACGATTGTCAAAGAGCAACCCGGCAAAACAGCCGTCTTGCTGGTCAAGTGGAGCCTCGAGCCTTCCTCCGCTTCCCGTCTTCCCTCCGATACCCAGCCGGTACCTGGGCACCCACTGCATCTGCGACCTGGGTCCACGGCAATCATACTTTCAGATTTGGCGGCGATCTCCGTCATCAGGTGTTTGGCAATCACAACGACCTGACGGAAGGAACTTACGGCTTAGTACCAATGAGACGTCTCTGCCGTCCGCCCAAGGCCAAAACCTTTACGGAGCCAGCATCGGTGATACTTTCGCGAGCTTCGCCCTTGGCCAGTTGGACAGCGCAGTATCGGGTTCGATAACATTTCCTGGTTTCACCGCATAGAGGGCGGGATTTACGCACAGGACGTCTGGAGGGTCACGAAAAAAATCACGCTGAACTACGGACTGGGTTGGGATTGGGAACAGATGCAACACGAACAGAAAAACCGGACAACCGAATTTAGTCCGACCGTTATGAATCCGACAGCTGGCGGCCTGTTGGGTGGAACCGCATACGAGGGGAATGGGCGTCACAGATCGAAAGAATGCGGAATTTGCGCTGATCCGCTCGGAGATGCGGACGGCGATCAACCGTCTGTTGGAATCGGTTACCAATCTGCTGTATCTTGCTGCCGCCGATCCTCCGTTGCCGCATCCGACAAAGTGCCACCTTAAGGATGCCGATCAGGAACTCTTTCAGGTGGCGAGTACGGCGAGTCACATTCTCACTTTTGCGCGTCCGAGCGGGTCCAAGCAGCCCGCCCACGTGTCTGAGGTTGTGGAGAGCGTGATCGGGGTGTTTCAACTCCGATGCCGCTCGCGGGGCGGTGAAATCCGCTTCGTCCGAAAGTCCAATCTCAGTCTTGCTGTTCCACCGGACGATCTTCGGCAGATTCTGACGAATATTGTCTCGAATGCCTGTGACGCCCTTCCCGGAGCTGACGGTGTCGTCGACGTTGGGATTTTAGAACTGGAGCGAGCCGCTGCGATCCAGGTCCGCGACAATGGAATCGGAATCGCCAGGGAGAACCTTAGTCGCAACTTCGATCCGTTCTTTACTACGAAGGACAGTTTAGCTGCCGGAATAGGTTTGTGGTCACCAAGGAGCTTGTGGAGAAAAAACGACGGACGGATCAGCGTTCACATTGACAATCTTCCGTTGGGGTTTCGGACGACGTTCCACGTTGAATTCCGCTTAGCTTAGTGGCATGTGCCTATATCCGACCAACGCATTGTTAATGCGGCACAGAGCGCGTCACTACTGTCCATCAGCGACGGGCGGCAGCGATGTGAGCAACTCCCCGAGGTCACGCTTGAAATAAGAGATTCTGGCTCGAACGTCCTGAAGCATGGCTGCGCGGTCTTCGAGGTCGTCGATACTGAGCTTCAGGAGTTCGGACGGTTGGCTGGTGACGCGATCGATTTTCTCTGTGCTCGCCAGCGAGTCGATTCGCTTAACCTGAACCCATGTCTGGATCAATTCCTGTTTGCGCGTGAGATCCCCAATCCCATTTGGGCTGGCCTCATTCAAGAATATCCATACAGTGGATGGGTATTGGCTATTCGGTAGAGTGGGCCGGTCGAAGAACTGGGCTAGCATATTGGATTGGAAATCGAATTGGCTACTCTTGCCTGCCTGTGCATGAATTCCGGCGAGAGCGAGTCCGGCGGATAACGTGCCGGCGGCGATGCCAACTCCGGCCGCGGGCTTGGTCAGATTCGATGAGAGTTGCAGGCCGGAGCTGGTCGCGCCCACTGCTCCGCCGATGATTACGCTGAGCAGATTGGCGCGGCTGACGGTGCGGTCGCGGCGGTCAGCGAGGTAACCGCGCACTTCATTGGCGCGCGCAATCTCGTTGTCGATCTGGGCGATGGTGGCATCAACCTGTAGGGAGGCGGCCATGACTTGTTCTGAAATCTGCTGATGCAACCAGAGGATCTGCCACCGATCTGCGGATGCAGTGCTGCCTGAGAGTTTCTGCAGTTGATTTACTTCGTGCAAAACGCCGATGAGTTGCGCCGTGCTCTCCGAAGTAGGCTGCTTCGGTTGCGCGGATCCAAGGGTTTGCGCTGCGGCGGCCAGGGAAATGGTCAAGATGACGAGCAGCAGCAGGTTACGAACAGAGTTCATGCCGACTATGATGGCACGGCGGTTTCCGCCGTGAGCAGGCGAAGCGGTCTCTGGGTGCAAATAACTATCTCAGAAGCGCATGCGGCCAACCTGTTTTGACTGAGGCGCTTTACCCACCACACTTCATGCTTTTCTTGTACCATAGCCACAGAGGGAACAGTGCTTGCCGGAAGCCGTTCCCACCATAAAACTGATGACCAATCCAGACAAGTGGCTTCAGATATCTATCAATCCCACGTTTACGGCTAGCGAGCGAAATATTGCCCGAGGACTCGGTTGAAGCAGAGCCTTGTAGCGGCGAGTTGGGCGAACTCTCTTTCTTTGCCGAACCGTTTCGCAAATCTCCCGCATCAAAACCCGATGCAACGTAACCTTGTGGTGGGCAGAGACAGTCAAATGGCCAAAGAAAAGCCGAGCTTTCTATTGATAGGCACGCTTGCGCTCTGGTTCTCTGTTGCGCATGCGCAAAGTCCGCAAGAGATCATTCAGCAGGTCGTGAACACCGAGCACGCAGCCGATGAAAACGACCACTCCCGGTGGATTTATCTGGAAGAGATCCACAAGCCGAAAGAACACGTTTTGCAATGGGTCGCGGCTACGCAGCAGGGCGATGTCCATCGGGTC
>DASYBJ010000212.1:0-5189 GCA_036500845.1 Acidobacteriaceae bacterium
CCTTTTTCATAGTTCGTAACCGCAAATTCGACAATAAGGATGGCGTTCTTGGCGGAAAGGCCGATGAGCATGATCAATCCGATCGTTGCAAAGACGTCGTTTTCGAACGACCGGAATGTAAGCGCCAAATAGGCACCGAGAATCGCAACAGGCGTACTGAGTAGAACGCTGAAAGGCAATGTCCAGCTCTCATAGAGCGCTGCAAGGATCAGAAAGACAATGAAAATGGAGAGCCCGAAGACCACCCATGCCGGGACGCCTTCCGCGGCACGCTGTTCCTGGAAGCTCATACCTTGATAGGCAAAGCCCATCCCAGACGGCATCGAGTCTCGGAAAACTTCTTCCAGGGCAGCACGCACCTGCCCAGAGCTGTAGCCTGGAGCTCCAGTGATGTTTAGTTGCGCACCGTTGTACTCATTGAATCGCTGGATGAATTCCGGCCCGGTGATCTGGTTGACCTGGATGAGGGAACCAAGCGGTACCTGGCCGCCGTTCGCGCTCCGGACGTAAAATTCACGCATGTTCTGAATGTTTGTCCGCCTATCCCCTTCTGCTTGCACATACGTTTGCCACTGTCGCCCGAAGCGGTTGAAGTAGTTAACGAGATATCCCCCCATGAAGGTCTGCATGGTCGTGTAGATGGAACCGAGATCCACCTGCTGCTGCGAGGCTTTCTCGCGATCGACTTCGGCATAGAGTTGTGGAACAGCGGGTAAATAAGATGGAAATGCCCCGGCGATTTCCGGGCGTTTCGACACGGCCCCAAGAAATGTGAAGACATTGTTGGTCAGGAATTTGGGATCGTCGTTGCCAGAGCGATCCTGGAGAATCATGGTGACACCGCCGGCAGCGCCTATTCCAGGAATTGCAGGAGGCGGAAACGCGAAGCCGAGTCCCTGACTATTGCCGGCCAACCGTTGCTGCATGCTCGCTTCGATAGCCTCAATTTGTTCGGCCCGTGACTTGCGCTCATCCCACGGCTTCAGCGTGACAAAGAACACTGCGGTGTTTGTGCTCTCGGTGAGTGTTAGAAGAGCGTAGCCGTCAACGCCGACTACGCTCTGAACGCCCTGTGTCTGCAAGAGCGTATCAGTCACGCGCTGTGCTGCTGCGTCGGTTCGTTGCAACGAGGCGGCGTCGGGTAATTGTATGGATGCATAAAGATACCCTTGGTCTTCCTGGGGTATGAAGCCACTCGGCAGCTTTCCCCCAATAAAAACAGCGAGCAGGGCGATCGCTCCCAATCCGACCATGGCGAATCCTGATTTGCGAATCAGAACGCCTGAGGCCGAGACATATCTTTCCGTTGTCCGGCCGAAAAAACGATTGAACCACGCGAAGAACCGCCCCAATGGGTTAACACCACCTTCATGGGTTTTCGGCTTCAACAGGAGGACCGCGAGAGCCGGGCTAAGTGTCAGCGCGTTGAAGGCTGAGATGAGGACAGAAATCGCGATGGTAATGGCGAATTGCTGGTACAAGCGTCCGGTTATGCCGGGTATCGCAGCCGTCGGGATAAAGACGGCAGCGAGAATGAGCGCAATTGCGACCACGGGGCCCCCCACCTCCTCCATTGCCCGGACTGTTGCATCGCTGGGGGAAAGGCCCTGATCAATGTGATGTTCTACGGCTTCCACGACGATAATGGCGTCGTCAACGACCAGACCAATCGCAAGCACGAGTCCAAAGAGCGAGAGCGTATTAATCGAGAAGCCGAGAGCCGGGAAAGCAATGAATGTTCCAATCAATGACACCGGCACGGCCAGGAGAGGAATTAACGTTGCCCGCCAACCCTGAAGAAATATAAAGACAACGATAATCACCAAAAGTAGAGAGACACCAAGCGTGACGACAATTTCGCGAATACCCGCCGTAACGGCCTTGGTTGTGTCGAGTGGAATGTTGTAGTCCATGCCCGTGGGAAAGGTCTTGGACAGTTCCTGCAAGCGTTTGGTCACCGCGGCCGCCGTTGCCACAGCGTTTGATCCAGGCAGTTGGTACACGGCCATTGCCGCAGCAGGGGCATTGTTATATCGCGCTGCCAAATCGTAGGTCTGAGTGCCAAGTTCTACCCGCGCGACATCACGTAGGTGCAACACAGAGCCGTCCGAGTTGGAGCGGATAACAATATTGCCGAACTCTTCCGCGGTAACTAAACGGCCCTGAGTTCGAACTGTGTATGTGAACTGTTGGCCCATCGGAGCCGGTTCGCCGCCGATTTTGCCCGCTGGGTTGACATTGTTCTGCACCTGGATCGCGTTGATCACGTCGGTTGCGGTGACGCCGAGTTTGGCCAGTTGATCGGGACGAACCCAGACACGAAGAGCGTATTGACCACCGAAGACTTGAATGCGTGCCACTCCGGGAATGCGGGTCAACTCATCCTGAAGATTGATGATTGCGTAGTTCGTCAGGAAGTTGGCGTTGTATCGCTTATCGGGCGAAACAAGGCTCACGATCATCAGCGGAGAATTGAGTGACTTTTGTACGACGATCCCGGCTGCATTCACTTGAGCTGGCAATTGTGCCTGCGCCTGGGCGACGCGAAGCTGCGACAGCACCTGGTCAGTATCTGCGTTGGTGTTTACGTCGAAGTCAACGTATAGAGTGGCCTGTCCGTTGTTTGCACTTACCGACGACATATAAAGCATGTTGTCAACGCCATTCATCTGCTGCTCGATTGGCGTAATTACTGCCTGAGCAAGTGTCTTGGCGTCAGCTCCTGGATAGGTGGCCTGAACCATGATCTCGGGAGGAACTATGTTGGGATATTGTGAGGTGGGCAGCGTCAGCATTGCGACGATTCCGACCACTACAGTCAGAATTGCAATCACGATCGCCACGATCGGGCGGCGGATGAAAAACTTTGACATGCCTCACCTCACTCCCGTGGGACTGGAGGTTTCGATAGCTGCCTGTTCGGAAATTTCGTGCACACTGACCTGCGCGCCATCTCGCAGTTTTTGTACATTTCCGGTGATTACCCGTTGGTCTGCGCTTAAACCGCTTGTGACGATCCAATCGTTTGCTACCTGGGGACCGAGCGTGACATTAATTAGGTGCGCTTTGTTGTCAGGCCCTGCAATATAGACCTGCTTGGTCCCTTGCATCTCTTGGACCGCTAATTGCGGCACCAGAATCGCATTTTGGCGGATCTCGGTCTCCGCGGTTACCCGTCCAAACTGGCCGGGCCGGAGCACATTGCCAGGATTCGGGAATGAAGCCGCGATTCGAATGGCTCCAGTCTGTTCGTTCATTTGGCGATCAACGAACACGATGTGTCCCTCGTGCGGCCAGACCTTACCATCCGCAAGGGTCAATGCGAGGGGCAGTGCAGACTTTCCGCTTAGGAGACTGTTGCCGGTCGATTTGGCCCGATCAACGAGGACGAGATATTCGGCGTCGCTGATCGAGAAATAGACCTTGATGGGGTCCAACTTCGAAACGGATGTCAGCACCGATTGAGGATTGACGAGGTTTCCAACCTGCGTCGTGGCCTGTCCAGCTATACCGCTCACGAGAGAGCGGACCTCTGTAAAGCCCAGATTCAGGTTGGCAGTAGTAAGCGCGGCTTCCGCGGCACTGACGGCTGCTTCCGCAGCCGCTACTGCCGCATCCGCCTGCTCTGCCTGTTGTTTCTCGTTGTCGAGCTGGCTCTGTGCTATTGCCCTTGCCTCGGCAAGCGGGGTGTCGCGCTTCAAATTGATTTGGGCAAGACTCTGCTGCGCTTTCGCCTGGGCAAGCTGGCCCTTTGCCTGCTCTACCTGCGCCGCTGCCTGATTGACGATCGCCTGAAACGGCCGGCGGTCAATCTGGAAGAGAACCTGATCCTTGGCTATTGGAGAACCTTCCCGATAGGTCTGTTCAACCAGGTAGCCGCTCACTTGCGGTTGGATCTGTGCGTTGACAAAGCCATCGAGTGTGCCGACCCAATCTCCGGCGAGAGGCACATTGCCCTGGCGAACTCTTACCACGTTCACAGGAAGGGGTGCCGAAGAGGGAGCCACGGCTTTTGGATCTCTACGGCTGCAGGCTGTGATCAGCAGAGCAGATACTGCCAGCATGGTCACACTCGCGGCGGATAAAAGAATACCGCGCATGTTGCGGTCTCCTACTAGGTTCAAGTTGAGGAGCTGCATATGCCTTCCTCCCGGGAAATTCGATAGACGCCCAATCGAAGCTGTAAATGATGTTTACCGGGGACGGGAGAACAGAGAACTTATCGATTGCCAGTGGATGCATCCTCGTTCGCGGTAGTTCCTCCAAGTCGGCCTTTCGAAATTCTCATTTGAAGGCGAAGGACAGGGTGATAGTAGCGATTGCCAGGGGCTGAAGAAACTACATGATCCTATAGGCCGTGCAGTTCACGTGTGATATCGGCCGCACGAATGGCTCTCTTTCAGTCTCGGGCACCCATCACCGTCTAGGATCGATTACCCTCCGACAGAAAAAATCGATCCTACCTCTAGGAACATGTAGTTTTCTTGCGCATGCGTCGGGAATAGCATCGCCGTGTACTGAGCGGACCCTCTCACTTAGAGAGTTAGGACTGGATGACAGGCAACACCGAATCCTTAAGACCCACCAGGAATTTGGAGTAGACCCGGGATTGCCTCGTCAATACCATCGCCCAACGGTTTCGATTTTCCCGGGGATCTGAAGCGTGATCAAAGGACGCGTTGTCACTTCGTTCTGAGCACAAGTTGCCTTAAAAGGAGGAGCGCAATGAAGTCAATCACAACGCACTACATCGATGGGGCGTACGTTGAGTCCCATGGCCGCGAAGTCATGGACATCATCAAGCCGACCAACGGCCAAGTAATCGGCCGCGTCACACTGGGCGACGAGGAGGATACGCGCCGGGCCATCGCTGCGGCCAGACGTGCGTTCGCGACATACGGCCGGTCGACGAAGGAAGAGCGCTCAAAGATTCTGCGACGGCTGTATGAGGCCGCGTCGGCGCGCATTGACGATTTGACGGCTGCGATGGTCGAAGAATACGGGGGCGTGGTGCAGTTCGCTAAACTTCTCGTCGAATCGGGTGTCAACGCGTTCCTGGCGTCGGAGAAAGCTCTTCAAGAAATGGAGTTGACTCGGAGCTGGGGAAAGACCACGGTCACCCTGGAGCCGGTCGGCGTAGCCGGTCTGATTACGGCGTGGAACGCGAACGCGCTGTTCATTGGCTTAAA
>DASYBJ010000213.1:0-43741 GCA_036500845.1 Acidobacteriaceae bacterium
CCCAGCATTCAGAGCCTCCAGTATCCTGGGCATTCTGTGTCTTCTTCAAAGGTGCGCTATATCGGCTATATCCCTCCCACTCCAGGACAGCATCCGCTTCCGGACTGGTGGCAGAAGCTCGATAAGACCAAGCGGCTGGTATTAGTAACGCAAGGAACAGTTGCCAACTGGAATCTCGGACAACTTATCGGGCCGACGCTGCGGGGTCTCTCCGAAGAAAGAGACCTGCTGGTTCTCGCGACGACAGGGGGAAAACCCGCCGAAGCCATTCCCCTAGACATTCCTGCAAATGCACGGATTGCTCCCTTCCTGCCCTACGAACAGGTTTTGCCAAGAATTGATTTGCTTATCACCAATGGTGGATATGGGACGGTCAACATGGCTCTGGCACATGGCGTGCCGATTGTCTGTGCAGGTTTGACCGAAGACAAGGAAGAAGTATCAGCGAATCTGCAGTGGTCAGGCGGGGGCATCGACTTGAGAACTAACGAGCCAACCCCGGAGGCCATACGCACCGCAGCAAGGAAAATTCTCGACAGCTCCGTTTACCGCGCCAGGGCGAAAGAACTTGCACAGGAATTTGCAAGTCATGACACTGAAGCCGAAGTACTCGCGCTATTGCAAGCTTGTGTCGAAGCTCCCGTAAATGCCTTATCTACTTAATAATCTTCCGGGAAGATACCTGCTACGTGTGATCTTCGTCAGCACTCGGGAGGCTGTTGGAGTTGAAGCAGTTTGCTAAGCTGTTGTCCCATTGAAGAAGAGGTTCCGTAGAATGCGACACTGGAACCGAGCACTACGCCGCTAGGGGTGATTGGGGAAATCCACGCAGGAAGGTGCTGGAAGAGCGGTGTAAGCAAGACGCCGATCCTGTGGAACCTCTTCATCTTGGACTCGGCGAGACCGAGAGCCTGTCGGCCGGATTCGCGAAAGAAGCCTCCTCGTGAATCCTGTCGTGTTCGACCACGACGCCCTTGACGCCAATCCATTCGCCGCGCCACGCAGGGAACGGCGAACGGCCCGGCCTGGGCGCCCCTACACGGGCTTATGAGTGTGAAGGGCTGCACAGATTTTGCCGACCTGTGTGCCGTGAGTGCGGATAGCCTCGTGAAGCTGTTCGCTGGTGACGCCGAGGGCCTTAGACCAGTAAGCAATGTCCGAGGCTATCTTGGGGTTGATCTCGTGAGGATTGAGGGGTCCAGTCTGTTCGGGATGCTCGATGGGAACGGCGTTTGCAATGATGTCTGACATATTATTCCTCTCTTCCGCGTGCTTCCTCCTAACTAGATGTGGCGGGGGACATCGAGGATGCGCTTGCCGCGGGAGGCTGCACTTGGAGCAGGATGGCTAACCAACTTTCCAAGTGGCCCATTTTGTACGGAATCATCGCCACCCCCCAAGGTCGGCCACAGTCTCCGACAGCACCGACCTGGCGAGCTTATTGCTCGATGGAGTCTCGCATCAAAATACTGCGGGGCGGATTGGAACTATGAGAATGCGATTCGGATTTGATCAATCTCCGTCCCGCCGGGACAAAGTTGGCCGCGAATCCGACGTTTGGTCCCGGCCAGCGGAATCGCTATTCGCCCCACTGGAAGAACTGGCCCGCCGCAAAACTGGTTGCTTGTTACTCTCCCCCGGTTTCAACTTCCGTTTATTCTCGATCCGGGCGAGCCGCGCCTTCACATCCTGAAACTCTGACGTATCCACTACATACTCATCGCGCGGTGGTAAAATGCGCGCAATCTCTCGCTGGGTAGCTGCAATGCGATCCGGGGTTTGGGGATGATCTTCGAAAGCCTTCGCCACAACGCCCGGCTTCGTCTTTTGCAGCGATTCAATCTTCTCGAAAAAAGAAATGAAAGACTGCGGATCATATCCGGCCTTATACATGTATTGCACTCCCAGGTAGTCAGCCTGTGCCTCGAACTCCCGCGAAAATTTCAGGAAAGTAACTGGAATGCCGAGATTCGCAGCCTCATAGATACCGTAGCCCGTCCAGCCTCCGATGAAGACCAACGGAATCGTGCCCATCTGAGCATAATTGGAGCGGGTCATCTGACGCGCTGCATGATGAGCGATGACATGAGACATCTCATGTCCCATCACGCCAGCCAACTCTGACTCTTCATCCGCTGTCAGAATCAACCCGGAATTGACATAGAAAAAGCCTCCTGGAAGCGCGAAGGCGTTCACTTCGTCTGAGTCGATGACCTTGACCGTGAATGGGATCTTGGCATCGGAGTTCTTCACGAGGTTCTGGCAGATCCGGTTGACGTACTCGGTTACTACCGGGTCGGTAATGAATTTGGTTGACTTCTCGATCTGGGCAGAATACTGCCGGCCCATCTTAATCTCGGAATCGACGGAGTACCAGTTTCCGATGCCACGGCCCCCTATATCGCGCGTCCCGATCGCGCTGACATCGTCAATACTGCCGGGCTTAATGCTGGCCACACTCGGCTGGTCGCCAGCCGAGTTCTGGCCGAAAGCAGCAGCTATCGGATAACACAATGCGGCAAGAAGCAAAGAAAACAGCATTGCACGCCATACGCTTCGAACGTAACTAGCCCGAAGGAAGGGAGGGACCTGAGTTGGTTTGGGCATGGTCAGCCTTTCCGAGACTGTAAAAGCAGAAGCCGCTCGCATACGCCTCTACGGATGAATTAACTCGTACACTGATAATGCGAATGCGCTATCGTCTAGGCGGCGCGTCTTGCCATCATCAATCTCCAATTGCCGGGAGAGCCCGAAGACCTCGCTTTCGCCGGAAGCAAATCTGTCGAGAACCCGAGTTCGGTTCCCTACTAGCAATCTTGCTGAGGTCACGGGACAATAGCTGGATTCTGCCATCTCTGAGAATGGGAACGTGGCGAACCAACCTGCTTCTGAACGAATGCTTGATCCTATGTCGTTGTGACTTCGTATGACGATTAGACGTAATACAAGCAGAAGACGATTCGAAAGGCACATTCACCGCCTCCGCACAGCGGGACTGGCCGGATTCCTATCAACGTCAATCACGCACGGCAACGATACACCACTAAATCGGTCATTGGGTTTGGGAATAGATTGCGGCTCAAGGTGTTAAATCTGCAAGAGTAGAGGAAGAGTGCCTTTTGGCGACTTGCTTAGAACGGGACCGAGCAGCCCGGCGAACTTGTTCACTTCCGGAGCAAAACGAAGCACGCATGGCGAGGCCGTGAGCTAGCCAGCTGCGCAACTGATAACAGCCACTCCGAAACCGGGAGATTCATTCAGGAGATCGGGGGACCGTTGATGCAGCGTGCCTCATATGGATCAGTTAATTGCCTTGCAAGGTGCTTGATGCAACGTGTGAAATGTTATAGCGTGCTATACGTTTTGACGATCGCTGTCTTGGTGGCAGTGGCAAACGGTAGTCTCCAGGCTCAGCAGGACGGCACGTCTCAAATGCTCGCAGGATTGAACGTGAGTGCTGATCTGCAACCAACGAAGAATGTACTTCTGGGGATCGACTCGTGCAGGGCGAAGATACCTCAAGGCGAGATGAAGCAGAGGTTCACGCGGGTGGAGGAATCGCTAGCGACCGGACTGTTGATTGGCTGGAGTCCTGGTTGGTTGAAGCAGTCGCCTCAGCCTCATTACGTGACTTTGCAGGGCGCTCTTGGTGAAGCTCGGACCAGAAAGCAGAGCGCTGTGCCATTGGCTTCTGCACCACCGATGTATCTCAAGAGTCTGGAAAATGATGCGGCTGTGTGCCAGGCTGCGACGGGAACGCAACTCGGGCCTGGGGGTTCCATCAAAACTCTTGAGGACGTTGTAGATGATCTGAATCTGAAGTTTCGCGACTGCTATTTACATGGAATGGGGCGGTTGGTACGGATGTCCGTTGCAACGAACAAGGACACCACGCCGGATGCGGGATGGACAGTCTACTTCAAATGGGTAACGGTGAGCGATATACAGACAATTGAAAGCGCATTCCCCACAACGAGTACGCCGGCGACTGACGATCTCCCTCCAGGTATCTATCACTTTCGTGCGCAGAAGAAGGATCCGAGCTCCGGTGCGGCGTTGATGTCCGAGACGAAGACGGTGGCTTTGGATGGCACAAACAACAGTTGTCAGCTTCAGGTGCCATGATTGAGGAACTTGTATCGAGGGTCGCGGATCAGAGCGAAGGCATCACCAACGAAGCCCAAGCTGTCCAGAAGTTCGGCCGTTTCTTTACTGGTTACATGGGAACCGCGTCGCTGGTAACGGCGGCGCTTCCGATTCCTGTAAGGTCGTTGCATTTGATACCGGCGTTTACATCGCAGGAAAATTTTATGAACACTTATACCTCGATGTCATGCTTTCTGGTATTTGCTTACGTCTTTTATATTAGGCATACGCTTGCGCGATGGATGTTTACAAGACGGGGAGAGCACTATAACCTTCGCTTTTGGGTATCTGTGCTACCGATTCTCTTTATCTGCTGTTCGATCGGATGCGCAATTGGCTATCACCATGAACTGGGATGGTCACTCGACGCCCTCGCTGCGGCCGGTGCACGATTGCCATCGTCGGTTTTGCTCTCGAAGATCGATACCCGAGAGATACCAGGTTCTGGAAAATTGATTGTTGTGTATGTAGGGATGTTTGTCTTTGCAGAGTCGGCCTTTGTGCTAATGGCGATTCGTGAATATCTGCAGGATACATTAAGATTAGACGAGCGCGAGCTGATATTTGGTGTAGCCTCTAAAAAGTTCGGGCCAAGCCAAGTTTCATAGCGATCGGATGTTTTTGTGGTGCTGCGTAGCCCTCTGAGAGTGCCGCCCGTTTGGACCGATAACATATCCCGATCAGAGTCCCACGAAGTCCTAGCACGTGCCACATTTTTTGTCTTGGACTAAGCAGCTTCCTCCTCTGATGCTCACGTCACTACATAAGTTGACGATGTCCCTAGTATAGACTCGTAGCTTAGAGCGCTTACGACTTCACCACGGCACTACTGGCAACGTGTCCGGCAGGTAGATCAGCGCCTTTTGTATTGAGATATAGTTGCAGTCGTTCTGAAGCAACAGGACCATAAGCGGACACGTCCTCGGTTGCATGTAGGAATCTTTCACCGATTCGTGCTAAAAGGGACTCTTTGTCGGAATTCAGTAGCACAGGATGCGCCATCTTGGACTCCAGATGGTGGCTGAACGCAACCATAGCCTTTTGGTGTTCACTAAGCCCTTTGGGATTGGGCTCTTTCGGGATATCAGCGATTGGGAATGCCGATGGCACATCCGAGCGCGGAGTGGTTCGCCAGGTTAGCTCTTCTAAAAAATTGTTAGCAGCATGAACTCTATTGCCTAACGGTCCGAGCCTCCACTTATCCGTGAGGTATTTCAGCAGACTGGTATGGTCGTACACACCTTTGAGGACCTGAGAATCCAGAAAGGCTGAAATCAGGATGGCTGGTACGCGCAAGCCAAAAAGATCAAATGCAAAACCTTCCGGCGTTCGATGTTCATCGGGCGGAACGGCTTTGGCTTTGAATTGAGGCTCGCGGGGGTCAACATGGTCGTAAAATCCCCCATGCTCGTCATAGAGGATAACTAGCAGAGTCGAATTCCAGAGGGCATCATTTTGACGAATTGCGTTGTATACGCTGGCAATGAGCGCATCACCGCGGCGAATATCGCTCGTAGGATGTTGATCGTTTTGTTCTGATCCAAAAAAATTAGGCTCAATGAACACATATTGGGGGAAGCTGGTAGCGTCTCTACAGTCGTTCTCAAAAGAGGTCATCAACCGGTAGTTCGCTGCAAATTGTTCCTGCCGAATCATGAGCAGTGTCTGGCTAAAATCGCCGAAATAGATACGCCAACTCTTCTTAGCTTCAGAAAGACGCTCGAAGACGGTGGGCTGATCGTAGCAGTGAATGGCTGGATCGAAGTGAGCTATATCCGGCATGTCGATATGTCCCAGGGATGTCCCGCTATTTACGAAGAATCGATTAGGCCATGTGGGCCCCGGAACCGACGAAAACCAGTTGTCGCAAATAGCGAATTCCTTTGCCAGAGTGTTCAGCACAGGTAGCGTATTGCTGTCGTAGTACGCCATGATCTCTGCGGGATTACCGTTGGCGTAGTGCCGCAAAAAGGTATTTACAAACCCGGCACAGGGCGTGCCTGTGCCTTCGATTTGAGCACGAACGTCGTCATAATCGTGTGGGGGGTCAAAGTCCATGTGCGTCTTCGTGGATAGATTTTGCGATATGGACTTTTGTGCGCCCTGATCGGGATTTGAACGCAACGCATCGAGATTGACGCCATTCACGCCTGGAGTAAGCCCCACCACCCGATCAAAGGATTGATTTTCGAGCATCAGGACAACTACGTGTTCTATCGGATCGTCAGCCATAAGATTTTGCTCTGGTTGAATAAACAAAAGTCTCTCGCCGTTATTCCACGCCGGTTGCAGTTGTCGCGCTGCACTTTTAGACGCGAATAACATAATCGCGATCCGCGTTGCTGCCTGATCAGTTCACACTTTGGGGAATAAAGATTCTGGTTCCGTGGTGTATCTCAAAAGGGAAGAATGCAAACCGATTTGGTCTTGCAATCCTGCCGTCATCAACCGGTGCACATCGTAGAAAGGATCGTCGTGTTCGACCAAGCCACTATCGACACTATGTTCGGCCCTCAACCCTTAGCAGCCCTCCAGCAGGCAGATGCGCAGCTCACTAACTCCCTTTATGCTCGAGGATCATCTCCCGGCCACTGCGGAGCAACAACCGTTTTCTCTGCCGGAACGATCAGCACCGGAGCAGGAGGCAGGCAGTCTGCCTTACCAAAACGCACCAGTCCCTGTAGCGCAATCCCGGTTGCATCGATCGAGATTGCGCTTTCCGCACTGCTCAGACAAATGCCGCCAATCCCTCCGTCAATGATCACCCTCACTCCGCCGCTGATGTGAATCTCTTCTCCCGACTGGATCACATGAATCATCCCCGTCTTGCTGACCTGGGTGCCGGCCACATTCAGCATTGAGTTTCCGCTGATCGTCTGAGCCTGTTCCCCGCGGATTGTCTCACTCCGGCTGCCATCAACTTCGACAACCCGATCCTGTCCTATCTTGAGATAGGATTCGCCGCCAACGCTCTGATACTGGTTCTTGGTGATGTGCAGGTGCTCATCATTGTCCACTCGCGTATGCCAGTCATGCTCCACGTGAAGATCAAAGTCGCGCTCCGCGTTCATAAAAATCTGTTCCGAGCCCTTAAGGTCGTCAAAGCGGAGCTCGTTGGCGTTCGCCGCTCCGCCGTTTTTGGACGATCGGGTAAGAATGCCGGATCGCGTGTATTCCGACCGCGGATCATACTTCGGCATATTGATTCCGTTGTAGACCGAGCCCACCACGATCGGCGCATCCGGGTCGCCTTCGATAAAATCAATCAGAACCTCATCGCCAGTCCTGGGCCAGAAGTAAGTTCCCCAGCCCTTACCCGACCACTGCTGGGCCACACGCAACAGAGTGTTGTCAGTCGTGTTAGGAGGTCTCTTTCTGTCCCACCAGAACTGCACACATACCCTACCGTACTTGTCGAGATAGGAGTCATCCCCGGCAGGCGTCACCACCTTGCCCGTGACCACGCCATTTACTTGCGGCTTCGGCAAGGTCTTTGCTTTACGATATGGCTGTGTAAAAGGCCGAGCGTAGAAGGTATTTGAATACGGGTTATTGGACGGGCTCTCGACCTCTGCTCTGTAACCAGGCTGTTGTTCCGCCCTGTGTTCCACCCGCGTCAACAGATACTTGATATTCTTCTCGGCCTGTGGGTATTCGGTCAGCGTAAACGTAAAACCGGCTTGCATCGGACTGGCAGTCGAGATCCCGTGAACCTGGATCGACTGTGCCTCGGCGATCTCTTTCTCGACGTTCTGCAGCTGTGTCTGCAACTGCGGCGTCTTCGGATCTGCTCCTTCAGTCTTCAGATATGCAGAACCCGAGTCCGCATAGTCATATACTTCGTGCGAATTCTCCCCCATGGGCGTTGAAGATTTCGCTGTCTGCGGACTGGCGTGGGACAGGGCGTACGGCATAAAACGGTAGTCCCAGCTGGTATGCTCGCCAGTGATCAAAGTCGACCGGGAATTGAATTCGTAGATGATTGGTTCATAAAAGCTCAGCTGCTCTTCCACCGTGACGCTATACCGGAACTGGCTGGTAATGGCACACTCGGACAGATGCTTGGCAGTGTCGGACAAAACCATCACGTGGTCGGACTGGGTGTGGGTGAAATAGTAGAAGATGCCGTGCTGCTGAAGCAGCCGTGAGACAAACTCAAGGTCCGTCTCGCGGTACTGCGTGCAGTATTCAAGCGAAGTGTACGAGCCCTGTGTTTCCACTGTAGGCACAATGCTATAGGGCGCGAGCACCGCTTGGACGATATCGAGAACGGTCTTGTCCTGAAAGACCCTGGTCTGCTTATTGAGCGAGAGCAGCCACAAGGTTGGCACCATGCGAACACGGTAGGCATTGAAATATGTATCGCCACCGATTGCTTCCAGGCTGGCGACGATGCCGTTAAAATAACGCTTCGTTCCCGTGTCTGTGATCTGAAGGTCCAGGGTCACGCGTTTGCCGATCAGCGCCGTAGGGTCCACGACCGTCTCCGGCTCAGCCAATAGATCGACAGAAAAGTTGAAGAGCTCCGAGATTTCTTCGCTGCCGTTAAACCCCATTGCCAGCAGCTTGTTCGCCCCAAGGGGACTTGTGAAGGAGAGAAGCCGGTTTGTTTGGGTATAACTTGCCATACTGTGGTCTTTATCCAATCTTGCGTCTTGCGAATCTAAGCTGGCGCCAGAGCTTCCTCGGATTCGAGAGAGTTCCATGCGTAGTGAAACTCACCGCCTTCTGCAGCTCTCACAGTGACGCGTTCCAGCGCCTCGCCTTCCATCATGCGCGTCAACAGCTGCCGTGAAATCTCGGGCAGCATCGTGTTCGAGAGCAGGTGGTCGACATTACGGGCCCCGCTTTCCACCTCGATGCAGCGCTGCTTCACTAGCTCTAGTACGCTCTCATGATAGCCAAGCGTGACGCGGTGGTTTTCCAGGAGCCTTTTCTGTATCCGGCTCAGTTTCAAACGAATGATCTGCTTGAGCACCTCATCCCGCACCGGGTAATAAGGCACTACCAGCAGACGCCCGAGGAATGCGGGTTTGAAGATGCGATTCAACTCGGGCCGGATCGCGGTCACCATCTCCGCAGGCAGTGGCGCCGTCTCCGGGTCCGCCGCGAGCTTTGAGATCATGTCGCTGGCAGCGTTGGTCGTCAGCAGGATAAGCGTGTTGCGGAAGTCAATCCAGCGACCTTCGCCATCTTCCATGTATCCCTTATCGAAGACCTGAAAGAAAAGCTCCAGCACATCGGCATGCGCCTTCTCTACTTCGTCCAGCAACACTACCGAGTATGGCTGGCGACGTACGGCCTCGGTAAGCACACCACCCTGTCCGTAGCCTACGTAGCCTGGAGGCGCGCCCTTCAGCGTGGAAACTGAATGTGCTTCCTGAAACTCGGACATGTTGATGCTGATCAGGTTGTGCTCCCCGCCGTATAACAAGTCGGTCAGGGCGAGCGCGGTCTCCGTCTTGCCTACGCCGCTCGGCCCGGTGAGCAGAAACACGCCAATCGGCTTGCCGGGATCGTCCATGTCCGCGTGGGATGTCTGTATCCTCTGCGCAATCGCGGCGAGCGCATGCTCCTGCCCGATCACGCGCTTTTTCAATCCATCTTCCAGGCTCAGAATCATCGCAATCTCATCATTGAGCATCTTGCCCAGCGGAATACCCGTCCACTCCGAAATCACCTCGCCGACAATCTGGCTCTCTACGGCAAGATGGGTAAGCGGCGTCTGCTGTTGCAACTCTCGCAACGTGCCTTGCAGCCGCGCGAGCTCCTGCATTGCCATCAAACGATCATTCGTTCCCATCTCCCCTTCTAATTGAGTACGCAGTGCCTGAATCTGCTGGACCAGCTGGTTCTCCTTCTCCCACCGATTCCTCAGTTCCTTCAGCTCCGCTTGCGCTGTTGCAAGCGACGCATCGATCTCAGCAAGCCGCTTCTCATGCTGCGCTCCGGTCGCCTGCTCCCGCGTCAGCACACGCTTCTGTGCTTCGAGCGCGGTGATCTGCCGGTTGACCTCTTCCATCGCGGAAGGGCTTGCATTCTGGCTCAGCGCAACTCGCGCACACGCCGTATCCAACACACTGATGGCCTTATCTGGCAGCTGCCGCCCGGCCAGATAGCGATGCGAGAGCCGGACGGCGGAGGCCAGCGCCTCGTCGATGATCCGCACACC
Source organism: Acidobacteriaceae bacterium (assembly GCA_036500845.1). Classification (GTDB taxonomy): domain Bacteria; phylum Acidobacteriota; class Terriglobia; order Terriglobales; family Acidobacteriaceae; genus PALSA-350. The sequence continues at coordinate 10,319 of DASYBJ010000213.1, forward strand.
GTGGTGCCGCTCAAGCGATGGGAGAATCCCGCGTAGCATCGCTTCACACTGCGCCTCCGAAGGCTCCTCGACCTTGACGACTTGAAATCTGCGTGTCAGGGCTGCGTCTTTCTCGAAATACTGCTTGTACTCTGACCAAGTGGTCGCGGCAATCGTCCGTAGCTCTCCGCGGGCAAGCGCGGGCTTCAGGATGTTCGCCGCATCGCCCTGTCCAGCCTGGCCACCGGCACCGATCATAGTGTGCGCCTCATCGATGAAAAGGACCACCGGCTGAGGAGATGCCTTCACCTCCTGCACCAGACCCTTCAGTCTGTTCTCGAACTCACCCTTCACACTCGCTCCCGCCTGCAGCAATGCAAGGTCCAGGCTGTGCAGCCGCACTTCGCGCAGTGCCGGAGGCACATCCCCTGCGGCAATGCGGCGCGCCAGCCCTTCCACCACGGCTGTTTTTCCCACGCCAGCCTCGCCGGTCAGAATTGGGTTGTTCTGGCGTCTCCGCATCAGTACGTCGATCATCTGCCGGATCTCCCGGTCCCGGCCGATGACTGCATCCACCCTCCCTTCGCGCGCCTCCCTGGTAAGGTCGGTGGTGAATTGATCGAGAAAGGGAGTGTGCGTCGCGACGGCTTTTTTCCCCCCTGCATCATCGCCCATCGCTCCGTCAGACAAGTTGGCGCCAGGCGTCTCGCTGGAAGCGGCGACGATATCGGCAAAGTCCTTCTGGAGCGATTCGAACGAAATCTTCTGCAGTTCTTTGCTGACATCACGCAACAGGCGCACCAGTCCATCTTCGCTGAGCAGCGCGAGGAGCGCATGCCCGGTGCGAATCTGTGTGGCCTCAAAGTTCAGCGTCGCAATCGACCACGCCTCGGAGAGCATCTTGACCAGCGCCGGACTGAACGCGGGACCGCGCGCATTACCGGTCTTCAGCCGATCAAGACTGGCGCGCAACTCGGCCAGCAGCCGAGACCGGTTCATTCCGTAGTGTTCCAGAATGCACGCGAGGTCGGTACGGTCCGCCTCAATCGCCTTTATGAGAAAGTGCTCGATCTCCACCTCATAATGCGTGCGCGTCACGCACAATCCTGCGGCTCCTTCCATTGCTGTCCGCATTGCATCGTCAAACTTCCCCACCAGCGACTTCAAACTCGAGACCATGATTTGTTTTCCTCTAGTGCAGAACGTAAGTAGTTTCGTCAGGATCGCGATGAAACGGTTTAACCTTCAGCCAGCTTTCATATCCAAGCCGCGGGCTCTCCTCTGACACGAGCACCGTGTGCGGAACCTCTTCCCGCGCTAGGACGAGCTGGACCACGAAATCAAACTGCCGGCGCGAGTAAAACATCAGCCATGCTTCCAGCTCCTTTTGCCCGGGTGCGCCTGGCAGAAACTGGCGATATCGCTCAAGCGGCATTGGGCCGAGGCGTACAGTCAGCGCTCCTTGCTGATTCCAAACCTCATCGCCAACCACGGTGCCCATTCCAAGGCATTCTGAGAACGACCCCGCCTCCCGCAGAAATGTCTGTTGCGAGGCCGGCAGTCGCTCCCAGCCGCCTGTAAATTGCCGGATCTCGACCGGTACACGAAAGTAGTGCTCCAGCACTTGCTTCAATCCCTCCGCTGAACGCACCTGATTGCCGAGGATGCCCGCGTAATAGATGGCGGCTTCGTCCGGGATTGCCATCCGGTTGCGCATGCCGGGCGTTCCCAGACCGACGATGTCATAGAGCCGCTGCGTGATCTCATCATCGCCCTCCGCTCTGCTCTCATACGCGATAAAGAAGCGGTACTTCTTCCATGCGCGGTAAAACAGCGAAACGATCCGGTGATTGAAAACATCGAAAAACTCGATCGTTGCCTTGTCCTTGGCGCGCTTCCTTTCGAGCAATGCCGCGGTGTACGACCTTGGCATCGGTCCATTCACCACGTTCAGTCCCATGAAGTTCACTTCGAGACGTTCCGGCTGGTCATTCTGCGGCGCATAACTTTGTATCTCGCTCGCTGGGAAAGTAAGGGAAGGTAGAGCAGAAAAGCGCACCAGTTCGTCCGATGGCGTGGCAAAGATGCCCACCGGTTTCCGATCCGGATACAGCCGGCCCATAAGCCGGATCATCTGGAAAAAACGGAAGCTGTACGGCTCCTCCTTCATCAATTGCAGCAACCGTTCCTGTCCTACATCACGACCTGACTGCCCGTTCGCGGAGGCCATTCGCTGAGTACTTCCTTCCTCGCATTCGTCCGTACCGAGAGTTGCGAAAAGCTGTTCATCGATACGTAAAGCCCAAGAAAGCGGTCCATCACAGCGGAGAAGAGGTAAGCACCTCCGCCAGCAAAATGCGATTCGTCCAATTCAATCTCGACCCGCGTGCCGCGTGCCGCGACGCTGCCAAATTCACTCTCCATAAGGGCGATGTGCCGTCTGCTCTGCATGGAGAGGATGCCGTTGATCTGCTTATCCAGGTGTGGCGCGCCAGTGAAGTTGTGGATCCGAAGAATCTCCTGGAGTGCCGGCAGACCGGTCTCTCCCAATGACAAATGGTTGAGTGAGAGCTGCGAGATCAGCTGCCAGACTTGCCCCGCACCTGCAGGCGGTGCGTAGGTTGTTGTCGGACGATGTAGCGCGCGAATACTGCCGACTCCCGCGCCTGACTCCAATTCAAAATCGCCATGCTCGTCGCCGAAGGTGAGCTTCGACGGCAGATCGTGATTGGTGCAAGTGCAGCGGACCGTGAGGATCTCTGCATTTGGCTCCGTCATTACGCCATCTCGATCGACGATTGAAACATACATATCCGATGGCCTGCGCTCGTCAACCGGTGACTGCCTCCTGCTAGCTTTCCAAAAGATGTGCGTCTCATCCGGCAGTGGGTCGAAGCGATGCTCAAAGAGAGGACGGATGGAAACCGAGCTGCGGCGCGAAGGATTCGTCGCCGTCACGGACTCAATCGAATAGGTCTCGATCATCCGTTGCTGGCGCGTATTGGGAATGATCGGATACTCGTGCCTCGCCTGTGTCACAAGAATTGGCTCAGCTGTCTGTGCGAAGAGATTCACGATCGGCGTGCATCCCAGGCGCATCGTCTGTGCTGAAACTCCCACCTCGAGCGCCTGCGACCGTTCCGGCTGATCGAACGCCGACAAATAGAAGAGGAGCTCGAGCTCTTCCGACTGCATCGCTGAAATTGCCTGCTGCAAACCTTCCAGCGCGAAGAAAAGGAACTTCTCCGGAAAACTAAAGTACTCCTGCAGCAACCGGTAGCCCTGAAAAGACCGCGGCGTGTACTGCAGCAGACTTTCATCGGAGGCGAAGCCCACAGGGCGCAACGCTTCCGCTCCTAGCGCGACCATACTCGCCTGAGGAGCCTTGGGGTTGCGAACGAGCACCTGAATCAAATTGCGAGAGAGAAGCTCGTACAATGGCAAGACCAGGCTCTTATCACCGGCGAGATAGAAATTCAATCGGTCGAGGCTCAGCTTGGAAAAAACCACGTCCTTGCGACCCTTGAGCACGACACGGACCACGGCGACCGCGTCGCTGACGCGGGTTGGCGTAGGAGTCTGCTCCGGACGCCGCCATGTGCATTCCGCCACTTCCAGTGGCCAAAGGTCGACAGGATAGCCCGTGCGGAATCTGCATGGCATCCCGTCTACTGTGCGCCTGGACCGCAACTCGCTTCCCGCCGGAACGTTTACCGAAGAGGACGCGCTCGTGAAGTTGTCGTCTAGCTTGAACTCAGCCACAGACATCGCCGGAATCGGCCGCAGGTAGTGCGGATAGACGACATCGAGAAATCCTTCTGTCAACTCAGGTAGATCATCGTCCAGGCGAAGATGAATCCTCGCCGCAAGAAACGAGAACGCCTCCAGAAGCCTTTCCACATGCGGATCTCCGCAGCGGTCCGGCTCCAGCATAAGCCGTCCCGCCACCGCGGGATATTTCCTGCCGAACTCATCGCCCATCTGGCGCAAATAGCCGAGTTCACGTTCATACACTTCCAACAATCGTTGGCGCATACTTAACCTATCGAATACGTCCCGCTCGCCAGATCGAGCATAGTGTCAAACGAGACTATCTCCGCACTTGGGTACACTGGAATCGTGGCTTCGATATGAAGCCTGACCTCGCGATGAAGTAGATCGCCACCGCCCTCAACCGTCACACTGACATCCAGCAGGCGCGGCTCATACTCCGCAATGCATCGTTGCACCGCCCGCTGCAGCTCCTGGGCATTCACTCGCGAGAGTGGCGTGATGCTGTTCAAATCTTCCAAACCGTAATTGATCACCGAGCTCCGCGCCGCCTCGTATCCCTCAAGCTCTTTTGTGAGCTGCCGCCGTGTGTTCAGCAACTCTTCCAGATCGCGGCGGATCGACTCTTTCAGCATGCGAACCGAAGCGGTGTGCGTCCCGGGCCACTCCGGCCGCTCGCTGAGTCGGTCCAGAACCGACTGCATCACCGGCATTTGATTAGTGCGTGCCATTCATCTCCCTATGCATGCACTTCCAGGCTTAGCGCCCGTGCCGGATCAATCTGGCACAGCCTCGCCAGCAGCGCCGTCTTCAGCTCTTCCGGCTCATCGAGTGACTGCAGCAGCATGGCAATAACTTCGCCTACAAGGTGCGGCCCTTCCCACAACTCCAACTTGTGCTCGTCGGCCTCGGCAAGCAGTTGCTCCAGAAGACGGCAGGCCACTGTTTTTTGGCCGCGCACCAGACACAAACGCGCAACTTGCTGCCGCCGCTGGAAACTGACCCGGCGCGCTGTGTTCGCGGCTGCATCCTGCATCAGTAGCTGGATGGAGCTCACTAGATTTCCCTCTGCCGCTAGCGCTTCAGCCTCCGAATAGAGATCCTTCTCTTGGACGAGCGTCTGTTCCGCCGAACCCATCGGCAGGGGCGATGGCACAGTCATTTCAGGCGCTGCAATCTTCTGCGGTGTTGACGCGATTTTATCCGGCAGCAGGACCTCCGCTTCGATCCACTGCTTTGTCTCCTGGCCCGCTTTTGGCGTGTCATCGTCAAAAAGCGACTCGGTCAACGAACTGTCCTGCCGGAGCATTACTCGCACTACATCGAGCACCGAGTCAGCAATCGCCTGATAACCAGCCTCACGGCTCGCGTTCCAGACGTATCGGTGAAGATCAAGCCAGCCAGCCCCGCATGGCCGCGCCAGCGCCCGCAGCGACTCTTCGAGCAGCAACTGCCCGTTGCCCTCGCGGCTTGCCTTTTTCAGGGCCATCCGCAGTTCAACGGAAGGCGGTTGCTGGAGGGCCCCATCCATTCCGCTCTTGCCGCTGTGCATTGCGCCGAGCAGCAGATAGGGAACTGGGCTGTCAGGCCTCTCCTTCGAGAGGTAGACTGCGCTCTGTCGAATCCGCTCCAAAGCTTGTTCCCACGATTGCGGCTCCGTTTCCGGGAGTGTTTTCGTCCTCTGCTGCAGTGACTGTTCGGCTGGTACCGAGGACGGGGAGTCCAGCTGTGCAACCTTTTCCGGAACAAGCGTGGCCTCGGTCACCTGGTGCGGTTCTGGCTGTATCTCTGCTGCGGGCGCCACCGGCTCCGGAGTGATTGGCTCAGACACTCCAGGAACCGGCACTACTGGATCTGGGTCAAGCTCCCTTTTGGCACGCAACAGAGACGCTACCAGGTTATAGACCTCATCGATCGCTGTTCTGATCTTGACGAAGGACGGCCCATCGTCGCGATACGTCGTATCGCAGAAGAGATACAGTCTCTCGAGAGAGTCTCGCGCTTCCGCCAGTTGATTCTCCGCCGAAACATAGAAAGCCTTGCTGGTTCCCTTGAGCGCAGCATCGAGTGCCTCGACTGCCGGCTGCGCCGTGGTCACTCCGGAAGTCGGTGTGCGCACCGCCTTGTAGCCGCGATAACTCACCGACTCAGCAGCCACCGGTAATTCGTATACCAGGTTTGCGTAACGCTCCATTGCCCACTGCAGCGGTGCGGTTCGCATTCCCAGATCGCCGTCTTCAATCTCCGGAAAAAGGGAATCCCAGAAGTGTTCCTGTAATTGCAGCAGCAAACCGAAGGCCGAGGATAACGCGGTCAATCCATGCAGCTGAATGCGCGCCTCCCCCAGCCACGCAGCGAGCCAGAGATCCTTGCTGCGCTTTACCAGCGCATCTCGAGAAAGAGACGAAACGAGCTGATAGTCCGCCCGTTTCGACTGCCTGGCCCATTGGCCTACGGGCAGTGTCCCGTCTTCTTCCGAACGTGCCTCCGCGATCTGGTCGTATACCTGATCGTAGCGAAGGTTCTGCCCTGCCGGAGCCTCCAGATCAATCGGTGTCAGCAGTTCTTCCGCAAGAGACATTGCTTCTTATTCCTCAGGCTGCGACAAAAGCAAACTCTCGCACATCAAGCAGGGGAATCTCCTCGTCCTCACAGATCAGGAGCTTGGCGCCATAGGGCACGGATACACCGTTTCCATTCGCCTCCAATACGCTCAACCTTCCCAGCCTGACCGCATCATCCTTGTGTTTCCAGCTGGATGGCGCAAGGGCAGGCAGGTGCACGTGAGCTCGACTTTCGGCGAACCGAGAACCCTCCTTGACCGCAATCGTCGCCGGTATGAAGAGAAGATCGCGCAGCGTGGCGGGCGCGGCTATCTCGACCTGCTCAATCTCGCGATAGGGAATCCTTGTGTACGCGCCACTCGAATACACCTCGAACGATGGTCCGATTCGAAGGTCCTCATCCTCACAGCTCCCGTAGTGTTTCCCGTTGATCCGGACGGAAATCGTGCTTTGCTCCTCGTCCGCGGTCTCGACTCCGGCAGCAAATGCATCTTCGCGTTGTCGATGTGCCCGGAGCAGGTTTTTGTACAAAACCGCTCCGAGCTGTGCTTCCGCATTCTGCTCAGCAAGAACATCGAGCTGTTTCTCCGCCCGGTTGAACTCCCCTGCAAAGCAGAGTAGCTCGAAGAGAAAGGTGCGGAGCCGGAGGTCCGTCGGCTGCTGCCGCAGCTCCGCGCCAAGCTCCGCGATCGCCTCTGTAAGACGGCCGGCTTGGAAATGTGAAAGGCTGATGTCCATCAGCTGGTCTGGTTCGTGGAAGCATCGTAAGTGTGGGTGCCGGCGGTTTGCAGGTTCCCTTGCACATTTTGCTGTTTGTATTCGGTCTTAATCGATTTGTAAGTCAAGGAAACGTTGACCACCGGCACTTGACTGGACGCTTGAACGCTCAGCTTTGCCACGAAGACTTCTGTCATCGTAATGGTGACATACGCCTGATTGTTTGAGCCGTTCTTTACGGCGGAAAGCACCCCCTGCTGTATATGCTTACCTTGTGTGAGGAAGCCGGCCATCTTGGTGTAGCCTGCATCCATCTCACATACAACATTCAAAGGCTGCATAGTCACCTTGCCCGCGCCCGAACCTGAGGTCCTGCCGACCGTGCTCTCCGAATATCCGCCAAAGTTCCAGCTCAGGACTTTGATTTGGTTCGAAAAATTAACTTGTTGGGACTCTCCCTGTGCTCCTTGAAGATTGAGAAAATAATCAACTCCGTCTACCTGTTCAGCCATTGTTCGCTCCTGCGCTCTTTCGGTAAATTGCTTCGTTGTAAGTCAAGCTTCTGTTACTGGCGGGCAGACTCGGGTAAGTCAGCTACGAGCCGCAAGGAAATCGTCAGTTCATCAAGCTGAAAGTGTGGTTTAAGAAAAGCCACGGCTCTGTATGCCCCTGGCTTACCTGGAATTTCTGACACTTCGATTGAAGCCTCGCGTAGCGGCAGTTTGGCCTTGGCCGCCTGCGACGCCGTATCGTCGGCAAGAACATAATTCGCGATCCATCGATTCAAAAATGTCTCGCACTCCTCTCGGCTGGTAAAGCTGCCGATCTTGTCGCGCATCATTGCCTTTAGGTAATGCGCAAAGCGCGACATGGCAAAGATATAAGGCAGCTGCGCAGAGAGTCTTGCATTGGCGTTCGCTGCATCCTTGTCATAGAGCTTCGGTCTGTTGGCCGACTGCACGCTGAAGAATGCCGCATAGTCTGTCCCCTTGCAATGAACAAGGGGCACCAAGCCTTGATCTGCCAGTTCTTTTTCCCGACGGTCTGTGATCTGCGTTTCTGTTGGGCACTTCAGGGCAACATCGCCCTCATCCGTCGTGAAGTTATGGGTTGGAAGATCTTCGACCAGTCCGCCGCCTTCTACACCTCGTATCGCGGCGCACCATCCGTACTTGGCGAACGCATCGGTAAGCCGCGCACCCAGTGCGTATGCGGCATTGCTCCACAGATATTTAGAGTGGTCAGAACCGTCGACGTCTTCTTCAAAGTCGAAGTCGTCTACCTGGTTCGTATCCTTCCCGTAAGGAAGCCGTGCGAGCACCCGTGGTAGCGTCAAACCCACATAGCGCGAATCTTCCGACTGCCGAAATGACTTCCACTTCGCATACTCCGTCGTGTCGAAAATCTTCGCGATGTCACGCGGCAGGCCAAGCTGCGTGAAGTCCGTCAGGTTCAACAGATCGGGAGATGCCGCGGAGAGAAACGGAGCATGGGCCGATGCTGCCACCTGGGCCATGCGACGCAGCAGGTCCATATCTTCCGCGCCCCGGCCGAACTCATAATCACCGATGAGCGCAGCAAACGGAGCGCCTCCGAAGACGCCGAACTCTTCTTCGTAGACCTTCTTGAACAAAGAGCTCTGGTCGAACTCTGGTGCGCGCTGCAGATCTTTCAGAAGATCACGCTTCGATGTATTGAATACCTTGATCTTCAGCATCACGCCGGTCTCGCTTTGGTCCATCAAGTACTTGATCCCGCGCCACGTTCCCTCCAGCTTCTGGAAGGACGGATCGTGCATGATCTTGTTGAGCTGTTTGGAGATCAACTGGTCGATCTGGGCGATACGCGTCTGGATCGATGTCTCGGTGTCGCGCGTGATTGTAACGTGGCCCTCCAGCACCTGCGCAACAAACTCCTTGATCAGGTCCCGGCCACGCTGGGTGCCAGCCGCATCGCCCCGAAAACGTCCTTCTGTGACGATTTGGTCCAGCAACGGCGTCGTCACTGCCCGCTCTTCCACGGGAGCAGTGGCGACTGCGGCTTCTCCTTTTTTCTCTGCCATTTATCGATCTCCTGACGTCTTCAGCTCGGAGCGAAGTTTCTCGCGCAGCTCGGTGTTCGTCACCGCTTCAAACAACGCCTCGTCCAGCTTGTCGTTCCCTTGCAGGCTTCCGCGAAGGTCCGAGAGATTTGAGCGGAGCTTAAGCAATTCCCGCAGCGGCCCGACTTGGCGTGCCACCCCCGCCGGCGAGAAGTCGTCCATCGATTCAAACTTCAGGTCAACTTTCAACTGTCCCGCACCCGGATCGTCTGTCAGCGCGTTATCTGCTGAATACGCGAGTCGCGGCGCCATATTAGCGAGCACCGCGTCGAAGTTATCCGGATTAATCTCCACAAATTTGCGTTCCTTCATCGGAGCCAATGGATTTGCCGGCATCCCCGTCAGGTCAGCCAGAACACCCACGACAAATGGCAACTCTTTTAGCTCGATCGCGTCGCCCACCTCGACGTCGTACGTGATCTGCACGCGTGGTGGTCGAACGCGGCTGAGTTTCTGCTGTGTACTTTCTCTCGCCATAAACACCTCGGGAGACAGGAAACAGTTGCTGTATTGCATGGCAACAAGCAGACGTCCCCCATCTCGTGATCTGCACTGATACTTGGAACAACACGACTCTCCGAGGATTTATTCCCGAGAAGATTTGGTTTTTTTCTGGCTGCTTTTGTGCAGCAAAACGCATACTTGAAACATCTCTCTATTTGGTCTCGAAGGGCTGCGCACCAAGTTGCGGCTACGCTTTGCGGGCATCTAACTTACCCAGTTAATCACTGAGCTAGGAATATTTCTTATGCGGCGATTACAGCCCGTTGTCTGGTCGAAAGGCGTATTTCTCTCTCCTCAACATCTCCAGGCGCAGGACCATTTTGTGGAAGACTCGCTGCGCTTCGTGCTCGACTCGCTGTGCTTCCGCTATTGGGGCTTTCATTCGCTTCAGATTGACACCGCAACGATGAGCGAGGGCCTACTTCAGATCGCAAACGCTTCCGGCCTCTTCTCCGACGGACTGCCGTTCGACCTCGCAGATGCCGATGCACCTCCGCGGTCCCGCGTGCTCGATGAGTGCTTCGAGGACGGCCGTCGTGAGTGCATCTTCTACCTGGCCATTCCGCAGAGTAGAAACGGTGGCATGAACATCGGGCCGCGGCGTACCGGCTTGAGTACGCGCTTCTACTCGGAGTTGCAGATGCTGCGCGACGAAAACAGCTCTGGGACCGAAAAACCTGTCTCACTCGCTCGCAAAAATCTTCAGATCGTCGCCGACGGTGAGAGCCTCGAAGGGTCGGTTACGTTGCCGCTCGCTCGTGTTTTGCGGACGGATGCAGGTCGGTATCGTTTGGATAGCAGCTTCATCCCGCCGATGATCAATGCGAATGCCAGTGAGCGTCTTACCGGCATCCTTCGCAGCCTGGTCGAAGTGTTGGTCTCGCGCAGTGGGCAGTTGGCCGGGGTCCGGCGTCAGCGCAATCAATCGCTCGCGGACTTCAGCGCGGCCGACGTAGCAAACTTCTGGCTCCTTTATACGATCAACACCTCTCTTCCCGCCCTGAACCAGATGTTGCACGCGCCTCAAGTGCACCCTGAGGCTGTATACCTGCAGCTGCTCACACTAGGCGGGGCGCTCACGACCTTTTCCAAACACATTCGTAGCCAGGACCTGCCGAAGTACAATCACGAGCAACAGGGAAGCTGTTTTGCCGCGCTCGAAGCTATTCTTATGGAACTGCTTGACACAGTGATTCCGAGCCGGTTCATCGCCCTGCCGCTCCGCCAGGTGCGGGACTCTGTCTACACCACGGAGATCGAAGATGGCAACCTTGTTGATAGCTCCCGTTTTTATCTCGCCATTTCGGCGGAAATTCCCGCGGCGGATCTTATCGCGCGGACTCCGGCTCTGGTGAAGACCTGCTCGGCGACACATCTTGAGACGCTGATCCGCCAGGCGCTGCCCGGCTTGCCCATTACACATTTGCCCTCACCGCCGCAGGAGATTCCTGTCAAGCTGAACTATCAGTACTTCAGCCTCGATCGGTCTGGCGCGGCATGGGAAACCATCAAGCGCTCCAGGAACTTCGGTGCTTATGTGCCCGGAGAGATAAAAAATCCCCGTCTCGAACTGATTTTGCTCCCGCCCGTCGAAGGCTCCCGGGTCTGACGGGCACTGACGTTTTCAGACATCACGTCTAATGATGCAGCAGCACGAACACCACCAGAATCACCACTAGGACCATGAGGAATACGTTTGCGATCAAAAGCAAGGGCATATACTTTTGCATCTTGCCTTCTGCGGGTGCCTGGGGCGAAATTTGAGGTTGGGGGAGCGGTGCCGGCGCAACCTGTGGCACGGGTGGCGTTGTCGGCATCGGTTGTGGAGGAGGCGATAGCAACTGCTGCGGTGTCAGTCCCATCGCGGGAGCCATCGGCATCACTGGAGCCGCGCTTCCCATAGCCACCATCGGAGCTGGACTAACACTTTCCCCACTTGCGTGAGCCTGATGTGCCTCTGCTCCTGCAGGTGTCTCGGTGCGCCCCCTCGCCTCGCGGAGCATCGAGCCGGAGATGATTCTGGTGAACTCGCCCGGACCACCTGAAGGCTGCGGCAGCAAAGGTGCCGGCGCTGTCGGCAACACTGGTATTTCTGCTCCCGACTCTGCCGAAAGCGTCCGCAGCAGTTGAGTGAAACCACCCGCGAACCTTGGCTGTGCCGGCGCTGGGGCCAGCCTGTCATCGATATCTCCTGGAACTGGCTCTTGCCGGTCAAGACGTTGGAAGAGCGCCGTGGATTCACCCTGCGCCGGCCGTAAGCCCGGTTGGAACTGGCTCCTCGCCAAGGGCTCTTCTTTCCACTTCAGAGGTGGTTCGTGCTCTTCTTCAGGCGCCGCACCGCCCTCGGCAGCTTTCTCCGGGCCGGCAGCCGGAGTTTTGGAAGAAGCTCCTCTGCTGGCCGCCGAAAGCGACTGAAACATTTGCGTAAATCCCTCCTCTGGGCTGCTTGAACTGGAAGACGCATGAGGTACGTCCTCCTTCCGCCGCACGCTATTCTCTCCGCTGGAAACCACCTCGGCACGCGAGCTTTCATCTGTAGCGCGCTCCAACTGGACCTTCCGGGAGACTCCTGTAATGTCCACCTGCGGTGCTGGACCCGCTCCATCTGCTGCCCCTCGGCCTGCTGGCTGCGCGTCGCTCTTTTCCTCTACTACTGGCCTCGGCCGCGGCGGAGCCTGGGCGGCACTCGTCTCGTCGCTGACCATCGCGCCTGGTCCTTGCAGTAGTTGTGACACTTCATGATTGCTGTCAACCGCACCTGCAGACGCAATCGCATTGGGCGAAAAAAGTCCGGTCACGCTTACGGGCGCGGGGGAGGCGGCTTCTCGTTCTTCTTCAAACGATTGCGGGCCGGAGTGCGGGTCTGGTCTCTTCATTGTTCCGATCCCATCCGTAAAAGCTCTTTTTCTCTTCGTTCGATGTTCGGCCGAGAATGGCCGGTACAAAAGGTTCATATGGAATAAAACTCCTCGCCATCCGTTATTCCCCAAGAAACAATTTTCACGGTGCGTCGCCTTGTCACCGAGACGACCGGCTCACTTTCTCGCAACGCTAACAAAGCGGTCTTTGGGATCCTCATGAAATTTCTTTCCCGAGTGGTTTGGTCAGAAGGAATGTACTTAGCTCCACATCACTTTCAAACCCAAAGCCGCTATTTTGAAGATTCGATTGCGTTTCTTGCCGGTAACGTGTGGCGCGAGCCATGGGGACTGCTCCACATCGAGCTCGACTCCAAGGCCATCGAGAACGGCATCGCCTCCGTCCTTCACGCGTCTGGCATATTTCGCGATGGGCTGTCTTTTGATATGCCGATCTCCGATGCGGCTCCACCTACTCGGAATCTAACGCCGTTATTTCCCGCCTCCGCTACCGAACTGCTTCTCTTCTTAGCTGTTCCTGTGCGGAAAAATAACGGCTACGACGCCAATCTCACTGAGCCATCCTCGAATGCCCGCTACCTGAGCACCCCACGCACCTTGCGCGATGAGACGAACGGCATCGACGAGCGAGAAGTAGAGCTGGCCCACAAGAACATCCGCATTCTGACGGAACATGAACTGACTCCCGAGCTGCTGACCCTGCCCCTTGCCCGTGTCAAGCGCGATCACCGCGGCAAGTTCGTCTACGACGAAGAATTTGTCCCTGCCAGCCTCCGCATCAGTGCCAGCGACACATTGATGTTCCTGCTCGAACAGCTACTGGAGGTCATAGGCGAAAAGAGCGCTACCATTACACGCGGTTCTCAGCGGCCTGATCGCTTCGAGCCTGGAGTATCCGCGCTCGACATCGCGAACTACTGGTTTCTGCACTCCCTTCACAGCGCTCTGCCTCCGCTTCGCCATTTGATTCGCACGCGGCACGCTCATCCGGCGGACTGCTTTCTTGAGCTGTCGAGACTTGCCGGTGGGCTCTGCACGTTCGCCGTCGACTCAGATCCGCGAAACCTGCCGGAGTACGACCATTACAACCCGGGACCAGCTTTCCGCGCCCTCAGCGCACACATCCGGCGTCATCTGGAGATCGTCGTACCGTCGAACACAATACTGCTCAACTTTTCTCCGGTGGGCTCGTACATTCACCAAGCCCCTGTTACTGATGATCGCTGCCTGCGCCGCGCACGATGGGTACTCGGTGTCCGCTCTTCGATCGGTGAATCTGACCAGCTTCGCCTCGTGCCCAGACTGGTTAAAGTCTGCTCTGCGCGCTTCGTTCCGGAGCTCGTTAAGCGCGCTCTTCCCGGTATGACGCTCACCCACCTGCAGGTCCCGCCTACGGCGATCCGTGCCGTGGCCGACATGCAGTACTTCTCCGTGGACACTTCTGGGGCTTGCTGGGAACACATCCTGCAGACCAAAAGCGTTGGCATCTACATCCCGGGCGAGATCGCCGACCCGGAATTCACCCTCACGGCTATCGTGGAGACGTCACTGTGAGCGATGCACGTGTAGCCAGCCTGGCCTCCACGTTTCAAGAAGTGTTGACCGCCATTGCGCGGGTTCGCTTCCGCCTCCAGCATGTGCAGGAAGCGCAGCACTTCCGCGCACAGATTCGGCAATCTCTGCAGAGCACCATGCAGCAGGGGCGCGCTCTGGGCTACTCCGGCGAAAGCGTTCAGACGGCGGTTTTCGCTGCCGTAGCCTTCCTCGACGAGAGCGTCCTCAATCTGCAAGATCCCGTCTTCGCCGACTGGTCAAGGCGTCCACTGCAGGAAGAGCTCTTCGGCGGCCACCTCGCCGGGGAAACGTTCTTCCGCAACCTGCGTACTTACCTCACACAAGAGGACTCTGCCGAGGTTGCCGACGTATTGGAACTCCACTGTATCTGTCTTCTGATGGGCTACCGGGGCCGCTATGCGTTAGGCGACAGCGGCGAGCTTTACTCGATGTTACGGCAGGCCCGCGAACGAATCAATCGCATCCGTGGCGACGCACGCCTGGCGCCGCGCTCCGGTCCCGCACCCGCAACGGCAGGGCGCCTCGGCCGGGATCGATGGAGCCGCCGCCTCATGTGGGCCGCCTGCATTCTTGCCGGCCTTGCCGTTTTCGCCTTCAGCGGTTACAGCATTGAGCTCGCCTCGGGCGTGTCCTTCCTGCAAAACAGCAGCCTCAACCTCCGTTAGGATCTCGCGTGACAGTGTACCTGTTTTCGACGCTTTTTTTTGTGGTCTCGGCTATCCTCAGCTGGTTGCTCGGCCCTGTCTTCCATCTTCATGGAAGCGTCCTCATGATCATGCGTACCCTCATCCTGACGTTGGGCACTGCAGCAGCATTCGCCGTCGTCGCCGTGATGCGGCGTGGAAACAGCTCACCCTCTTCTGGGGGCGACCAGCGTTCTGGGAACGACAAGCGCAACTCATCGGAACTCGGCAATCTCATCCGCGACGCGCAGCAGCGGCTCGCCTCTTCGCAGCGAGCCAGCGCGAAAGC
Organism: Acidobacteriaceae bacterium; assembly: GCA_036500845.1. Taxonomy (GTDB): domain Bacteria; phylum Acidobacteriota; class Terriglobia; order Terriglobales; family Acidobacteriaceae; genus PALSA-350. The sequence goes on from DASYBJ010000213.1 coordinate 25,381, forward strand.
TTTCGATGCCACGCCGCTGCTCTACATCCTTGGCGGTTCAAACTCCGCCAAGACTACCACTGTGCTCCGCGCCGGTCTTGACCCCGAGCTTCTTGCCGGGCAGATCTATCGCGATCAGAGCGTTGTTCCCACAGAGCTCTCAACCTTCTGGTACACGCAGCAGGGTGTTCTCGTCGAGGCTGGCGAATCGCTACGCAATAGCTCTCAGCTCTGGGAATCTCTTGTGCGCAAAACGCGTCCTAAGATGTATCAGTCTGCCCTGGGAGCCACGCCGCCTGTCCGTGCCGCTGTTGTCTGCACCAGTGTTGAATCCTGCTTCGGATCGGGTGCTGGGGAATCGCTTGCAGTGCTGGCTCGTAGCACGAACCAGATGCTGCGCACCATATCGCGGCAGCTGGGTACGGATCTCCCGGTGTACGTTATCTTCACTAAGCTCGACCGCGTCCCCGGGTTCTCCGAGTTTGTCCGCCACCTCTCTACAGAGGAAGTCTCCGACCCGCTGGGTATTGCCCTTCCGCGCAACGGCGTTCCCGGTGGGCTCTATGCTGAACACGTCACCGCTACCGTTGCTTCCTCCCTGGACCGGCTCTTCTTTTCAATCGGTGAGTTCCGTGTGGAGGTGCTTGCCCGTGAATCCGACCAGCCGTCCACCGCGCCCATCTACGAATTTCCCCGCGAGTTGCAGAAAGTGCGCAACAATCTCGCCTCCTACCTCGTCGAGCTCACACGCCCCAGCCAGCTCAGCGCCAATCCATACCTACGCGGCTTCTACTTCACCGGAGTGCGCGCCCATATCTCCGAGCAGGCCGTCAGCACGCCGGCGGTGGTCCGCAGGTCCGTGGAGACTGATGCCGATGCAACCCGCATTCTCTCCCTGCGTAACATGCAGGGAGAGCGCCAGCAGTCCGGCCCTCAGGTCGTCAGCCAGAAGGTCGCGCAATGGTGTTTCCTCCCACGGCTCTTTACCGAAGCGATCTTTGCTGACCGGGAGGCACTCTCCGGAACACGCACAAGCGAACGCGTACATCTGCTTCGGCGCATAGGTCTCGGCACTCTTTCGGCGATGCTTTTGCTTTGGATCATCTGCCTCACTGTCTCCTACGCCAACAACTCGCGGTTGGAACGGACACTCCGCGAGAGCTCATCGGCTCTACCCTCGGGAGCGCCGCTCTCCAACCTTGCGTCTAGCTCCGAGCTGGCCAGCCTCGACCGTCTGCGCGTCACATTGCTACAGCTTCAGAACTACGAACAGAACGGAGCACCGCTCATGTTCCGCTGGGGACTTTACCGCGGCCATTCACTGATCAGGCCAGCGCGTCTCATCTACTTCGATCGCTTTCAACGCTTGCTTCTCGCTCGCACCCAGCGCAACCTCATCACCACGCTCGGCGCTCTCCCCGCTACGGTACCAGCCGATGCCGACTACTTCGCGGCCTACAATCCATTGCGCGCGTATCTCATCACCACGTCCTATCCCGACAAAAGCACAGAGAGTTTTCTTGCGCCCATCCTTGTCCGGTTCTGGGTGAACGGAGACCAGTCTGAATCTGACCAGCAGAAGCAGCTGGCGGAACAACAATTTAGCTTTTACGCTGCTGAGCTGGTGCGAGCTAATCCATACCACATCTCTCCAGTGATGCCCGCCGTGATCCATGCTCGCGCCTATCTCAACGGCTTTGGCGATTTCGATCGCATCTACCAGAACATGCTCGCGGCCGCCAACCGCGTCGCGCCTTCAATCGAATTCAACCGCTTGTTCCCCGGTTCGGCCGCGACCGTTGTCGACGCGCACATCGTTCCTGGAGCCTTTACCCGTGACGGCTTCGCCTACATGCAGAACGCCACCCAGCATCCCGACCACTATTTCACCGGAGAAGAGTGGGTTCTCGGCGCACAGGCAACTCCGTCTCTTCAGGCTGCCTCGCTCTCGCAAAAGCTCGCGGAGCGTTATGCCACCGATTTCTCCGATCAGTGGCGGACCTTTCTCCGCTCTGCCGCTGTCGTCCGCTATCGCAGCCTGCAGGACGCGAAGGACAAACTGCAAAGCCTCTCCTCGCCAAACTCGGCGCTCCTGGCGCTCATGTTCACCGCGTCGCGCAATACCGCTGTGGCCAGTCCGCCCATCGCTCATGAGTTCCAGCCGACTCAGGCCCTGGTTCCACCAGACAGCACGAACCGGCTGATCGCTTCAGGCAACACCAACTACATCAATGGGCTCATCGGACTCGAAGGCGCGCTGTCGCAGTTCACACAGGACCCTGCTGCGGCCAACAACCCCGCTGCGACACAGCCCGTCATCAGCGCGGCCGTCAATGCCCACGGCGCCGTCGACCAGACCGCGCAATCCTTCAACATCGATTCGCAGGTCCACGTCGAGCGTACCGTCATCAGCCTCCTACAGGCGCCCATCACATCGGTTGAAGAAGCCATTCGCGGACAGCGTCCGGAACAGCTCAATGCCGCTGGACGCGGCTTCTGCAGCAGCTTCTCGTCATTAATTGGTAAATATCCGTTCTCCCGCAACGCAACCATTGAGGCAACTCCTGCTGAAGTCACCTCGATGCTTAAGCCCGCCTCTGGAACCCTCTGGCAGTTCTACGACTCCACCTTGAAGCCATACATCACGCAACAGGGAGACACCTGGGTCGCGGAGTCCAATGCGCCTGTCAAGCCAACTGCCGCGTTCCTCCAGTTCTTCAACCGCGCGGCGGCTCTTTCCAAAGCGTTCTTTCCCGCAGGCACCGCGTCACCCTCGCTCACCTTCAATGCCCACATCCTTCGTTCAAAGGAGATCCAGAGCGTCACCCTCGCCATCGATACGCAAAGCCTCACCGGGGCCGATGTCTCTAAGGAGTTCACGTGGTCGCCCGATACCGCCAAGTCGGCTGGGCTACTGGCCAACTACGGCAGCGGCAGCCTTCCGCTGCAATTCAACGGGACCTGGGCCCTCTTCCACCTCGTTGACCGCGGCAAACTGGAACCGCTTGGCAACTTGGGGCGACTCGACTACCCGCTCGAAATCGCCAACACGCCTGTCGTGGTCAACGGTACTCCGCTCACCGAGCGCATCGAGATATCGGGCGCTGGCGCCAGCATCTTGCTTCCCGGCTCGCTCAACAATCTTCATTGTGGGCCACAGATCGCGCACTGATCGGAGCTGCGCTCATCGCAAACAAAAGAGCCTACTCCAGGTCAGTCAGGAAGCAGGCTCTTTTGTTGAGTCATTCAGGATAGTTGTTATTCCGCTACAACGGAACGGAGGAATCTGCTGTTTGTTTGAGGGATCGGAAGCATAAACCAGCACACTTCTGAGAACACAATAGAATCGCCGACCGTGGCTAGTGAAAACGCATCAGCAGACAGGTGATATTGTCTACCCCACCCTGTGTCTTGGCGATCTCTATCAGCACCCGGCACGATTCTGCAAGGTCCTGCCCAACGACGACTTGCTGCGCGATCGCTTCTGCCTCTGCGTAGCGGGTTAATCCGTCCGTTGCTAGCAGCACCATATCTCCCGATCTCACTTCGGCAGTAAAAAGATCGGGTTGCACCATAGCTTCCACTCCGACTGCACGGGTAATGAACTGGCGTAAGGACCCAAGATGGGCCGTCGCCTCTGGCGCAATCTTACCCGCCACCTGCTCGGCTGCGTAGGAGTGATCCCGAGTGATCTGCACGCAAGCTCCATCGCGCAGAAAGTAGGCGCGGCTGTCGCCGATATTGCCAATCACCATTCGGCTTCCATCGACACATGCGGTAACCAGCGTTGTTCCCATTCTGCGCAGTTCCTCGTTCTCCTGCGCCGCAGCCCACACAGCTAGGTTCATGCCCGCAATCGCCTGGTTCAGTCGCTGTTCGATTTCCATATCCGTTGAGCGAAGGCGTTCATAGAACCGCAACAGCTGTTCCACCGCAGTCGTGCTGGCAACTTCTCCGGCCGCCATGCCTCCCATCCCGTCGCAAACCACGAAAATCCGCGACTGCAGATCATATCCAAAGCTGTCCTCGTTGTTCGGCCGCTTGCAGCCTACATCGGAAATCGCCGCCACCTCAATAACCATCTGTTTCTGGATCTCCACTGCTTTAGGCCCATCCCAGAATGGCCGGGCTTTCTTACGCTCTGAAGTCACGCACAATCAACGGGCAGGGCTAGCGCCGGTCTTTGTCCACTCCTCGAGAATCCGCGGGGACACCAAACTCTCCACAGGCTTATAGTTTTCCTGTCGCGCCAGCGCAAACTGCTCGTCGGCGCTTTGCCGCAGACTGCTCTTGTGCGCCTCGTCGTGCGGATCGGCAAGAACAGCTTCTGACAAAAGCGAAGCCCCCAGGTAAAAGTGCGCTGCGCCCTTGTTATGCAGCCGCTGATTGTCCAAATAGCGCGAGATCGACTCTGCCGCCTGCTCAAACTGTGAAGAGTAGTAGCTGTGGATGCCGTCCTCCAAGCTCTCAACCAGCACCTTCGGATCGCTCCGGAGTTTGGTCATCATTCGCTGTTTGCCAGCGAGCGCTTCTGCTTGCCGGCCGTCCAGCAGTAGCACACCATTGAAGGCTTGCAGGGCAGTCTTGTAATCGCCCTTCGACTCGTCGCGCCGTGCATCCGCCAAGCCCTTCTGGACCTCGGCCGCATAATCGACTTTCGTCGACTGCTTCGCAGCCTCCGCTGCTGCCTGAGCTTTAGCTAACTCTGCTGCCTGATCTGCGAGCTTCGCCTCCATATCGTGCAGTTTGTCGGCTGGAGATCCTGGTCCATTGCCATTGATCTTGACCGCGAAAGCATACGCCTCCTGAGCTCCCTTGTAGTCGGCGTTTTGCGCCAGGTGGTCAGCCCGCGCCATTGTATCCTGATAGTTTTTGATGTTTGTCAGTAACTGCGTCGCCGCTGGCTTGGAGGCGGCTGATTGCACCTCGTTCGCCTGGGTTGCGGCTGCGTCGAAGTCGCCCCGCTGATAGGCCGCCATTGCTCCTCGTAACAGCGCCTGATTCGCGCTTTCAAAATCTGGTCCTGGCACTGTAGCCTTCGCCTGCTGGATCAGGCGTTGCGCCTCCTCCCGGTTCGGGCCGAAGTCTATCTTGCTCAGATCGCGGATGGCACCCGCATAGTCCTTGTGCTGCAGCTCAAATTTCGCCGTCTGCAAGTCCCCTACATACTCCTGTTTCTTCTTCTCTGCGTCGGCCTGCGCTCGTTCGCACCTTTTCCCGTAATGAGACTTGTCTAGGCTCGCTGCTTCGCACAAATAATTCGCCACTTGGTCCAGATGGCCCTTTGCCTTTGCATCTTTCGCCTGCTTCTCGAGAGCCTTCAAGTGATCTCTCTGCTCGTCGGCGCGAGCCGCCGGCGCCATCAGCGCGAGGCAGGTCAGTGTCACCAAAGGCCACTGCTTTCTCGTCCTCATGGCCGTTCTCCTGTCAGTACTTGCTGCGTATCCGGTGTGCCCAGGTCAGCTGTGCATAAATGCTGTTGTGCGCTAATCACACAGTGGACCACCTGTTCCTGGCCATCCCCCGGTCCTTTGAGTGTCACTTCATACGACGCGGGAGGCACTCCGTCGAGCCGAAAGGGCGTCACATGATCGGAGCTGCGCAGGTCAATGCTGTTTCCGGCGCTATTCTGAATTTTCAGCACTGTCGCCCAAGGCGAAGCATTCACTTCCAGATATGTGTCAGCCACCTTAGCTTGTTGTGGCTGAACCGCGGCCGGTGGTGTGTGTGGAATGGAGCTGTGACGATGCCGCCAGATGCCCACCCCGAGGCTCAGTACGGCACCCAGCGCCAACACGCCAAAGACTGCTGCTGCCGCCACCCAGGATCGCTTCTTCGTCACAGTCGCTGGGCTGGAGGTCGCCTTTCGGCTAGAGGTGCCTTTTGCCTCTTCCCGTAACGCCTCCCATTCCGCTCTCACCGCTTCACTCGCGAACTTGGCAATCTGACGCGGTCGCTGCAACTCATCCACAGCCGTCTTCTCGGTGCCGCCCCGCAACGCCTCACGCGCTCTCGAGATCGAATTTGTTAGCGCCGCATCTGCGACTGAGCGCCGCCTTTGCTCACAACGCTCCCGAGCTTGCGCCAGCGCAGCCGACTCCCCCTGTGCCTTCGCAACACGCGCGAACTCATTCATGCTGCTGCTCAGATCGCCGGCTGCCAACAGCTCTTCACAACGCTTTACAGCTGCATCGATGGCGCGGGCTACCTCCGCCTTTTGCGAAAGCTCCTTGTGCAGCGCGACGACCTCTTTGTTCGCAAACATCTCCTGCGGCTGAGAAGAAACAAGCTGCAGCGCACCGGCAACATCTGTCTCCGCCAGTGTCCGTGCCCGGCGCAACAGCGTCGCGGTTCGCTCCGCGGCCTCGCGTAGCCGCCGCTTCGCATCTTCGAGCGCCGCAGTAAGTGGAGCATCCTCGCTGCCGGCAATCATTCCTTCAAGGCGGGTCACAATCTTTGTCCACTCAGATTTCTGCTGTAGTTCCTGGACCTCCCGCCAGAGAATCTCTCTCTTCTCCCGCTCCACGGCCTGCCGTTGCTGAGTCCGTGCCCGGGCAAGCAGCGACTCCAGCTCGTCGGACCCTTCGCCTTCAGCCAGCCCCGACTCAAGTTCGTGGATCGCCACCTCGAATCGTCTCGCCTCTATCGCGTCATGGGCCAATTTCAGTCGCTGAGCACGCCGTTCCTCCTTCTTCAGACTCCCGAGGTGCTCTTCCAGCCGTGAGCGGAACTGTAGCAGACTCTCATCTCGTGGAACCTGCTCCAGTGCCGCATCAATGATCGACAGGGATCTCACAGGCTGCTCAAACAACAGATCCTGCGCGCGAAGAAGGGCCGATCGAACGATCTGTTGCGACTCAAACTCTTGCTTCTTCCGCTCGATCTCTACCTTTAGGCTCAGCAGCAGCGTTTCGGACGGCAACGTCTCAAGGGCCCTGCTCACGCGGTTATGGGCGCGATCAAAATCTTCCCCCTCGAGGCAATCATGAATTTCGGCGACAACCTGATCCAGCAACAGCCGTCTGCGTTCTTCCTTCTGCCGCGCCGTCGCCGTAATCAACAGTTGCTGTACCTCACTGTGTGTCGGGTCAATCTCCGCCGCTTCACGCAGCCGCGCAATTGCCTCCGTGTACCTCCGCGTGCCGTACTCTTCTCTCGCACTTTTCAAGAGGTCCTCGATCTTGATGCCCTCCTGCTGGCGCCTGATCTCGCGCAAGATAATCGAGTGCGCATTGCGCAGATTGGTATTCTTCTCATCCAGTTCTAGTGCCTGCTCGAGCAGGTCCTGTGCCATCGTGAGGTCCCCGCGCCTGCGTGCCTCACTGGCCTGCTCGGAAAGCGACCGTACCTGCTGAAACTTCTCCTTCAGCCCCTGCACCTGCTCGATCCGCTCCGTTAGAGCGGACGAACCCTCCACGTCCAGCTTCTTGGCCTGCGTATAGTAGGTGATCGCATCGTCGTATTGTTGCGAGGCAACTGCGTCTTCCGCTTGCTCGAGAATCTGCCGTATTTGTTCACCCCGCTGCAGCTGGGTGAGTTGGTCCTGCACCTCCTGCATGAGTGTCTTGGCACTCGCGTTCGACGGGTCGATCCGCTGCGCCTGCAGCAGCACGCTTCGAGCGTTGGCAAACTGACGCTCTTCCGCAAGCCTCCGCGCCGTCCCTAGCAGCTCGAGAATGCGTTCCCGCTTCAGTCCCTCCCTGATTGGCTGGAGATCGAATGCCATCTCTTCCGTCGTGGCATAGCGCTTGTCTACGTCCTTGGCGAGCGCCTTTTCGAGCACCGCATTCAACGCCTCCGGCAAATCCTCGACAAGCTCGGCCAGTGGCACATACGACTCATGAATCACGCGGTACAAGGCGGAGACGTCCTTTCCTTTGAAAGGCAGTTCCCCAGTCAACATCTCGTACAACATCACGCCCACGGACCAGATATCGGCGCGCCCGTCGCTCGTCTCACCCTTCAGCCGCTCGGGGGCGATGTAGTGGAAGGTCCCGAGCAGCGCGTCGGTCTTGGTCAGCCGTGGTCCCTGGTCGGCCAGCCGGGCGATGCCGAAATCGACGATCTTTGACCGGCCATCCGGCAGCACAATTACATTGGCTGGCTTCACATCGCGATGCAGAAGGCCATGTTGATGCGCATACCCCAATCCTGCACAGAGCTGCTCCACAATCGAAAGAGTCTCCAGCACCGGGAGCCGTCCCCGCTGTCGAAGAATCTTGTCCAGCGATTCCCCGGCGAGAAACTCCATCGCAATAAACGGGTTCCCCTCGTGTTCTCCGAGTTCGTAGACCGTCACGATGTTAGGGTGGCTCAGGATCCCCGACCTGGCTTCGACGTAGAAGCGCTCCCGCAGCTCCGGGGTGACCTCGGTCAGAGTCTTGATCGCCACATCCCGGCCAATGAGCTTGTCCTCGCCTCGATACACGATGCCCATGCCGCCCCGGCCAAGCTCGCAAATCACGTCATACCGGCCGATGCGGCTTAACGTCGAGGACTTTGAATCGCTACTCATCTCTCGGTCGATCCCTCATATTTGTTCTGGTCCATGCGAGGCAGCCCGCCACGGTTGCCCGCACGATCTGCTCCCGCCTTTTGATAAAACACCGTGGCGGGAACTTTATTCCACCTTGAATCATCGGCCCCGGAATGATCTCGTCCCACGATTGTTGTTCCTCCATACGATCGCCATCCATCGCCCTGCGGCGTGAAGCACACTGGGTCCGCGTGTTTGTCCGCCAGCAGACCCTGGCGGCGCAGACAGGATTTGAGAAGTATGCAAGGAAATCGCGGCGGGAGATATTTCTGGAGGAGATGGAAATAGGTGGTGCCGTGGGGGGAGCTAAGGTGCTAGCGGAGCCGCGTTATCCGAAAGGGGAGAACGGATGGCCACCTGTGGGCTTGGAGATTATAGCCACGGCGTTCTTGGCGGCCGAATCGACATCTTCGACATAGATCATCAGGCTGACGGGCGATCCGTCGTAGTGCTTGGCACTGTAGTGCTCCATCTGGGGGCTCTCGTCAGACAACATGATCCTGGAATTTGCCGATTTGGAGCTCCGCATGAGCGATGCGATCGCCCATCGGCATACGAAAGAGTTCTTTGTCTCAGGATACCAAACGGCAGGTGTCGATCTGGCGATTCGGGTGTTTATCTCTACATGAGTCTGGGAAGAGCCATACTCGGAGGGTAACGCATGGTGAAACTCATTCCTAACGCTTATAGCACTGTCACACCTTACCTCATCCTGAATATTGAATTCTACAAAAACGCTTTTGGCGACTCCCGAAAGGAATATGCGAGATGAAGCGATGGAAAGAGTCACCGTTGATGATGATTATTGTCCTGCTGCTAGTTTCTACAATTCTCATGGGCAGCAAACGGGATCAACCGTCTCTCTGGGCGATTTACGACAACTCCCTCAAAAAGGCAAAGTACGTGGACTTGACACACACCATCACTCCGTCAGTCCCGGTCTGGCATGGTTTTGGTCCTTCGAACTTTACTCCCACTGTGGATCCCGAAACAAACATTCCTTACACGTATGAAAAGGAGGGATTCGAAGCCACTCATTACGATCTCTCGACTGATCAACTCGGAACGCAGCTCGATCCGCCCGCGCATTGGAATCCTTACTACCCCGCCATCGACGAACTGCCCCCCACCTACACGATCCGCCCACTGGTGGTCATTTCGATTCAGGACAAAGTCGCCAAAGATCCTGGATATCAGATGGCTGTGGTAGATATTCAGGCATGGGAACAGAAATATGGGAGAATCCCCGAAGGTTCTGTCGTCTTCGTCCGCTCCGATTGGTCGAAGGAATGGCCCGATCCCCGGCTCGCCGGCAGAAAAGAATTCCCCGGCGTCACGCTATCTGCTTTGCAGTTTCTCCATCTGCAACGGAAGATCCTCTTTCACGGACACGAGCCGCTTGATACAGACACCACTCCGACGTTCGAAGGCGAAGCGTGGCTTCTTAGAAACGGTTATACACAGGCCGAAGGGGTGACAAATCTGGACAAAGTTCCTGAACAGGGCGCCCTCGTTGCGATTGGCTTTCCGAAATTCGGAGGAGGTACGGGCGGTTACGCCCGTTATATCGCCATCTGTCCACCGGATTGGAAATATGGCGTCAGCGTTGGTGAAGTTCCGGAAGCACCGATGTCACCGAATGAGCATCCCCTACATTGGGACAAGAAAGCAGGCATGCGCATTAGGTAACATCAATGTGCTTAACGTGTTTCGTTAAGTGGGTGCGTTGGTAGACAAAGAGAAATCTTGTATGGCGGTGGCACCGGCGTCACCCAAAGGGACCGCAACACAAGAGAGGATCTTAGTGGCCACAATCGCAAGGATTGCAAATCCCAGCGATGCTAGCTCCAAACAATTCGGGCGATTTACAACGATCTCTCACCGGCGAAATTTCAACGCATTGCGAGAAAGCATCACGGGCGACCGAATCAATCAGGTTGACTTCCTTACGTGATCGAGGTTGTCGGTCTCCACGAGATGTCTCCCAACGTGCAAGGCGCATGCGGCCATACTGGCGGAGTTCTTCAAAGATTAGATCGAGGAGAGGAGAGGGTCCAGCCTGAATTTTCGACGCTTCGGTGTTTTACGATTTGTGAAAGTCGAAGTGAAATCCCCGTAGCGTCGCCAAAGACAAAACTTCACCTTTGCCTCATGGAGCCGGACCCTCCCGCCAGCTTTCTCCTCACACAGTCCGAGACAACTGCAAAATGCCATCACCGCTGATGGCGACTACGGGGTTCCCGCGTTCGTGGGAGCGACTCCAATCACGATTACCGTGCCCCCATCCAGGTCGACATCTTGCTTCGACCCAAGCAGGATGCTGGAAGCGTCAGCCATCCTGGGATCTTGTTGCCCCGGTACGTTGTTCGCCACCAGCACACCGGGAATCGAAGTAGTGCTGATTGCTATCTGGCCGTTCTTGGCTATCACAGTCCCCGGCGGTGGTGGACCGTTTGTTGCGGAAGCTTCCCCGGGAGAGCCGCCCGTGGCTGGAGCGCCGCTCGCGCTGCTGCCGCCATTGGCCGTGCTCGCGTTAGGAGATCCGGCCGCTTGAGACCTGTTCGTGGCTCCCCCACCCGTTGTGGACCCGCTGGTCGATGCTGCCCCCTGCGCCGGAGAGATTGACTGAATCTGCGAATGGATCGGCATGGTCTTGCCGCCCTTCAACTCGACCTTGTCAAACGCCAGCGCCACCTGAGAACTCTGGCCCGCCTGGCTTGGCTGCACGGCGAGCACATGGCCCACCAGCTTCGATCCCTTGGGAATCTCGGTTCCGTCCGGAGTCTTTACTGGTGTCTTGGTCTGGACCACCACGCTATCTCCAGTCTTGGCGGTCTTCGAATCTAGTTTGCTCTCAAGTTCGCCGTCGACTGGACTCATCTGTACGCTGGGTGCTCCCGGGCTCGCGGACGAACTACTCGGGGACATCGGCTGCGTGCTTGAAGGACCTTGCTGAGTGGCGGGGCTGTTCTGTTGATCAGCTGGGGTTGTCGGCTGCGCCCAAACCGGGAAGGTTGCCAACGCAAATAGGCTTGTCACGAGCGGTTTGCACCTGTTCATAAAACTCCTCCATGGGTTCGCGCACGTCCGCATCCGCACCACGGCGCGCTCGCGAGGTTTCACATACGCGCGCAACCGTCGTGCCAAACCATAGACCATCCGCACATGTTGCCCAAAGGATTGACTTAATCCGTGTAATTCCAAAGCGGTCTGGATCGAATTCTCACCACAAGCTGAGTAATTCTTCCGGGTGCGAGTAATTATTCCCAGGTCAAACTTACCGCCTCAAAAGGGCACTTACCTTCAACTCACGCTCGTTTTTGTCCTGGTAGTACTTAAGTCTTATCCTGGCATTGCAGTTATCGACAAGACAAGCACCGGCATAACTCAGAAGATCGGGCGTATTCTAACGCAGAATAGCTAGATAAAACGGATTTGCAATGTTAATCGTTGACTAGCAAGGGTCCTCGTTACGCCCCCAAATAAGTAGCATTATGGGCGTCGGGTCTTGCAACCATAGATCGGGCGAGGGTCGTCCGGGGGAATCGTTGAAGGAAAATGCGCCAGCGTTTTTGATTGACTGGACATTATTCGCTCCTTACTTATGTTGTTCTTGCGTTCGGCAGGCGATTTGACAGGCTCTGACATAACGCAAAGGGTAATCCCGATTGCAACAGAAACTCGATTTCGTACTTGTCCGCCAGCTCTTTGATTTTCTCCAGATCAGGAGAACCAGCCTTGGCCAGCAAGCTCATGTGCTCGAAAAACCCTTCAATGCCGCTCGGTGATTGCACGCATAAGACTTTCCCTGGCTTTTCCGAAAATTCTGGAAACGGTGTGGGAGACCCATCGGCAGCAGGAGCAAACGTCCCCGGACGCGCCTTGGCGGTCTGGCCACCGCATTCAATTTCAAACTCGCCTTTCGAGGATGTAGAAGGCCTCGTACTCACGGTGATGGATGTGTTCCGGCGCTCCGTGATGGGGCGGAACTACGCCCTCGGTAAGCGCATATCGGCCTTCTGTGTATCCTCCTCCACTTGCTTCAATATGAAGTCGGCCAGATCGGCGCGCGGAATTGTCCGAATAAAGCCGTTCGATCTCAGATCGTCACCACTGCGGTATTTACCCGTGGGCGCGCCGTTCGTCAGTCTGAGCGGGCGCGCGATGATCCAGTCCAGATGACTTTCGCTGATCATTCGCTCATTCAGTTCGTGGTCCGCCGTCGGGTTATGTAGGACCGTCGATGCAGAACCTTGCGGAACGCATTGAGATCCTCGCGGGTCGCGCGCACGGTGTGGCAGAGAGATACACAAAGCGTTTCACGCTCGCTAATTCCATCGAGGTGACGATATTGTGGACTCCCACGACAATCGTTGGGTTGCGTTTGAGAAATGTCCCGGAACCTAGTGCGCAGAAGACCGCGTCCTGGTCCCTCACTGCCGATTTGTCGGATCGTAGGCGCCCTGACGTAGAAGGAACTCAACCGGTACTCTTTCGCGGCCGGCAAACAACGCTTCGGGCATCACTGACGCCGTCCGTTTTCGCCATTTTGGCTGACTTTTACTGCCATTGTGGCGGTGATCGGAGTATCATACAAGGTATGACTATTCATCCCAAAGCAAAACGTGAGAGTACGGCCGTACAGCGGACCGCGCGCTTCAGCACCAGGGGGTCCAGCTTGGGCCTTCGTTCGCCCAGCACGCCGCAGCTCATCGAACAGCTTGAGGCCGGATTGTCGTTCGAAGCCCTGCGATCGTTCGAGTCGAACAGTGGCCTCGACGTAACCTTTCTCGCGTCGCTGATCGGAATCCCTGAGCGAACATTTCAACGCCGCAGAAGCTCGGGACGCTTATCTTCTGAGGAGTCAGAACGGCTGCTGCGCATCTCGAACATCTTTGAGAAAGCAGTCGGGCTGTTTGAAGGGGACACTGACGCTGCGGTTCAATGGCTGACGACTCCGAAGAAGGCCCTCAGTGGTCAATTGCCGCTTCAGTATTCACGCACCGAGCCAGGCGCCCGGGAAGTGGAGAATCTGATCGGTCGCGTGGAGCATGGTGTCTTTGCTTGACCATCACTGCATGGAGAATCACCAAGCAGCGTCACGTCGAGTCGGCTTTTTCTGGAGAGGGCGCCCGGCTCTATGGCGGAAGATGGAACAGTCCAGGAACTCCGGTCGTCTACGTGGCCCAGTCTCAGGCCCTCGCGGTGCTCGAGGTTCTAGTGCATCTTGATTCTCCTGCACTGCTTGAAAAGTACGCGCTCATTCAAGTGGATTTCGATGATGCCTCTATCACCAGCCTGAATCGCGTCGTTCTCCCAACGAACTGGCGAGACGATCCGGCGCCAGCCGAAGCACAAGCGATCGGAGATGATTGGGCAAAGAAGAGTCGTTCGGTCGCACTTCGAGTTCCGAGTTCACTGGTGCCCGCGGAGTTCAACTTCCTGCTCAATCCACGGCATGCCGACTTCAAGAACCTGAAGGTTCATAAGGCCATATCCTACCAACTCGACCCACGGCTCAGTGGGAAAGCGGTCACATGGCAGCGCTTCTCGTGAAGCGGTTGGCGAAAATGTCTGTAGAGCAAGCAAACGACACGTTTCTTCGGTTCGCCCGCGGGCGCACATCCCACCGCAGCTTCGTTGGTCGCTTTCGTGCCATGCTGCCTTGGCGCAAATCACGTGCCCTCGACCCCTGGATCGAAGCTGCCTTGGGTGCCGGTTTCGCCTCCTTAGCACAGTTTGCAAGGACGTTGCAACGGGACATGAAAGCGTTCAACTGGCCATAACCTCGCGGTGGAGCAATGGTCCGGTCGCAGGCCACATTCACAGGCTCAAGTTGGGGTCAGTCCACAAGTTGATCAAGCCACAGATCTACGGTCGCGCTAGCTTCCAACTATTGAAGGCTCGTGTCTCGCCCTGGAGCTGCGATAACTATGATTCAAGCTGCACCGAAAATGTGGAAGAACCGAATTGAGTGCTGCGCGACAAGAGTTACGGCGTCATCTCTTTGCGCAAGGCGCAACAAACCTTTGCGAAGGCTGACGACCATACGATCTCCACGTCTTATGGTTCGCGTGGTCAATAATCGATTGACCTCATACTGTCCCACGTCTGATCGATGTGAAGGGGAGATCACGCGACTGCGAGATGGCTAGTTCAAGAGGTCGGCACAGGCCGTCACCAGAGCTCCTAAAACTGTAGTAGTCACGCCGGAGGCCTTATCATTCGCCAACATCGAAACTACAATTTCCTATCTATCGGCAGTAACCCGAGTTCAAGAATTCAAACTACTCGTACAAATCTTTGTACTAGATCGAGGCAGTCTGAGTGGTGTTGAATCACAAATCTCCAAGAGTTCTCTCCCATTCAGGAATGGGCGTTAGCTTGCTGTAGCTGTGTTTAAATACGCCATGGAGTCTACCGGAATCTTCTTTTTCCGGCGGCCATTAAACTCGTGCCGTCACCCTAGGAGTTCTGGATGCGAGACAGAACCGAAAACAGATATCTCTTCCCTTGCATCTTCCACACCTCCGGAGCGCTGATCCCTGGCGTTGTGGTCAGATACCTGGATCCCACTGCAGTAGTCCATCCGTACGTTCTGTCTGTCTTTCCTGAGCTGTTCGCCGAATCTCTCTTCACAGTCGCGCTGGCCTACGTCGTCATCAACACCGCCACCGCCAAACGGCACCTCAGGAACTGCGAGGTAGTTCAAGATGAGCGTGGGGATCGATCGGTTTTTTCCCATGCTCGAGTCACGAGGAAGAGGCGAACGTAGTGTTCGGATAGAATGATTGGTTTTCGGTCGGGATGCTGTTTCCGATGGAAGGCGCGTCACAAGGTTTGGGAGGGATGTATGGGTTATGTGCCGGCCGGGATGAAGCGGCCGAGTAGGGCACCTGGGGCAGGTCTGGCGAGGGATCCACTCGGAGGTTCGCGAGTCTGCGGACTGGTTACGGGTCGGTGGATGTTAGGGGTTCTCGGCGGGGTAGTGGGTGTGGTTCTGCTGCTCGGGGCGGGAACTTTGCAGCTCTCGGGGCAGATGCTTCACTACACGAGACCCCCAAACGTGGAGAACGGGGAGAATGTGTACAAAGGCGGCTGCATTGCGTGTCATGGGAGTGACGGCAAAGGCGCTCCGATGTCCAGCACGGTGTTTCTGCGGCCGGATACTTTTCCCGACTTCACCGATTGCGCGGGGACGACGCCGGAGCCGGATGGGAACTGGAAGGCGGCGATCGTGCATGGCGGGCCGTCACGCGGGCTATCGCAGATCATGCCCGCGTTTGGCGATCTACTAACCAACGACCAGATCGACGATGTGATCGCTTACATGCGGGGCTTCTGCAGGAACACGCATCACTTTCCGCTGGGTGAGTTGAATCTGCCGCGGGCGTTGGTGACAGAGAAGGCGTTTCCGGAGAACGAGATCGTGGCTTCGACGGCGGCGAGCGCGTCTGGTGCGCCGACGTGGACGACGGACGTCATCGACGAGCGGACAATCATTGACGCGCGGACGCAACTGGAGACGGATGTTCCGGTCAATTATGCGGACCAGGGGCACAACTGGACGGCGGGTGTGGGGGATATCACGCTAGGGTTGAAGCGGGAACTTTTCTCCAGCCTACGAACAGGGTCGATCCTGAGCGTGCAGGGCGGGATTCTGCTGCCAACGGGTGACAGCAAGCGCGGGTTTGGGGCGGGGACGACCCAGTTCGAGCCGTTTGCGGCGTTCGACCAGTTATTCAAGGAGAACACGTTCGTGCAGACCGAGCTTGGGGCCGACCTGCCGGTGGATACGAGTGTGGCTCCACGGAGCATGTTCGGGCGTGTGGCGGTCGGGCAGGCGATCGCTCCGGACCATATGCTGGGTAGGCTTTTCTCGCCGATGGTGGAGTTCCTGGCGGTACGCGACTTCAAAGCAGGGGCGAGTACCGACTGGGATGTTCTGCCGGAGATGCAGATCACGGTGAGCCGGCGGCAACACGTCCGCGTGGCGTTCGGCGTGCGGGAGCCGTTTACGAATACGGGCGGGCGAACGCCGCAGGTCTTGTTTTATATGCTGTGGGACCGGGCGGATGGGAAATTATGGGATGGTTGGCGATGAGAGTTGACTGGCCGGGTGCACTGGTTCTTGGATTGGTGATGGCGGCGTCTCCGGCAGTGCTGAGGGGCAGGTCGGAGTCAAAAACGGAGAATGCCAAGGGAGACAAGGTGCCTCCGGGGACCGTGTTTCGGACATCGGACCGGTGTGTGGCCTGTCACAACGGCATGAAGACGAGCGCGGGGGAAGATATTTCGATCGGCAAACAATGGCGGGCAAGCATCATGGCGAACTCGTCGCGCGATCCGTACTGGCAAGGCAGCGTGCGGCGCGAGTCGATCGATCACCCGGAGTCGAAGCAGGCTATCCAGGATGAGTGTTCGATCTGCCATATGCCGGCCGTGCGGCTGGCAGACCGGGACGCAGGACGGCACACGGAAGCGTTCGCGCGATTTCCGGTTCAGATCTTCCCCAAGGGAGACCGAGCGGCGGAGGATGGGGTGACGTGCTCGGTGTGCCACCAGATCGAGAAGAAGGGCTTGGGAACCGATGCGACCTTTGTCGGCAAGGTGGTGATCGCGAAGGCGGACAAGAACGGAGAGCGGCCGGAGTATGGCCCCTTCGACATCGATAAAGGACATCGAACCGTGATGCACTCCTCGACCGCTACGTACCTGCCTACCCATGGTGACCAGGTGCGCGACTCGGGGCTCTGTGGAAGTTGCCATACGCTGTATACCTCGGCGTTGGGACCTGATGGCGCGAAGCTGGCGACCTTTCCAGAGCAGATGCCCTTCCTCGAGTGGCAGCATAGTGCCTACCAAACGAAGCAGACCTGCCAGGATTGCCATATGCCGGAGGTGAAGGAGGCCGTAGCCGTAACGGCCCTGTATGGCCAGCCACGCGAGGGCATGCACCGGCATGTCTTTGTCGGATCGAACTTCGTGGTGGAAGGCATGCTGCAGGATCATCGTGATGAGCTGGCTACGGCGGCTCTGCCGGAGGAGATGGACAGCGCAATGAAGCGCACGGCGGATTTTCTGAAGACGCAGGCTGCCAAGGTGACGATTGATAGCATCGCTCGGACCGCAGATAGCGTCGCAGTGGAGGTGCACGTCGAGAACTTCGGCGGACATAAGCTGCCTACGGCCTACCCTTCGCGGCGGGCGTGGCTGCATGTCGTGCTGAAGGATGGGAATGGGCGCGTTGTGTTCGAGTCGGGCGCGCTGAATCCGGATGGGTCAATTGTGGGCAACGACAATGACGAAGACCCGCTCAAGTTCGAGCCGCACTATCGCGAGATCACGAGCCCGCAGCAGGTCGAGATCTATGAGCCGATCCTCAAGGACTCGCAGGGCAACGTGACAACCGGATTGCTGAAGGCGGTAGGATACCTGAAGGACAATCGTCTTTTGCCGCATGGATTCGACAAGGCGACGGCGGTGAAGGACATTGCGGTGACGGGCGGTGCGGCGGACGATCCGAACTTCACCGACACGGGGAGCACAGTGCGGTATGTGGTCTCGACGGGGAGCGCGACGGGACCGTTCAACGTGGAAGCGGAGCTTTGGTTCCAGCCGATCGGGTTTCGCTGGGCGCACAATCTTGCCCCATACAAGGCAACGGAACCGCAGCGCCTGGTGCGGTACTACGAATCGGCCGCGCGGAAATCGGCCATGGTGCTGGCTAAGGCGGAGGCGACGCGGTGAGGGGATGCTGGCCAGGTCTGGATGCGAAGCTGGCCGGACTGTTCTTCGATAATCCACTCACGATGCAGCGCTAATTGAACCAGTTTCCGAATGGGG
>DASYBJ010000214.1:0-7169 GCA_036500845.1 Acidobacteriaceae bacterium
GCATCCGTCATCGTTAACGCCTCGATCTCGGGCGTTAAGGGACAGGCAGGGCTCGGCATCTACTCTGCGACGAAAGGCCGCTCTCCGCAATCTAGTCCGGACCTGGATACTCGATCTGAACGGACGTGGAATTCGGGGAACGCAATTAGCCCGGGTACGACTGTGACTCCGGGGCTCGATGGGCTTGCAGGTCAAGGCGCCGATCTGACGCGCTTTTACGACTACCTCGGTGGTCTGGTGCCTCTAGGTCGCAATGCGCAGCCCCTTGAGAACCGCCAATGTGACCTTTCAAGTGCACAAATTTAGATGCTCGAACAGAATCAGGCAAAGAATCGGCAGGATCGGGTAAGCGTCCAGGCGATACCTTTAGGTACTTTGGACTGAGTGGGAGTTATCTATGCAATATGTGAATTTGGGACGTTCGGGACTAATGGTGTCACGCCTTTGCTTAGGGTGCATGAGCTTCGGCGAACCCGGTCGTGGGCGGCACGAGTGGACGGTAGCGTTCCTTACCTCGGACCAAGCGAGTACAGAGATCACGGCTAAGAACTGCGGTGCAGCCTCAGTGAACCCGAGTTCGGGGTGACATTCAGCGGCTCACTGGCGCTCACAAGCTTTTTTAGAGCACGAAAAGTGAAATATGACTCTTTCAGGCAAGCGCGATTCATGACGATCTCTTAGTCTCGCAAGATGAATACAGAGATCACGGCTAAGAACTGCGGTGCAGCCTCAGTGAACCCGAGTTCGGGGTGACATTCAGCGGCTCACTGGCGCTCACAAGCTTTTTAGAGCACGAAAAGTGAAATATGACTCTTGCAACATCGCTCATAGATTCAGCGCCGAGGAATTGGCAGCCGAGCGTTGCTCGCGCGGGCGAGTTCTTTGGAAGTCTTTCAAAGGAGCAATTGCTGCACGAGATTGCCCCCGAGAAAAACCGGCTGATCTCCCCGTGGCGTCATCTCAGAGCATTGCATGACCCTGTAAAAGCGCTCTATCTCGGCGTGCTGATTTCTGCCGCGTTGCTGACCGGATGCACGGTCGGTCCGAAATACCAACGGCCATCGGTTCAGCTTCAGCCTTTTCACAACGCTCCAGCAGTTGCAGGTCGTGTAACCGGGCCACCGGCTCCGTCCCTAGACACTTGGTGGACGGGGTTTCAGGATCCGGAGCTGACGCGTGTTATCCAGCGCGCACTCGAGCAGAACCTTGACCTTCAGGCCGCAATGGCCCGAGTACAACAGGCGCGTGCAGTCGCGAAGGAGGCAGGCGCGAACCGGCTCCCATCCGGAACGCTCAATGCTCAAGCAGAGGCTGAAAGACTGTCTCTTGAGAGTGGCGTAGGGCGCTATTCTCCCGCCCTTCCAAACTTCCATCGGGACCAGGCCTACTACGACCTCAATGTCGGGGCGACGTGGGAGGCTGATATTTTTGGAAGCCTGAAACGTGCCGCTCAAGCAGCGACGGCCGAAGCGCAAGCAGCTGAGGCAGCGCGCATGGGGACGAGAGTCTCAATCGTTGCCGAGGCGGCGGACTCGTATTTCCAGATTCGGGGCGCGCAAATAAGAATAGGGTTCGCGAAAGAACAGATCGAGACAGACGATCATCTCGTTCGGCTTGTTCGGCAGAGAAAAGGAGCCGAAATTGCATCGGATCGGGAGCTTGCTCAGGCTGAAGCTCTTCTCTCGCAAGCAAAAGCCACTCTCCCGCCCCTTGCAACCATCCTCGAATCTCAGCTGAATCGACTCGCCGTTTTGCTGGGAGTTCAGCCGGGCACATATGCGGCGGAACTTACCGCACCAGCTGATATCCCTCCCGTTCCGGCTATATCAACAGCGGGGCCTGCGTCGGATCTCCTTCGCCGCCGCCCAGACATCATCGCCGCTGAACGGCAACTTGCGGCTTCAAATGCTCGCATCGGACAGGCCCTCGCAGAGTACTATCCGAAGGTTTCGCTTGCTGGGCTCATAGGAAATGAGAGCATCGCTCCCGGACATCTTTTCAAAGAGAGAACCTTTCAGCCATCTGCAGTGGCTGGTCTCAGGTGGAGGCTCTTTGATTTTGGCCGCGTGGATGCAGAAGTAAAGCAGGCGCGCGGCGCAAATGCCGAAGCCCTCCTCTTGTATCGCAATTCAGTTCTTCGTGCAGCCGAGGACGTCGAAGATGCGTTCAGCGCGCTTACCCAATCCGAAGCGCGTCGCGACGAGATTCTAAGAGAGCTCGCCGCTCTGCAACGCGTTCGTGATCTTTCTCAGCAGTCTTATGCTGCCGGTGTAATTCCTCTTACCGATGTGCTGGACGCTGACAGACAACTGCTTTTCGCCAAGGATGACCTCGCAGTTTCGAGAGAATCAGCCGCGCGATCAGCAGTTTCTTCCTTTCGCGCGTTGGGTGGCGGATGGCTACAGTAATCGTTCTGTGCTGAGTCCAGAAGCATGGACAAGCGAAACAACAAAGCAGCAGAAGCGGCTTCCCTGCACACAGGAGCAGATCGAACATGACCGTGAAACCCTTTGGATTCCTTCTGATTTCCTCTATCGCTTTGGTTTTGGCAGGCTGTAACAAGCAAGAGCAAGATCCTAGAACTCAACCTCAGCTTGTCCGCCTGGCAACGGTGGGTTCATCTTCTGCGAGCGATGAGTTCTTTACTGGTCTCGTTACGGCCCGCGTTCAAAGCGACCTCGGTTTTCGGGTCTTCGGCAAGGTGATTCGCCGTTACGTAGACACCGGCCAAGTCGTCCGCAAGGGCCAACCGCTCATGCAGATCGATGTAACAGACTACGCTTTTACGATCACAAATCAGGCACAGACCGTGACGGCTGCGAAGGCGCGCGCCGACCAAGCTGTCGCGGATGAAGCAAGATATCGCGGCTTGGTCAGCACAGGGGCTGTGTCCGCTTCGACATACGATCAGGTAAAGGCTAGCGCCGACGCTGCCAAGGCACAACTTGCAGCGCTAGAAGCTGCAGAAAAGGTAGCTCGGGACCAAGGAGACTACTCTCTACTTGTTGCGGACGCCGACGGAACCGTGGTGGAAACACTTGTGGAGCCGGGCCAGGTGGTAGCGGCCGGTCAAACTGTTGTGAAGCTTGCGCATGCCGGTCCACGGGAAGCGGCCATCTATCTGCCCGAAACGCTACGCCCCGCTCTCAAGTCCACAGCGAAAGCAACTCTCTACGGGGAAAAAGACAGTGTGCCGGCCTGGCTACGGCAGCTGTCCGATGCGGCTGATCCGCAAACCCGGACTTACGAAGCTCGTTATGTTCTTGGAGGAGCAGGTGCAAAGGCTCCGCTCGGTGCGACCGTCACAGTCGAACTGCCCGCACCAGGAAGCACCGAGGGATTACAAGTTCCGATTGGCTCGATCGCTGATCGCGGTACAGGTCCGGGTGTCTGGGTCTTTAACGACCAATCATCGACGGTTTCATTTCGCCCAGTCCAGGTCCTTCGATTGGGCGAGGAGGACGCAATTGTTGCGAAGGGAGTGCGACCGGGAGAGGAGATCGTAGCTCTAGGCGCACATCTTTTCAGCGACGGCCAGCAAGTACGCATTGCGGACCAGAAAGCGGCGATCCAATGAGTAAATTCGAAATTCAGGAACCGCACTTCGAGAAAGAGCAGAGGGCCAAGGAAGGTATCAATCTCTCTGCACTGGCTGTGCGTGAGCGGTCTGTCACTCTGTTCTTTATTCTTGCAGTGATCATTGCCGGAGCATTTGCTTACTTCAAGCTGGGGCGCGCTGAGGATCCGAACTTCACCATCAAGGTTTTCACGGTTACAGCAGCTTGGCCTGGGGCTACAGCGCAGGAAATGCAAGATCTCGTGGCCGAACCGCTGGAAAAGCGGATGCAGGAACTTACCTACTACGACCATGTGGACACCTTCACGCGACCCGGTCTTGCATACCTTACCGTCACCCTCAAGGACTACACGCCTCCCGAAGTGGTTCAGGAAGAGTTCTATCAAGGCCGTAAGAAGATTCAGGATGAAGCTCCCAGGCTGCCGCAAGGCGCCTTGCCGCCGATTCTTAATGATGAATACACAGACGTCATCTTTGCCGTCTACTCACTGGAAGCTCCGGCATTGCCACTTCGGTTGCTCACGAGGGAGGCGGAAACTTTGCGGCAAGATCTGTTGCATGTTCCTGGAGTGATAAAGGTCAATCTCTTCGGCGAACGTCCAGAGCGTATCTTCGTTCAGTTTTCTTATGACCGCATCGCTACCCTGGGAGTCAGTGCCCGCGACATTTTTGAGGCCCTAGTACGCCAGAATGTCGTAACGCCATCTGGCTCTATCGATACACAAAATCAGCAAGTGTTTATACGTCTTGATGGTCCGTTCGATGACCTGCAAAAGATTCGAGACACCCCGATCGCGGCTGGCGGCAGAACGCTCAAACTATCTGAGATTGCGAATGTAGAGCGGGGTTACGAAGACCCGGCGACGTTCCTGGTCCGTCACAATGGTCAGCCCGCGATGATGCTCAACGTGGTCATGCGTGATGGATTCAATGGATTGGATTTTGGTAAAGCGCTTGAGGCGGAGCAGAAGAAGATTCAGTCAAATCTTCCCGCTGGCATGACTTTTGCTAAAGTTACCGATCAGTCTGCAATCATCAAGGAAGCGGTCGACGAGTTCCAGCTCAAGTTTTTCGTTGCGCTGCTGGTGGTGATGATTGTCAGCCTCATCAGTCTCGGCTGGCGTGTAGGGATTGTCGTAGCCGCGGCTGTTCCTCTTACTCTCTCAGCGACTCTGGTCGTCATGCTGTCCACTGACAAAGACCTCGACCGCATCACACTAGGCGCTCTCATCCTTTCGCTCGGTCTTCTGGTTGACGACGCGATCATCGCGATCGAAACAATGGTCGTGAAACTGGAGGAAGGCTGGGACCGCATCAGGGCGGCAAGTTACGCGTGGAGCCATACCGCCGCGCCAATGCTCGCGGGAACGCTCGTCACCATCCTTGGCCTCATGCCGGTGGGCTTTGCGCAATCAAGCGCAGGTGAATACTGCAGAAATCTCTTTTGGGTTGTTTGTATCGCTCTGCTCACGTCTTGGGTAGTTGCGGTGACCTTCACTCCGTATCTGGGAGTCAAGCTTCTCCCCGATATTCCTCCGATGGAGGGAGGCTACGCGGCCATCTATGCAACGCCTAATTATCAGAAGCTTCGTCGAATTGTGGCCTGGGCGGTAGGGCATAAGTTCCTTGTGGCTGGAGTTGTGGTTTTGATTTTTTTCTTTTCTCTGTTTGGTATGGGCTTCATGCAGCAACAGTTCTTTCCAAGTTCCGACCGGCCGGAAATATTGGTGGATGTGACCCCGCCTCAGGGTTCCAGTATTGAAGCGACCAAGGCAGCTGTGATGAAGATCGAAGAGTGGCTGAAGGCGCAGCCTGAGGCGAAGATTGTCAGCTCGTACATCGGAGGCGGAGCTCCACGTTTCTGGCTTGCCTATAATCCCGAACTGCCAGATCCGAACTTTGCAAAGATGATCATCCTGACGCGGGATGCGAAAGAAAGAGACAAGCTC
This sequence comes from Acidobacteriaceae bacterium, assembly GCA_036500845.1. Classification (GTDB taxonomy): domain Bacteria; phylum Acidobacteriota; class Terriglobia; order Terriglobales; family Acidobacteriaceae; genus PALSA-350. The sequence goes on from DASYBJ010000214.1 coordinate 5,527, forward strand.
ATCCTCCGCCTCCGCCAGCAGGTGGCGCTTGGCCTGGCACCCGAAGCTCGAGTACGCGCAGTCCGGTTCGTCTTCGGTCCATATTCACCATGGCCTGTAGCTTTCCGCGTCATGGGCCCTGACCCAGCACTTGTACGTAAGATCGCAGATCAAGTGCTAGCCAAGATGCAGGCCAATCCTCATGCGCGGCAGGCAAATGAGGATTGGACGGAACGAGCGCCTGTGGTGCATTTCGTTCTCGACCAGGATCGACTGCATCTCATCGGTCTTTCATCGAATGACGCCGGGCAGCAGATTCAGTTTCTGACAACCGGCGTTGCCGTGACTCAGGTGCGCGAGGACATCCGTGCTGTTGACGTGGTGGCACGCACCTCAGGAGCAAACCGGCTGGATCCCACGAAGCTGCTCAACATGACTTTGACCAGCAAGGATGGTCGATTGATACCTCTCAGCCAGGTTGGAAGAGTTGAAATCAGAGAAGAAGATCCCATCCTCAAGCGGCGCGACCGCACGCCCACCATCACGGTCCAGAGCGATTACGACGATTCCGTCCAGCCGCCGCAGGTGACGATGGAGGTTTGGAAGTCGATCCAGCCCCTCATCTCTAGGCTGCCGGAAGGCTACAGGATTGAAATTGGTGCCAATGCCGAAGAATCTGTAAAGGCGAACGTGGCGCTCGCTAAGGTGTTTCCGATCATGCTGGTGAGTATGCTTGTAGTCATCATCTTCCAGGTACGTTCGATACCGGCTCTTGTTATGACGGTGCTGACAGCGCCGTTAGGACTCGCCGGAGTCGTGCCTACACTCTTGATCTTCCATGTGGCGTTCGGGTTCAACGCAATTCTGGGTTTGATTGCCTTGGCCGGGATCTTGATGCGCAATACGCTCATCCTGATCGGCCAGATCAAGACCAATAAAGAGGAAGGGCTCGATGATTTCCATGCAGTTGTAGAGGCGACAGTTCAGAGATCACGTCCTGTCGTTCTGACAGCACTGGCTGCAGTACTCGCATTTATTCCACTAACATTTTCGGTGTTCTGGGGATCGCTGGCCTACACCCTTATCGGTGGGACGGCAGGTGGCACCTTACTTACGCTTGTTTTCCTTCCTGCACTGTATTCGATCTGGTTCCGTGTTAAGCCAAAACAATCGGCGCCCGAGGACGAAAACGTTGGGTTGTTGGCAGCTGGCCATTGAACCGGCTGCTAGTTCGGCACGTCTTCCGAAAAGCCTTTGCTTTGGCAGCCGTTGGAATTGTACTAGGCGTTATCGGATCAGCTATTGCCATGCGCGCTTTGGCTGGATTGCTTTATGGAGTTCGTCCAGAGAATACGGCAATTTTGTAACCGCTTCTGCCACATTGATGGTTACAGCACTCTTCGCGAGCTGGAATCCTGCTTGGCGGGCGGCAAATGTCGACCCCCTGCAAGTGCTTCGTGCGGAATGAGCTGGAAGTTCTACGGGAAGCAATGTCACGCTCAAAGTCTCGCCAACTTAGTTACGCGCCCAGATTGATTCCAGTCCGACACATAGATGTTGGCATCCTGATCTATGTAACATCCGTGAGCGGCACTAAAACATGCGGGAGCTATCTCGGCCGGCGGCAACTTATAATTTGCCCATTGGTCCTTATGTGGATTGTC
>DASYBJ010000215.1:0-4252 GCA_036500845.1 Acidobacteriaceae bacterium
GGTTCGTTCCCTTTAATGTGCAGAACATCGGTAATAATCTCTACGTCGCTTACGCGAAACAGAATAAGACCAAGACCTTTGTCGACTACGGTTCAGGTCTTGGTTACGTAGACGTGTTTTCTCCGGACGGTCACTTTCTGATGCAATTGGAGCATGGCGATTGGTTCAACGCGCCGTGGGGACTGACGCTGGCTCCAAGTGATTTCGGAGCGTTCAGTCACAAGGTTATCGTAGGGCAATTTGGAAGCGGATGGATCCTCGCTTTCGACGCAGTTACCGGCCAATTCGACGGAACGTTCAATGATCAGAACAACAAGGTCATCAGCATTGGCGGGCCGGGCGCCCTTTGGGCCTTGGCGTTCGGAGACGGAGAGGTGAACTCGGATCCTGCAAAAGCGCCCGACAATGCGCTCTATTTCACCGCTGGACCTTCCCAGAATGGCGTATTTCATGGCATATTTGGAACGCTGACCCCCGTTGCAGCAGACCTGACTCAAGGGAACGACCAGTAGTTGAGAAGGAGTTCAGGAGCGCGCCTCTAACCACTGGTTCAAAGTACTGGGACCACACATCTGGGACCAGATTACGCCGGTCGAAGAAGTCCATGCGAGGGCTGGATGACTTGGTTCGCCAGGGCAAGGTGCTCTACGTCGGAATTTCTGATGCCCCTGCCTGGTGGATCGCCCAGGCGAATACACTGGCCAAACTGCGCGGCTGGTCTTCCTTCATCGGGTTGCAGGTCGAATACAGCCTGATGGAGCGAACCGTCGAGCGGGAACTGGTCCCGATGGCAAAGGCGATGAACCTCGGCTTCACGGCGTGGTCGTCCCTAGCCGGCGGCACGCTGACCGGAAAGTATCACGGCCACGGCTCGCCCGAGCAAGGCCGAATGAACAACGAAATGATGAAGGACTTCATGCCTGAGCAACAGCGGACCGACCGAATCGTCGCGGCCGTCAAAGCAGTATCGGACGAGACCGTGGCACTCGCGTAGGCGTGACTTACTTTGTTCAATTGGTATTTTAGGGACATGCGGACGTTCCTGATCATCGTTCCCGAAGGAGGCATGTTATTCGAAGCAGCGGGGATCGCTGACATTCTGATGCAAGCCAACCGGCTGAAGTCGAAGGATTCGGGCGGGCAACTCTACAAAGTGACGATTGCCACCACCCAACCCCATCGCGTGGTGCAAGGGTCGTCGGGATTGAACCTATTGGCGGATGATCGTCTCTCGGAGTTGGATCCCGAACTGGAACGTGACACGATCATGATCACGGGAAGAGGAATGACCGAGGAGGAAGGCGCAGTGGTCGCGGATTGGGTTCGAGGCGCGGCCCCAAAGGCACGTCGCGTCGTTTCCGTCTGTGGAGGCGCCTTTCTCCTTGCTCAAAGCGGCCTGCTTGATGGGCGCCGGGCTACCACGCATTGGCGCTTGCTGGATACCTTCCAATCCCGCTTCCCCAAAGTGAGAGTCCAAAAAGGGCCGATCTATGTACAGGACGGATCGATCTGGACTTCTGCAGGGGTCAGCGCGGGTTTTGATCTCACCTTGGCCCTCGTCGAAGACGACCATGGCTTCATCTTGGCTCGCGATGTGGCGCAAGAGCTCGTTATGTTCCTGCGTAGGCCCGGTGGGCAATCCCAATTCAGCCGCTATCTCCTAAACCAAGCCAAGAATCCAAGCCCAATCCGCGATCTTCAGTCTTGGATTCTCGAGCATCTATCCCGTGATTTGTCAGTGGAGAAACTGGCGAACCGAGTCTCCATGAGCCCGCGCAACTTTACTCGTGTCTTCACCCGCGAGACAGGCGCCACGCCCGCCAAGTATGTCGAAGAGGCACGTCTGGATGCAGCCAGGCAACGCCTCGAACAAGGTTCCGAAGGGATCGAGCAGGTGGCGGCGACGACAGGATTTGGCAATAGCCTTAATCTGCGCCGCGTTTTTGAAAGGAACCTCCAGCTTACCCCTACGGAATATCGCCAGCGTTTTTGTGCCCGTATGGTGGCTTAAAATGATTGTTCAATGTCATTTACGCCATTGGTTCCCAACCTTAGGGTGTGAGGAAACACGGCAACAACGGACTACGGCATGGTTAAGGTCGGTATCAATGGATTTGGAAGAATTGGTCGAAATGTCTTGCGCGCCGCTCTCGGTCGAAGCGGGTTTCAAGTCGAAGCGATCAATGATTTGACGGACAGCAAGACCCTGGCCCATCTCTTGAAATACGATTCGCTCTCGGGCACCTTGGCAGCCAAGGTCGAAGCTGGTGAAAGCCGATTGCTGATCGACAGCAGGCCCATCAGTGTCTTTTCAGAACGGGATCCAGGTGCGATCCCTTGGAAGAGCGTTGGCGTGGACGTCGTGATCGAGGCCACGGGTTTCTTCACTGATCGGTCCAAGGCTGAGGTGCACATCATGAAAGGCGGAGCCAAGCGAGTTATCATCTCCGCGCCCGGTAAGAACGACGACCTCACGGTGGTGATGGGAGTCAACCACGATCAATACGATCCGGCCCACCACCGGGTTGTCAGCAACGGAAGCTGCACCACTAACGGCCTCGCGCCTGTGGCCCTGGTGCTCCATCAAACCTTCGGCATCGAGTACGGTTTGATGAACACTACGCACGCTTATACCAACAGTCAGGCGCTCCACGACGAACCGGAAAATGATTTGCGGGGAGCCCGGGCCGCAACCCTCTCGATCGTCCCTTACTCTAGTGGAGCCGCCAAAGCGCTCGGCAAGGTTATCCCGGAGCTCGATGGACGCCTGACCGGTTATTCCCTGCGCGTCCCGGTGCCGGTAGTTTCCATTGTCGACTTGTCGGTCACCTTGAAGCGGCAAGTGACAGTGGCCGAGATAAATGCCGCCTTTCGCAAAGCTGCGGAGTCTGGCCCTCTTAAAGATATTCTGGGCTATAGTGACGAGCCCTTAGTATCCTGCGATTACAAAGGCGACCCTCGTTCGTCCATCATTGATGGGCTTTCCACGTTGGTCATCGGTGATAAGCTGGTCAAGGTTCTCGCATGGTATGACAACGAATGGGGCTTTTCCAACCGCCTTGTTGATCTGGCGCTTCTGATAGAAAGACGGGGATTGTGACAGCTATGACACGGGTAGGTTTTACTCTCCCGTCGGGAAGAGTGAAATCCTGAGTGGGCGGTGTCATACGGGTCACTGCACCGAACGGAAAAAATCGTACGCAAAAGCTCGAAATTCCGAGTAGCAATGTCCAGCGTAATCGGTGGAAACGCTGGCGCGATTAACTGGGTATCGGATTAAGCTGCTGCTCGAAAAACGCGCTCTAATCGGGTTTTAGAGCGTCGCCTTTGCTTCAAGGTACCTACGGCAAGGCCTTAACGTACGATTTTCTCCGTTTCGTGAGAGGTTCCCAAAAAGGTCCATTCGGTGGCCTCTGTAACGGCGAAAATGGCATCACAGAATAGTGAATGATAAGGACGTTATCATTCAGTATTTGATGAGATCATGGTGCCGGTTTTGTCGGAGTGGTTTGCTCATAGTGTTTGCCGCAGCCTTAGAACTGGCTACCGCGTGCTCTGTGAAACGCTTCGAAAGGCCGCACCCGAAACTCTGGAGCTTTCTTTTAAACCAGATGATATTGGCTGTCGACCAATGGACTTCCCGGTGTGGAGACAGAGTAGTGAGCGAAGCAGGATGAAGGCCCATTCAACATCTGCACCAAATGTTGTTGCGCGGGTCACGTACGAAGACATCCGCCGGGAATTTGGTGTGCGCGTTTCAAACGAAGAGCTGTGTGATCTGGCGACGGTCAGACAGTGTAATCGAGCGACGCTGAGCGAAATAGCCACTGGTCTTTTCGGGGCCGGGAACTTCCAAGAGATAACCGGCTTCCAAGTTGTTGAAATTGGTAGAGATGATTTGGCCACGAGAAGGAGAGACTTTGCCTGGGGCGTGTCTGATATCCCAGAGAGTATGGGAATTGAGCTGGCGCCAGCCGAGTTGTCTTTCACCAAGTTCGATGTTGAGCGCGACATAGTCGGTCGATTGCTGTCCCGGCTAGGTCACAGAGATTTCTCGCTGAGTGATCCTAACGCCGGAGGAAGGATAGAGTCGGGCGCGGACGTATCGGCTGATATTGGAAACCCAGCGGTGGGATTCCAGGTTACTCAATACCAATCGGACCTACGAGCGGATTCCGGCTCAAGAGGGAGCAGGCTCAGGGCCAGGGAGGCGAGACGCGCCTCGATAGGGTTGCTGACTCCAGCCTTTGTT
>DASYBJ010000216.1:0-9191 GCA_036500845.1 Acidobacteriaceae bacterium
GCAAACCATTGCCGAAGCTCTTCCTGACCTGGATCGTGACCTGCAGCAGATTCTCAAAGAGAGTCCAGTGGATTTAATCCTGACATCCTCGATGTATTTTGGCGCCTTTCCATTGCTATTGAGGTCTGGAGAAAGCCGGCCGCCAGTCATAGGCTGTGGTGTCAATCCGCTCATGTTGAGCAGTGTGGACTGCGGACCTCTCTCTCCCCCTGACAATACGCCCGGAGGGCGTCAACGCATCCGCGAGGCAAACCTGCAGAGTCAGACGGCATTTGCACCAATGCAGGAAGCCCTTAATGACGTCCTCAATCAGTACTCCGTTCCAGCATTGTCTGAGTTTTGGTTAGATGCCATCTATACGCTCCCCGATTTGGTTTTGCAATTCAGTGGAGAGGCGTTTGAGTTTCCGCGTAGTGACATGCCGTCGCATCTCCATTTTGTAGGCCCGATATTGCCTGCGTTAGTCGATGGCTTCGAGGAGCCTGCCTGGTGGAGTGAGTTGGACGGCTCCAAACCCGTGATATTGGTAACCCAGGGCACTTTGGCGAATCGCAACTTAGATGACTTGATTCAGCCGGCCCTGACTGCCTTGGCCAACGACAATGTTCTTTTGATCGCAGCTACGGGCCGCTCCGACCATGAAGGTCTTCTTATTCCCGCAAATGCGAGAGTGGAATCGTTTGTTCCTTTTATCCATCTCCTGCCAAAAGTAGATGTCATGGTTACAAATGGAGGATTCGGCGCAGTGCAGCAGTGCCTCAGTTTCGGCATTCCACTTGTTATTTGTGGAGAGTCCGAAGACAAGGCATTCACTGCGGTGCGTTTGGGATGGAGCGGCGCTGGAATCAATCTGAAGACAGGGCGCCCCACTGTGGATCAATTTCACACCGCAGTCCATGCTGTCCTGGCGAATAAAAGCTACCAGGAACAGGCTCTGCGAATACAGAAAGATATTGCTCAGTACAACCCTTTGGAGGAAATGTCCCGGCATATAGACGCCGTGCTTGCCCATGCGAGCGACAGAACCGATGCCGTAGAAGGGAGTACTTCAATAACGGAGATTTACGTGCGTTAGCGAACAGGCCGATTCATGTTTTCAATGGCTTCCAGGGTTCCGTGACGAGCAGGTTCGCAAGCGGATGCACAGACAATTGGCAACAACAGTCGAGCAGGAAAGTAAACCCTCATGGGGAATCACAAAACAACTTATATTCTCGTCCACTCCCCAAGGCGAGGAGCCCTTCTCATTAGTAGGTTCCCCACGCAAAGCTATACGTTACGTGATGAAGATCGAGCTTGGAGGCATCGCCGGGTTGGTAGCGCCCCTAATCGGCAAGCAGCCGCCGGACATTCAGATTTGGATCCTCGGCAGGTGGCCCCGGCCTTCGTTAGAGAAGAAGGCCCACTCTATCAGGGCGGCCCGATCTGAAGCATCCAGCTGACGAATCCTGTCTGGCCGAGCGCGTCCCAACCAGTGAGGTGAAGACCATGGCCTCGTGGAACGCTCTGGGTGGCACGACCTTATGGGTCAATGCGTGCGCTGCCTCCGGTGTTGACGAAGCGGAGAATTCAGCATCGATTTTCGATCGCCCTTATGCGCAAGAGACTCTATCTTAACCACGTTCCGGAACTGCGCTCGCCACCGCTGCGTGTTTTTTGAGCAAATCAACTAGGGCGTGTTCACACTAATCTGAGAGCCTCGATCATCGGGTCTGAACGGTGAGCGGATTGTTCTGTTGCTCTGTTCCGTCAAATTTAACAAATCGCTAAAGTTTCCGATAGCGGTTCGTTGTTCCCACGTGGCCTACTCATCCTATCTGGAGTCTGAGCATTGAAAGCTAACGAATGAGAGGGCTTGCGGCTGCAGGATAGCTAGACAAATGAGTTGGTCGTTAGCCTCGTTAGGTCGGGTCGACGAAGCGCGACGGCCGTGATCCTGATTCATCGAACGTCTGCAACAAGGAAGTCCTTGATGATCTCGAATCGAACTATCACCGTATTTGGCGCGTATGGGCATACAGGACGCTTTATTGTTGCAGAGCTGTACAAACGCGGATGGAAGCCGATTCTCTCTGGACGTAACGCGGCCAAACTTAATGAAGTCGCCAGCGAGCATCCAGAATCGGAGGCGCGCCTCGCATCGGTGGACGATGCTACGTCGCTCGACCGCGCGATTGCTGGCGCCTCCGCCGTCATCAATTGTGCAGGGCCTTTTATTGACACTGCAGTTCCAATCATTGAAGCCGCACTGCGTTCCGGTATTCACTATTTGGACATTGCTGCGGAACAAGCAGCCGTGTTGGCGGTCTTCGAGCGATTCTCTCGTGCCGCTCGAGGAGCGGGAGTTGTCATCGCTCCCGCGATGGCGTTCTACGGTGGATTGGGGGACCTCCTCGCGACTGCGGCGATGGGGGACTGGAATGCTGCGGATGAAATCCTCATTGGCGTCGCACTCGATAGCTGGAAACCTACGCTGGGGACCCGATTGACCGGTCGGCGCAATCCCGGCCAGCGTCTCACTTATTCCGATAACAAATTGCAACGCTCTGATCCGCCACCGCGCATCTGGAATTTTCCGGTACCATTTGGGCAGCAAGATGTGGCGGGGCTCTCTCTGGCCGAGACCATCACGATCTCTCGCCATCTCCGTGCGGCTCGGGTTCACGCATACATGAATCTCGCCCCAATTGCGGATATCCACAATCCCGATACGCCAACGCCTACAGCGGCAGACGAAACTGGCCGCTCCTCTCAGATATTCCTTATGGAGGCGATCGCCCGAAATGGAAACGCAGAACGCCGGGCGGTGGCGCGCGGTCGGGATATCTACGCGATCACAGCGCCGATTGTGGTCGAAGCGGCACAACGTGTGATGAATGGGTTGGCCAGGACCAGTGGCGTTGTTTCGGCAGGCGAAGCGTTCAACGCGCTAGACTTTCTGAGTGCGCTTGCTCCGGTGCATCTCTCTTTTGAGATTGAGTAGTCCGATCCACCTGTGCGATACCCAACGTTGCTTTTGAAGGGCGAATTTCCTGAGGCATTCGATGATTCACCGGCTGTTCACGGCAGCTCATAAGTGAGCGGACGATATACTTTTTTCATTATTGGTGGATCCCAGGCATGAAGCCGAAGCTCGAACCTAATGACGTGTCTGAATTTGCGGTTCAGTCTCTGCTGAAGTCTCCCACGGTTACGATTCGGGACACACTGTGCCGGGGCAGCTGCAGTCACCAGAGCACCGAGGAGTGTACGGCCACCACGCAACTGGTGTTTCCGTATCGCGGCGTCTATGTCCGGCATCTTGGGCACAGTCAGGCGGTAGCCGAGGCAAACCAGGTTCTGTTTTTCAACGCCGCTGAAGGCTACAGGATTAGTCACCCTGTGCCGGGTGGCGATGGCAGTCTGACACTGGTTATTAGTGAACCGCAGCTCTATGAAATGGCGCCACAGTCTTCTCTGCGTGACGGCGCCACACTTGCATTTCGGCAGCATCGCCTGCGGATCGACGCGGGGGCTCAGGCGCTAGTGGCGCTGCTGCGGCACAGCCTGCGCCAGAAGATTGCTGAGCCGTTGGAGGCAGAGAGCCTGGCCCTGACCCTTGTGCGGCGGACGCTGGGCCCGCGGACCACGCACGCAGCCGGCGCCAGTATCGGACGCCAGCGGCTGGTGGACCGGGTCAAGCTCGTGCTCGCCAGCGACCTGGCAAGGCGCTGGACATTGGCCGAAGTCGCCGCTGAAGTGCGCGGCTCACCGGTTTATCTCACGCAAGTCTTCCAACAAGTGGAAGGCCTGCCCTTGTATCGATATCAGCTGCGATTGCGGCTGGCGCGGGCGTTGGACCTTCTCGGACAATACGACGACCTTACCGCATTAAGCCTGGACCTCGGTTTCTGCAGCCACAGTCATTTCAGCGCTGCGTTCCGTGAGGCGTACGGCCGCACGCCTTCGGAATTCAGACGCTCGGCTCTGCGCCGCTAACACCTGTCCGGACAAATCGCTAAAGATTCTGACAGCGGTTTTTTCTCCCTGCGTGGCCTACTGATCCTACCCGGACATCGGGTATTTGGAGAAGAATGTCATGGTTGAGAGAACTTGTGCGGCTTGCGACTGCAAGCTGGATGCGAATCCCATCAAGGTCAAGCTCGGCGGCAAGACGGTTGAGGTCTGCTGCGACGAATGCTCAAAGAGGCTGAAGGAAGCGCGCGTTTCCACGGCTGGGACCAGGAGGGATTGAGCCATGGGCGAAAACAAACCATTACCCTCCCGGGGTAGTGTAGAGACCTCGTCGGGCCGCATCAGCTTCCTGGAACAGGGCGCTGGACCGATCGCCTTGTTCGTACATGGCGTGCTTCTGAACGGGTATCTGTGGCGTCATCAGTTGGCGGACTTGTCCGACATTCGGCACTGTATAGCCGTGGACCTGCTTGCGCACGGCGACACCGAGATTGCACCGGATCAGGATCTATCCATGACCGCTAATGCGAAGATGCTCAAGGAATTTCTCGATGCCTTGAAGATTGATCAGGTGGATCTGGTGGGCAATGACAGTGGCGGCGGTATCGCACAAATCTTCGCCGCGCAATTCCCGGAGCGAGTACGCAGCCTCACGCTCACAGACTGCGACACACACGACAATTGGCCACCTGAAGCGTTCAAACCCTTTTTGGCGATGGCGGCCGGCGGCGGTTTACGCAAAACGCTTGACGCAATGTTGTCAGATAAGGACATCTATCGGTCGCCGCGGGCGCTGGGGCCAGCCTACGAACACCCGGAACGCTTGACTGATGGCAGCATCGAAGCATATTTGCGTCCGCTGGTCAGAAGCGAAAGGCGAACGCGCGACCTCGAACGCTTCCTCGGAGCTTTCGACAATAAACATACCCTCGCCATTGAGGCACGGCTGAAGAACTTCAAAGCGCCAACGCTCATCGTCTGGGGAACGGATGATGTGTATTTCGACGTGAAATGGTCGCACTGGCTGGCCGACAACATTCCCGGTACTCTGCGCCGCGTCGAGTTCAAAGGCGCAAGGATTTTCTTCCCTGAAGAACGCTGGGACGAGTTCAACAAGGAACTGCGCCAGCACTGGCAAACAGCACAGTAGAGGCATCGCGAATGATCCACGCATTTCATACTTGGTCTGCCATCAGGAGAAAAAATATACCCGGAAAGCCGCTTGTCCTCTTTAACATCTGGGACGCAGGAAGCGCTAAGGCCGTGGCTTCGCGAGGTTCACTGACAAGCAGATGAATACGCTCCGGCATCACCACGTACCAGACCTACAACCATCCCGCTTAATAGGTCCAACTTTGCAAAACACACCCAGGTCTCAAGAGCGAGACCTGGGCCACCCCACCGACAGAGTTGCTGCGACGCGTAAATTGGATACATCGCTTCCAGCTTTAGAGTTGCCATAGATGGCCATCACGGCGGCGCCCATGCGGTACAAATAATTGTTTTTCAGATATTCCCTCGTGTGAACAAGCTCGAATAGTTCCACCCCTTGGATCTCCAATCCATTGACGCTCCAGATTCAGCAGATCAGAGGCCTCCGGGTGGGGCCAACATTCGCCAGCAGGTGGGGCCAAATCAGAGTAGCGAAATCATGGCACAATCTCCGAAACACCAAACTATTTCCGAAGACGTATGCCATCTGCATCCCGTATTCATAGATGAAGCGGATGTTAGCGCTACTGTGGAACTTTCTGCTGAGTTGCAAGACAGGCCGGCACATTATGTTTGCGGCCGTCCCAATCCTTGGCCCTCTGACCATCCTGATAGCCTCCACCCCGAACTCTACGGACGAGGCGTTCAGCAAACGGGAAAAGGGCCTGACAAGGGCAAGGCGAGTTTACATCCTAAACTTACGCAGGTCAGTTCGTCGTGTTTTGGACCATCACTTCAATGGAAGTTTCACGAGCGGGTTGTTGTGTTCGTCGGTTGATCTATACAAATCCATACAGAGAGCACACAGTTCTTGACGGCGGTGCCGGCGAGTTCTCTGTACCGTGAGGATACAGGAAGTCTTTCCTGAATAGAGAACTATGGATTTACGGGAATCTTGCAAGCTGCGGCTACACAACCGTCACGACATTGGGGCTAACCGCATTACCAATGAGGAATTCCATGGAATAACCTCTTCAGGTTCTAACCGTGCTCCCGAAACCGTTCTAACGAATGCATCCATACCCGGACAGAAGTTTCAGCTCCAGAGGTATCAGAATTATCTCGGGGAATTTCCCAAAGAATGGGCCGACAGGCATGTCATCGCGCAGATTTGTCAGTCACGTGCGCCGGCGGAACGTCGTGGCGCGACTGGAAACTGGGTTCGGCATCTGAAAGAGCGTGGATCACTAACGATCCTGCCTGCAGGGCCGGCTCCTGATGTTCGCGTCCTTACTCCCTCTACTCTAATTGCCTGTACGTTAGAGAAGAACTTCGTTGGTGAGATCGCTCTGGAGATGGATCGTCGGCCTAACGAAGGTAGTAGCTTTCAGCTCAATGTTCGTGATGCATCCATCGAAGGACTCCTTAGCTTGATAATCCATGATCTCGAGGCAGAGTCCCAGCCTTACGCGCTCTACTCTGAGACGCTGGCGCACGCACTGGCGATGCGATTCCTGCTCTATGAGAGCCGATCGGAGGATATACAGCATTCTTCGGTTAAGCCCTTGCCGCCGAGGATACTCCGCAGAATATTGGATCGGATCGATGCCGAACTGCACACAGAACTCTCGCTTGTATCCCTCGCGAAAGAGAGCGGCTACAGCCGAGTGCACTTCCTTCGCATGTTTCGTGCAGCCACCGGGCTGACGCCCCACCAATACGTACTGGAGAGGCGGCTCAGCACTGCGCAGCAATTGTTGCGGCAATCCAAGATGTTGCTCGCTGACATCGCGGTTAGGTGTGGTTTCTCCAGCCAGACTCACATGAACGATGTATTCCGGAAGCAGCTTGGTGTTACACCGCTGGAATATCGCCGCAACATTTAGCACGCCGCCTCCCGGATTCGTAAAGGCCCCGTGTAGTTACATCGACGGGTGACTCAGCCATATTGACAAAGAAAAACGAAAGCTGGTTGCGCGTATCGAAAGGATCGCGGGAGACAGATCTAATTCAACACGGCTTTCCACGTTCCTTCATGGCAAAACGGTTTGCCAAATCTTCCACTTGTTGTCTGGGGACGAAGCCGTGCTAGGAAGAGCACAGTTTCGGCGCTCTCCCCGGGACGCCCAAAACACCCAACTGGAATTAATGGCAGGACCTTCGCTACGATCGCATCTAACTACTCCTTCTGAAATGGCGCAACCTGCCACTACTAACTTCAGGATCAGGGATGCGAACGGCATACGTCTTCTGAAATAAGGTGGCGTTTCAGAGATAGTGCTACAAAAATACCGGACCGATCTTCAATTAGAACGAAATGTGAGAAGCTGATTGTCACGGATCAACCAGTTGGAGTTGCTCATAGTAGAGCTGCTCCTTAAGAACCAGGAGCTGCAATTCTCGTGAGAGCGAAGGGCTTGTGCTATCGAACCGCAAGCATAGCCCTTGCAGCCTGTTCAGTATGTGCGAAAGCGTTTCAGAAGGCACCTTTATCGGCAGCGTCTAATCGCACCGCCCGATTTCCAGCCACGCGACGCGAAAGGGCTGCTGTCAAGACCCGCGCAACCATGCGTGGCCCTACCAGAGTTTGCGGTGATGCCGTAAAGCTGCCCACATTTTCGACGGCCGTCGCCACGGTCGAATCGAGCTCGGCGCAGATCGTAAGATTGACCAAGTACCAATCAAGAACGCGGACTAAAAGAACCCTCGAGCATTGGACCTCAGTCCAACTAAGATCACCTCTGAGGTCGGTTATGTTTGTGACCGGAGTTGATGCGAAACTGCCTGTGCCAGCTGTGCAATCCATGACGTATTTCTCCCTGTGAATATAGATCTTATATAGGTCTTATATAGATCTTCTGCTGAGGGAACAATTGCAGCGCATTCCTATTCCCAACTAACCTGAACCTCTGGCCTTTCCTTATGAAGTGTCTATGTTCTGTTTTACTAATAACTTATGGTCTCCGCTGTCCAATGAAATTTCAAATCACGAGTAACTACTGACATATCATTTACAAAATGATGACTTGGACAGGCTCCTAGGACGAGATCCGGCGGGTGGGTTTCAAGATTCGCCAGTAGGTGGGTTCAGATCAGAGTAGCGATATCATGGCACAATCTCCGAAACACCATACTATGTCAGAAGACATATGCCGTCTGCATCCCTATACTCTTGAAGCTAAGAGTGGCGTGTAGCTGCGTCATTGCAAGATGTCCGGTGGTAGAAGACGCCACACACAAGTAACTACTGAATGGAAAGGTTGCGGGGAATAGACTATCAATCAAGATGGCGGAAACAGGGGAAACAATCAGGCGGAAGCCGCAACCCGGATCGGCGCGAATCAAGAGAAGCTCGGGGACCGAGTACGGCTCAATCAGAAAGAGCTTGCGAGTGAACTGAAGTCTCATTGTGACTTTATCGAAGATTACTGACTGAGCGGACTACTACGACGGCCTGACCTCGTGGCGTACTGCTTTAACGGCGCACTTCGAGGGAAGACTTAGGAAGACTCGATTGAAAAGCAGAGCACAGAAAGAATCATTGAAATGTCTAATGAGACAACATGTCAGCAGCGTTTCTAGAGCGAGTGCGAAGTAACCAGGCAAGGCTAACTTCAGAAGTAAAATCACAGTACGACTTTATTGTTTGCGGATCCGGCAGTTCGGGTTCCGTGGTGGCGCGCCGGCTCGCGGAGAACCCCGAAGTCAACGTCCTCCTGCTTGAAGCAGGCGGCGATGACGACTTGCCAGCTGCGATGGAGGCGATTCAATTGCATCTGAATCTTGGGAGCGAACGAGACTGGAGTCTTCAAGCGCAACCAAATCCGCAGCTCAATGGCAGGTCGATCCCTTTGTGGGTGGGGAAGGTTCTTGGCGGAGGCTCAAGCCCAAGGAATTCCCGCATACAGATTGCTCTTTGGATCTTGGACCAGATCCTCAAAGGAATTAACGTGATGTTATGGGCTCGCGGACATAAGAGCGACTGGGATTTTTTTGCTTCGGAGGCCGGGGACCCCGCATGGAACTATGAATCCGTTTTGCAAATCTACCGCCGCATCGAGGACTGGCATGGTGCGCCCGATCCC
>DASYBJ010000217.1:0-4203 GCA_036500845.1 Acidobacteriaceae bacterium
GCATCTTCGCCATACGGTCCTCACGCGAGAGGGACGAGTCGCCGTGCAGAGCCTGCATCTGCTTCTGCGTGTCCACCAGAATTGGCTTCACTTGGCTTTGCTGATCGGCGGACAGATTATAGCGTTTGGTCAGCCGCGCCAACTGTTCATCCGGATCCATCATCATTCCGCGACGGCCCATGCCGCCGCCGCCACCTTGACCTGGCACCGAGCTTTCCGGAGCGGAACCTGGTTCCTGTGCAAAGGCTAGAGCGCCGCAGGATACAAGGCCTGCGGCCAAGACACCACTTAGTACCAATCGCCAAATCGGTTGTTTCATCGGAGCATTTCCTCCACTACTACTAGATCGAACACTGAACACCTCTCCAGTGTTGCTGCCATTTTTGAATCGAATGGACAAACGCTGCTGGTGCGTTTCGATGAATATCAGCGCCCGACTGCGTTCCCATCCGTATGCGGCTTGGGTGGCATTGGAACAGGCTTCGAGCGAATGCCACAGGCCAGCAATCCATCTTCATCCTGCTTGTGTTGGGGGAGATAGGCATATGCAAAGATCACGTGATACTCGTATTCCTCGGGATACGAGCAACGAGCACAACCCGGCCTGTACTCGAGAACGGGGTTCTCCTGCTCGCTTTCGACCCACCTCCTGGACTGATGTGGTTGGACGGTGAAAGATTTCCCCGGGGTGCGCTCTAGCGGAATTTTAAAGATAACCAGCCGGCCGCGTTCGTTCATCGGATCAAACAATCCTCCGCCAGATCCATTCGATGCACGCCAGAGCCATCTACCGTGGGTAAGCGCATACCAATGAGCGCTCGAGGGGACGGGCTCGATCAAGCGAATCTCCCGTTCAGTATTGTTGGCCAACGTGAATTGAAATCGAGAACCTTCTCCAGTGTCGGCAAGAAAGCTCGCTGAAAATGTGATGCCTTTGCACGGCGGTACGGATGAGAGCAGCGGGCGTGGACGAGCGAGTCCGGCCGGCGTAGTCCCCAGCAGAAGCCCCGAAATAGTACAGAGGGAGACAGCCCAAATTGGAATTCCTTGGGCCCTTTTGCGAATGCTCATAACTTTGAATGCAGGAGTTTGGGTTCTAGAGGTTTGTCTATCAGCGCTGTTAAGAAACGTTTGGTCATTTGATTCTTTCACCTAGTACGCACTTTTCCATGCGCACAATCGGAAGAGAAAGCCCGTTCCCCAAAGGCACCTCGCTGCGTTCGAGCGCAATGTAACCTCTCGCCCGGTAGAGCGGTACTCCTGTGAGCGTCGAACCCATTTCCAGCCGGCGAAATCCAGCAGTGATCGCGGCATCTTCGCAGTTTTCCAGGAGCCGGCTGCCGATTCCCCGGCGGGCCCAATCGGGATGCACGAAAAAGGCACGAATCTTCGCAGCATCCTTATTTGGATCGAGCAGCCCGTCTTCACGAAGAGCCCACCTGTCGCCTCCATAAAGCGTTCTGCGCTTGCTCCATCCACCACAGCCTACGATGAGCGCTTGAGCCTCTGGAATGCGGGAGTCTTCAAGGCTCGAGGAAGCGACCGAAGAGACTGTAGCCACGAAATAGGTCCCATCGGCAATGAGTTGACTGTCCACGCCGAAGACGACCTCGAGCGCGCGCTCCATCTGAGCAGCCGTATAGTCCTGACTCTGGAGCCCCCGGACAGACGCGCGGATCAATCCATCAAGAATCGGAACGTCCGCGGCCGTAGCGTTTCGGATTGCCAGTTGCATAAATTCGCTAGAAGCAGATCGCATTGTTGCCAGAATAAAATGCTCTTGACCCTGACGCACCGTCAGATCGTAAACCTCAGATGAGGAGGAAAGCCGCGTGAGCAGAACTTATCAGCCTCACGAATTCGCCAGACGCGCAGGTGTTACGGTTCGGGCTCTACATCATTACGACCGGCTCGGGTTGCTCGAACCAAGCGGGCGCACATCCGCAGGCTATCGCCTGTATTCCGATCGGGACCTTGTTCGTCTGGAACAGATCGTATCGCTGAAGTTCATTGGCTTTCCCCTCAATCAAATATCGAGCGAGCTGAGCAGATTGTTGCTTCGGGAGAAGAGCACGACTGGGAGTCCTTCCGGAAAATCATCGAGGTGATTCAATTGCAGACGAGAAAAGAATCGATGAGGAAGTACTACACCGAGGAGCAGTTGCTCGATTTGAAGAGGCGCTGGTCACCTGAAGTGCAGGAGCAAGCGAACCGCGATTGGACGTAGCTGGCGGAGGATGTGGAAACTGCAATCGCCAATCACGAAGACCCGAACGGGGTGGTCGGGCAACAACTGGCTGCCCGTCGTAAGGAACTATTAAACGGAACGTCATAAGTAATTGCGTGTCGAGTGCAAGGAGATATTGTGGAAGCGACCGAATCTTTTGCTCGATACGCAAAGATCTACGACCCTGTGTTTTAACGAAGTCACTGCGACAGGTCACTAGCGGCTGCAGGTCAGGATGCTGTGCTTCACTGTCATCGTCGCCCAGAGCCGGTGCACCGGTTGGAGGAGAATAGTGCGCGAAAAGCGCGGTAAGCGCGGAAAGTCCCCTCGGTAACGAGCGATTTCCGCGTGGAAAGAGTGGAAAGCCTCTTTTGAGGAAAACTGGCTGCTTCGGCACGGCTGTTGAACCCGCAAAAATACACCGATGTCACCCTGCTAAGTATCGGAAGAGAGGACACGCCCATACTTTATTAGATGCATGCAAACTGACCACGTTTAAAAACACGCCGCCATCGATAATTTGCGTATGTTGTCATTGAGCGATATTCCCGATGGTGAGGAATTCCACGCGAAGTGAAAATTCTTTACGCCGGACAAAACAGCAGATCCCTCGACTGCGCTCGGAGCGTGTGACTTTTTTGATTTAGCACAAAAACAGATACTGAAAATAAAGAGCTTAGACGCCCAAAAAGGCGCAAAAATCGAATAAAGTCACATCCTCTCGGGATGACAAAGTAAGGATTCGCTGCGGCCGGCATGACAATGAGGCGTTGTAAACAGATTCCAGGCGCCGTAGGCTAAATTACAGAACCTAGAGCCGTTCAATCACGTCTTCGCAACCCCCTAAGGCCGTTATGCGGTAATTCGGGACTAGGAGCGGAACACGCAAGGCATTCGCCGGAGGCTAAAGACTGGCGCACCATGCCAATTTGCAGCGTCTAGGGACGCACTTTCCACCAGACACCTACCGCGACGTTGAACAAGCCAACGGCCCAGATAATCCGGCGGTCCCTGGGAAAGCGGTCGATGAACACCAAGATCAGGAATGGCACGAGTGGAATGACAAACCGTGGAAAGTGCAGCCAACTCCAATACGGCACATTGTAGGAAAGCAGAAACAGAGCAAAAAAGCCTGCGAAGAAAGCCTCTGCGGGATATTGTTTTGCATAACTCCAGAACCGTTTATCGACAGCCATCTTGATCAGGCCTGCTACGGTGAACAGCACCCAAGCGGCGATGAGAATCTGGAGCCACCAGCGGTGGCTCATAAAGGCTCCTCTGATGACCGGCAGCAGCGGGATGCTCACTGGGAAGGAACCGCTCCAGTCTTCTCTGTGATAGCCATGCACGTTGGCCAGCAGGTCGCCATAAATTAGTTTCATCGGAATCAGATAAGCGACGCCGACCACGAGCGCAATTGCCACCGCTATGGCCAATTGCCGGAAATTTTTGCGCATGAGCAGCAAGATTCCGAGAGCCGCTAGCGCGAAAATTCCGGCTGGTCTCACCACCGTGGCGCCCGCGGCCAATAGCGCAGCAAGTGCCCACTTCTCCTTCCGAATGGCTAGAAACGAGGCCAACACGAGCGCCACAAATAAAGGTTCGGTTAATCCTTCTACAGCGCCATCGATGTACCACCAGTCGATCACCACAAACCATATAGCGACCAACGGGCCCCACAGCTGAGAACAAAGATAATTCGCGAGCACAAACATGCTGGAGGAAACGACGACGATGGCATAGATATCAGGCAAACGCGTGACTGCCGCGACCAGCGCTGCCAGATACGAGAAGCCCCAAAATTCTTTGGGTTGTGTGGGACCTAGCCCCCGGAAGTCCCAGTGACGGACTCCAGCGCTGATTTGCTGAAAACAGCAGTCGTAGTAAGGATAGTGCGTGAGAAGTTTCACCAGAAGTGCGCCGAGCACAACCAGAACAACGGAGGAAAGTAACACCTCCTTGACGGAGATGGTCTC
>DASYBJ010000218.1:0-5616 GCA_036500845.1 Acidobacteriaceae bacterium
ATCCAGGGCCTACGGTTAGTGGCAATGTCAAGGGATAGAAGGCCCTGCGGAATGTGTCCTGCGGCTGGACGGTTTTCTGTACCTCCTGTTTTTCGTCGTCTCGCTGCCTCAGCAGCGTCCATCCTGTCGCAATGACAATCAGACCTCCGCCGACTTGCACCACCGGCAGCGAAATCCCAAAAAAGGCGAGCACGTAAGTCCCGACAAAATACGTCGCAACCAGCAAGAAAAAACTGTTGACGGCAATCCGCCAGGACAAAGCCTTTCGCGCTTCCGGTGGGTATTCCCTGGTCAGCGCCAGAAAGAAGGCGCTGCCTCCCAGCGGGTCTACGATCGGGAAGAGCGCTACGAGAACCAGGAGTAGATTTTTCGCCGCTTCTTGCATGAGGGTCGATACTTCGAGTCTAGTCGATCTCGATTGGTGTGCATGTGGCTGAGAGTTGTCGAATCGTGATGGTTGTCTAGGTAAGACAGCATGGTGCTCGCTTCAAGCTTGGGGGCTTCCGCGCCGATCTTCGGCAACAAGAACTAATTGGATTCCGGGTGAGTGGTGGGCGATGCGGAAGTAACTCTGATGGCTGGGAAACCGGGAAAGGACCGTTGAGATTTGTGGACAGCCAACCTTGCCGCGATGAAACTGCGACACGGGTGGGGTACCACGACGTTTGCGTTGGTGCGAAGCGGTGTTGGTGCGAAGGGCCACGCGCCTTTCACAGCGAGAGATGAGATCGACTTCCCGAGCCTTCCTTCGCTGAGGATTCTGAAAGAATTTATGAAGCGTCGCGTGGCTCCCTTTTTAGAGGTGCTCATTCGTTTGCAGCCAGCGGCCAGTTCGCTGCTTCCGTCAGTCGTCGATTCGGATGGATCTTTCCGCTCCTTTAACCATGCCCGAAGACTGCATGCGTTCATGCAAATGCAAAAAACATTCGCAGGGATAAACCCATACTGCGACGTGTGCAACCCGATCACACAGACGATGAGACTGTTGATGCCCGAAACAACAAGACCGGTCCACATCTTTCTTCCGACCAGGATCGTCGCAACGACGGTGAGAAAACAAGATAGATAGTCCAACCGGAACATCACCACAGCGCGCCTCGGATCTTTATTGCTGCCCGCCATGTGTAAATGCAATTTGCGTGCCAAGGCGCGGCGCTTGAACGCGAGAAGTGGTTAGCGGCTGAGGATAAAGAAGTTAGCTAAAGAACAGATAGGATTTGCGAATGTCACGTAAGGGTTGAATGACGAGATCCCATCATTGTGTCGACACCTAGACAGGCTCACAACTTGATCCGAAAATTCGTGGTCCTGCTTGCCTGGCCACCCGCCGATGCACGGAAGAATTCCCAGTGTGTCAGGGCCTCTTAACACTAGGGTGAATTGCGAAGCGAGCCTGGGAAGGGCGAGCGGAGCAAGAGGGCGAGAGCGGCAGTACCGCGCAGCCCTGGAAGATTAGAAGCGACGAATATCGGGTATTTTCGAGCAACGAGCGACAACGAGGCCGGGAAAATTGGCCCCGTCCCCCTAGCTTCGCGGCGAAAGACGAAGCCTTGCGGCGAAAGACGAAGCCTTGCGGCGAACAACCAAGCTATTCTTCTTATCAGCCTAGACCTTGTAGCCAGCAAAGCCTTCGGCCCCCGCCTCGCCGGGCTTGGTTTTCGCTCGCAACGCTGTTCGCCCTAAATAGTGTTAACAGGCCCTAAAGCACCATTTCCATAAATACGTTGGCGCGAGTGTAGGGCATCGGTGGCAGTGTTTCGGGCTTCACGTGACGGAAGCCGACCGACTCGTAAAGGTGAACGGCGTTTGGAAGCTTGGTGCTGCTGCCCAGGAACAAGGATCTCGCGCCGATCAGCCTCGCCTGGGCGATCGCGTGCTGCAACAGACGGCGGCCGATTCCCTGGCCGCGCAGATGCGGAGAAATCGCCATCTTTGAAAGTTCGTAGACGCCATGACTCATGGGAATGAGCGCCACACAGCCGACCGGTTCGGCCTCGGCATGAACCATGAAGATGTAGCCGCCTTTGCGAAGGATCGAATTTTCCGGATCGCCGAGGGTCTCTAGATCTTTAGCCTCAAGGGTGAAGTGCCGGCTGATCCATTCTTCATTTAGAGTGCGGAATGCTGTAGCGTCGTCGCCAGGAAGGAGCTGCCGAATCTCAATCGCCACCGGTAGGGAAAAAGGCTTTTCATTAGCCACCGAGCTTGCTGTATTGCCGAGCATGGGACAACCTCTAAAGAATAGTGTGCTCGCCTGGTTTTATGACGTCCAATATCTTGTTCAACATGATTATGATTTGAAAGGTATGGATCACGATATGGAACTCCGGCACCTTCGCTACTTTGTAGCAGTTGCTGAGGAGTTACACTTCGGTCGCGCGGCGGAGCGGCTGCATTTGTCCCAACCCCCGCTTTCCCAGCAGATTCGCAGACTGGAAGATATTCTCGGATATGCACTTTTTGTGCGTACTTCGCGCTCTGTGAAGTTGACCAGCGCCGGAGAGGCTTTCCTGGAACGGGCACGCCGGACATTACGCAATGTCCAGCGCGACATAGAAGAGACGCGAAGTATCGGCCAGGGTGAGGTCGGATCGCTGAATATAGGATTCGTCGGCTCCGCGATGCTGACCACCCTGCCTGGAATCTTCAGAGCCTATCGCGAGGCTTATCCCAGGGTGCATCTGCACCTACATGAATCGTTTACGGCGCGAGTCGCTGAGGGTTTGGAGAGCGGGACACTCGATGCAGGCATTTTGCGAGATGGCGATGCCGTCGAGATGCTGAACGTGACGACGCTCTTCTCTGAGCCCTATGTTGCGGTGCTTGCGGTGACCCATGCGTGCGCAGGGAAAAAGAGCATTTCTCCGGGAATGTTGCGCAATGATCCATTCGTTTATTATCCGCGAACTGCGGGCGGGCGCGCCTTTGAGAAGCCACTGATGCTGTTCGAAGAGCACGGGTTTCGACCGCAGATAGTGCAGGAGGCCTCTAACTGGCTAACGATTCTCCGCTTGGTCGGAGCTGGGCTTGGAGTGTCGGTGGCACCGGCCTGTGTGGGGCGGATTGCTTCGCCCGAAGTAGTCTGTATTCCATTGCGAGGCGCGAAGGTCGTCAGCGACATCGAATTGGCGCGCGTGGTAGGGGATTCGCGGCCCATAGTAGAACGTTTTGCGCAGATCGCCATAAAGGCGCGTATGCGCTGATCCTGTCAGGATCCTCTGACCTCTGGTGCATGGCAGGTTTCGATAGACGGGTTGCCGGCCACGGGGAGCCCACACGTTCCTCGCCACACGGTCATTCCACAGTACTGATCCGGCTTCTTATGGACAACTCACGATCAAGCCTGACGTGGCGAGTTATACAGAGCACTCAACAAACGATGAGCAGGAACATTGACATTAAAAGCCGTCAGTGCCGCCTTGCAGTGCCTTGGCAAAAGCGCCAAACGGCGCTGTCTACTTCTGCGCCTTCATGAACTCACGTACGAGCCCCGCAATCTCTTCTGCTTTGGTATCAAGCGCGAAGTGTCCCGCGTCGAGTACGTAGACGCCCGCGTTCGGTACGTCTTTGCGATAGCGTTCCGGTTCATCGAGATCGAACGAGAGATCGTGCTTGCCCCAGAGGACCAAAAGCCTTGGCTGTGTCTTCTGTAGCCATGCTTGCCACTTTGGATAGGCGTCGACGTTCGTGCGGTAGTCATAGAAGAGATCGCTTTGAATCTGCGCCTGGCCTGGCGCGTTCAGAAATGCGTACTCATCGGTCCAAAGATCTGGGTCATAAAGCTCGACCTTCTTGTCGTCTCCGATATGGCGCGTCTTCGTGGTTGCAAGCGACAGCAGGTTTTTGCGCAACGCTTCTTCATGAGCAGGCCGGTCAGCCCAGAACGCCCGCCTTGTTGCCCAGTTCGCTCCAAGACCTTCGTTGTGTGCGACCGCATCCTGCACGATGAGAGCCTGCACCCGCTCCGGGTGTGCCAACGCCATTCGAAAGCCAACCGGCCCACCGTAGTCCTGCATATAAAGTGTGTAGTGTGACAAATCCAGCGCTTGAGTGAAGTCGTCCATCACGGAAGCGATGTGGTCGAAGGTGTAATCGAACTGCTTCGGGTCGGGCCAGTCGCTATGTCCGTAGCCCGGATAGTCGGGCGCAACCAGATGGTAGTTGTCTGCAAGCCGTGTCAGCAGCGGCTGAAACATCCGCGACGACGAAGGAAGACCGTGTAATAAAAGAATGGGAGGAGCGTCTTTCGGTCCCGCTTCTCTGTAGAAGATGGAGAGTCCGTCGACCGTCACTGTGCGATAAAACACCTGCTGTTCCATTGCTTGTCCTCTCTCTGGGCATCCGTGCCTAAGCTGGCGGCGAGCACGACCACGAGGGTCGCCTGGGTCCGACGTATCCATTTCGTCGTATCCATACATCTCTGATCTCGCCGGCTGACACGCGTTCTGCATGCTTCTGCTACTCTGCGACCTCGAAGATGACATCGAGTTCTATCGGCATCCCGAAGGGGAGGCTGGCAACGCCAATGACCAGCCGAACCGCCATCTTATCGATGCCAAAGACATCTCGAAATAGGTCCGAAACCGCGTCCGCGACCTTGGGCTGGTCGAAGAAGTCCCCGGAGGTTGCTATGAACACTCCGAGCCGGACGACGCGAGTCACTCGATCGAGCGAGCCCAAATGCTTTTTGGCCGCAGCGAGGACGCTCAAGGCCGCAGTGTAGGCGGCATCTCGTCCAGCTTCGACATCGAGTTCTTTTCCGAGCCGGCCAACATACTTTGGCTTGTGATCCACGACTGGGAGCATCCCACTAAAAAAGAGCAGATTGCCCGTCTGTAGCGTCTCGACGTAAGGGCCAAACGGCGTCGGAGCAGCTGGGAGCTGAATGCCAAGGTCCTGCAACCGGCGCTCTGGACTGCCCGGCTCCGAACCCTTCGTGCTCACCACCGGCCTACGTGCGCACCGCCGTCCACGTGCAGCACCTCCCCAGTGACGTTACGAGCTTCCGTTAGATAAACCACAGCGTCGGCGATGTCTTTCGCGTCGGAGATCGTGCCCATCGGTGAAAGAGTCCTCAAAGAGAGTCTATAGCGGTCGAACTGTCGAAGAGTTTTTCGCTCCGATCGCCGAATCTGTGGCGGACCTCCTGGCGAATGGGGACTTTGGGCTTATTCGACATTGCGAGGGGGACAAGTGTGTGTTGTGGTTCTACGACCGAACAAAGGCGCATCGCAGGCGATGGTGCAGCCCCGCCGTCTGCGGCAACAGGGCCAAGGTTGCAGCGTTTCGGGCGCGCTTGCACGAGCGCGCGTAAGCGAACTGATCTCATCCCTTGGTGCGAGGACTGTCCGAGCGAAGCCGAGGGATCTGCTTTTTTCGGGCCTTAGTGGGAGCAGTTTGGGAAGGTCAAAGCCAAGCTCCGCTTTGTTTGGGAATCGCGACAGCGTTGCGCCCTAAGGAAGGGAAGGAAGGGAGAAACGTCAATCAAGCTCGAAGTCGATTTATGATCAAAACTCCGAACATTGCGATTTCAACCTAAGCCACACTGCGAAAGGAGCCTTCGTAATTATGCGATCCGATATGGTACCCGGCGCGCTCTTTCCCGACTACGAACTC
>DASYBJ010000219.1:0-5261 GCA_036500845.1 Acidobacteriaceae bacterium
CCTCTGGACGGTTATCGCGGCAGATTCGACGGCGACTGGCGAGAGGGTCTCTCTCTCTGGACACAGGACTATCCTCGCGCGGACCGCGCATTCGCGCAGGCGGTGCGGCGTTTGACCCGTGTCGACGCCCGATCCGTAGAGCAGCCGGTGAACCTCGACGATGGCGATGAGATTTACAACTGGCCTTGGCTTTACGCGGTCCAGGTGGGCGAGTGGGGCCTCACGGAGCCGCAAGCAAAGAAGCTTCGCGACTACCTGCTTCGCGGTGGCTTCTTTATGGCTGACGATTTCCATGGATCCGAGGAACAGGCCTATTTCGAAAACACCATGAAGATGGTTTTTCCGGACCGCCCCATCGTCGATATCCCGAATAGCGACCCGATTTTCCATACTGTCTTCGATCTGGATGATCGTTATCAGATCCCGGGCGCGGAGCACTTGGGCACCGGCTACAAGAAAGACGGCAAGATCCCGCGCTGGGAGGGAATTTATGACGATAAGGGCCGGGTCATGGTGGCCATCTCATTGAATTCGGATATCGGAGATTCATGGGAGTGGTCAAACAACCCGCGGTATCCTTTAAAGTTTTCGGATCTGGGGATCCGTATCGGCGTGAATTACGTGATCTACGCGATGACCCACTGAACCTTCAACGACTCTCTGTTGCGGCTGCCGCGCCACTCCACGAAACGGATCATCGGAGCTGGATAGGCAATAAGCCGCGGGATAACGAGAGCCGGTGGCCATTAGCTTTTCGATTGTCTCAAGCTTCTGAATGCCGCCCCTAGCCCCGACTGCCATGCAGTTCAACGCAGCAGCAGCGCAAGCGAAATCGAGTTGCCGCTGGAGGGTCCAGTTCTGAAGTAATCCGTAGATAAATCCGGCGTGGAAGATATCTCCAGCTCCGGTTGTGTCCACTACTGGCACACAATACGCGGAGCTGTGGTGAAACTGCTTCCCGTCCCACGCTAGCACGCCATCCTGCCCCAACGTTGCGGCCGTGAGGCGTGATCGATAGCGAAGCTGCATTCGAAACAACGCTTCCTCTAAATCATTTTCTGCCATAAGCCGGCAAGGAAAATCTCTACTTACGATGAGATAGTCGACCTTCTCGAGGAGCTCTTCCACTCCTGGATAAAGCTCATCCAGATCGGCAACTACCGGGACGCCTGCACCACGTGCCCAGCTAGCGGCCACGGTTGCGGCCGCTGTATCGAAACCATCGACGTGGAGGGCTCGCGCATTCACGATCCAGTTGCGATCGAGATCGCCGGGCAGGAGGGCAAGCCGCTCATCACGCCTACAAAGGACTGTCCGCTCACCAGCTCCGTCAACCAATATCATCGATTGCGGGCTGGCGCCTCCCGAAACCGTGATGAGCTGCGCCTCGACGCCCGCGTGGGCAAACGCGTCGCGATGAAGCCTCGCAGCGTCGTCGTCTCCCAGTTTCCCTACATATCGAGTACGCAATCCCCAGTGTTGACAGGCAACCACTGTCGTCGCGACTTGTCCTCCCGGCAAGACATTGGCAGACCGGTACTCAACCTTGGAACCGGGCGCGGGGTAAGTGGGGAGAGCGATAACGGTGTCAGTGGCATTCAGCCCCACGCCGACAAGGTCGACCTTGGACGACTTGGTCATCTTTTTCAGTGTAAATGGAGTGTTCGTGTCCGCGATCCCGGAGAGATCCCCTGCGCAGACGGTTGACCACTCTGCCACGAACGGCGGCCGGATTATTCAGCTGTTATTCAGGTTGGAAGAGGATAATGAGAGAGACAGAGTATTTCACGTAAACTCAGGAGAGGGACCAGGAGTGTCTTTTCGTTCGAGAAGAAGTTTCGGAAGAGAATTGCATACGGCGAAAAGAATCTGGCCCTGAACTGGCGCAAAGTGCGAACCTTTGCCTGGTTCAGAGATTCGTGGTTTTGCATTCTTGGTGAATGGCTCGTTGGGATTAGAACCCTCGAGTGGGTTTTACTTTAGATCAGACCTTCAGATTTGACTGCGCGAGCCCTGCTGTTGCTCGTCTGTGGGTGAGAAATGCGGCTCAAAGGCAGATTTCTCCCAGGACGCTGACGGAGCGGGATGACCGACTTGGAGAGCCGTTGCCGCAATCGTTACGCTTGCAAGCAGTTGACCCGCTTACATGCAAAGCTGTTACTCCGAAATCAAGCTGATCTCTATCAGTTCATCGGAACTGATACTCACGGTCCATGCGGCGAAAGAAAGTCGCTGATTTTCGAATAGGGCCGCTCAGTAAACGAGCGTACAGCCAACGTATATCCAGAATGAGATCACTGGATCCGTAGCTTACGTACGTTTCCCACCCCCCGAGAGATCCCTTAAATGGTTTTACGCTGTAAGTCTTGCAGGTTCTTTTTCGTCTTTGCATACCTGGGTGTCGTTTATGGGCAGAATGTTTCTCTGCCTCGACCTTCAACTCCTGCCCAAAATGAAGCTGCGGTTCTTAGAACCATCCCGTTAGTGGTACCCAGCGGCACCCCTCTCCAGATTGTTCTTGATCGAGAGGTGCGCATCAAGAAGATCGGACAGCCCATCCAGGGCCGGCTCGCACAGCCCATCTATGCCTTTGACCACATCGTCATTCCCGCCGGCACCGGGGTGAATGGCCAGATCTCCGAAATAGGAAGCGTGTCGGGCAAAGCCCGGACGCTCGGAATTCTGAACGCTGACTTTACGCCTACTCGTCAAATTGGGGTTTCGTTCAACGAACTCGTGCTCGCCGATGGCAGACACATTCGCTTAAGCACTGTGGTGACCCCCGGTTCTGGACAAGTGATCCGGCTGGTCAGTGCCGGGGGACATGACAAAAAAAACACTGTCAAAGACGCTGCATCTCAAAAAATGGATCAAGCCAAGCAACAGTGGCAAAACGCGATGAAACAAGTGCAGCAGCCGGGCAAGCTGCATCGCCTTGAGAAATTGGGGCTCGCACAGCTTCCCGTTCGTCCTCAATACATCGATGCCGGCACGTTCTACTTCGCCGAATTGCAAGAACCGCTGGATTTCGGGAGCGAACAGTTGGCCCCTAAGACCGCATCGAGCATCGGCACGCAGCCCCCGCCGGGTAGTCTTGTCCACGCGCTGCTGGTCACCCCGCTCGATTCGGCAACGACACAGAAGGAAGCGGAAGTAGACGCGATCCTTTCACAGCCGCTCTTTGAAGGGGACCACCTCATTCTCCCCGAAGGAAGCCGCTTGAAAGGCACGGTACTTCAGGTGCGGCCGGCACGTTCTTGGCATCGCAATGGCCAGCTTCGCATCACATTTCGCGAGTTGGTCCTTCCAGATGGAGCAGTTCAGAGGGTGGAAACCAGTCTTGAAGGCATCCAGTCGGGCGAAGCAGATAACGCGAAGCTCGATACGGAGGGAGGCGCAAAGGCCTCGGATTCAAAGACACGATATATCTCTACCGGCATGTCGGTCGGGCTCGCCCTGATCGGAAGCGGAGGCGAGCGCGACGTTGGCAATGCCGGTCCAGCAGCCGGGGGGGCTACCTCATTCAAGCTCATAGGGATCGCCATTGGTCTGGCCGTCCGCTCCCACTCGCTAGCCATCCTGATGAGCGCATATGGTGGCGGCCGGTCGATCTATTCGAATTTTCTTGGTCGCGGACGAAATATCGTGTTTCCGAAGAACACGGCTATGGATATTGGCTTTGGGGACCGGACCACTTCCCCGATGCAAGTTGGCCACTAAGTTCGCGTTTTTGAGATCGACCCCGGCGTTCTCAGACCATTCTGCCGTTCTCAGGCCGTTCTGCGGATCCCTTAAGACAACAGCGAGGCCTTTGTAAGACAATGTGCGGATATGCCGAGCAAGACGATCACGCGGCCTCTGTCGATCAAGGTTCATGCAGCGGATAATGTCGCTATCGTTGTCAACGAAGGTGGCTTGCCCCAAGGAACGCAGTTCGACTCCGGGCTGGTGTTGACCGAGGACATCCCGGAAGCACATAAAGTCGCGCTGGTCGATTTGCCGCTGGGGGCGCCAATCGTGCGTTATGGCGTCACCATCGGCTATGCGGCCGCTGCGATCGGACGTGGAAGCTGGGTACACGAGGGCGTCACGCGCTTGCCCGAGCCTCCATCCCTTGAGTCGCTGCCGATGGCCACTGCCGTGCCCAGCCCACTACTCCCGCTGGAGGGCTACACGTTTGAAGGCTTTCTCAATCAGGACGGCTCAGTAGGCACTAAAAACATCCTCGGTATCACCACGACTGTCCAGTGCGTCGCGGCGACTGTAGACTTCGCGGTCAAGCGCATCAAGACGGAGATCCTGCCGAGGTATCCGAATGTCGACGACGTAATTGCGATTACTCACTCGTATGGATGCGGCATCGCCATCGACGCTCCGGGCTCTGAAATTCCCATACGAACGCTGCGCAATCTGAGCCTCAATCCTAACCTGGGGGGAGCGACCCTTCTAGTGAGCCTGGGCTGCGAGAAATTGCAGCCAGTGCAGTTGCTTCCTGCAAGCTCGCTTCCGGTACTCTCCGAGGCCCCCTATGTCGTGCGACTCCAGGACGAGCAGCATACGAGCTTTGGCGATATGGTGGCGGCAATCCTCGAGGCAGCCGAGAAACGATTGAGCCAACTGAATGCCCGGACGCGCGTTACCCGGCCTGCTGCAGATCTGATCGTGGGGCTGCAATGCGGCGGCAGCGATGCATTCTCCGGAGTCACGGCGAATCCAGCCGTAGGTTATGCGGCCGATCTGCTGGTACGGGCTGGCGCGACCGTCATGTTCTCTGAAGTCACAGAGGTGCGTGATGCCGTTCACCTTCTGACCGCGCGGGCCATCAACGAGTCCGTGGCGCGCGATCTGATCCGCGAGATGGCATGGTATGACGCTTATCTTGCGCGCGGCTCCGCGGACCGAAGCGCGAATCCAACTCCCGGTAATAAGCGAGGGGGGCTGAACAATATCGTCGAGAAGGCCCTGGGATCGACAGCCAAGGCTGGAACCAGTCGACTAGCCGGCGTTTTTGGACCCGGAGAGCGCGTGACGAAGAAGGGCCTGATCTTCGCTGCGACACCGGCCAGCGACTTCATCTGCGGCACTTTGCAACTGGCTGCATCAATGAATATGCACGTCTTCACGACTGGGCGGGGTACGCCCTATGGATTGGCGATGGCGCCGGTCATCAAAGTTGCATCGCGCAGCGCGTTAGCCGAGCGATGGTCAGATTTGATTGATGTCGACGCGGGGCGTATCGCTACTGGAGAAGCGACCATCGA
>DASYBJ010000220.1:0-13877 GCA_036500845.1 Acidobacteriaceae bacterium
CGATTGCGATGGTTTCTACTTTCCCGGACCCATGGCGCATCTCGATCCTATATCGGCGCCGCTACCGATCCTTGTTCGCCCGCCTGCACTTGAAGCTCCAAGAAAGGAGCCTCGGTGCAAAGATCCTGTATCTCGTGCAGACATCGTGGCGTAGTTGGATTCGTCGGTACATCCAGTTTTCGCCACCACCCAATTGACGCCAACTAGTGGCCTGTCGCAGGGTAAACACAATCATGCGGTTATGCGGCTGCGTGCTTTTTTGGGCGCACGTTGCGTTTCTTTGAGGCCGCTGCTCTCTTTGATTTAGTTCCCGATGCCGACCTTCTCCGCGACCTCTAGGTGAGTGTGGCCTCCTCGGTGTAATTCATGCACCTTCGTGTACCGTTGGTAGGGCGCTTGCCGACATCTCTGGCGTCGCGCTTCGATCAGCGTCAGTTTAGTAGTTGCGCCCGGTAGTCTGGCAAGCAGCGCTCCTCCAAATCCGCTCGCAGCGTTTGGAGATCCCGTCAGTTTCGGTACTCCGAAGGATCCGATGATTGGCAAAGCGGTTGGTGGAATGATTGTTTTTGGCGGAGGGCCGCTGCTCTATAACGCTCAGGGAAAGATTATAGGTGAGTCGGGCTGAGCGGCGATACCTCCTGTACCAACCACATCGAGGCATGGAAGGTGCGCCACGAGTTGCACTTGGATGTTGTTCCCATGGGGCCCCAGTCCTGCTCACAACGACAACATGATTCTGGACTTTCAAGATGGCAAGAGCTTGAGCGGATTCGGTCGTCCCGACTGCAAAGGCGGCCAGGAACCCTCCTACATCATCAACAGTCTTTCTGAGAAATTTCCGACTGGACCCGGGAGAAAGTAGTGTAAGAGAGTGATGCAAAGCGACGTGCCGGAGAAGCCGACGGCATGGAGTTGACTAAAGCGGGACGAAAACATCCCGCGCTCCGCTGACGGAATTTAGATGGCATCCCTCAGCTCGATGAGTTGCGTTATTCCCTCACATTTCAAACGCTTTCTGACAAGTTCAGGTACTTGCTAGACCGCTCCTTAAGAAGCGTAGAGCTCTTGCGCACATTCCGGAATATCGCGTCCAGCTATTCCGCTTTGCTGTGCACGATAGCAGCGCCAGAGTTCCTCAATGTGGGGTAGGCCAGATACAAGGCCCATGCCCGCAACGATTGTCGCAAAGTCTTTCAGCGGCACCGGAGGCTTGCGCAAGCGTAGCTTGAAATCAGCCTTCTCCGGACCGAATCCAAGCAGCGCCAGAGACTGCTGGGGATGGAGACAGGCGAGCGTGGCGACAACGTCAAAGGGAATGCTCTGCATGTAGCCGTGAGTGTTCTGCTCTCGCGGATAGATCTTCCGGCGCGAGATGGTATAGCTCACGTCCCAGGCCACGGTCAGTTCATGCATCACCCAGCCCGCGCTCATCAGAGCGAGAGCTCCAGCGTTCATTTCCAGAAACAATCCGGTCAAGATGGGTACTCCTGCTTCCGCCATCATGAGCAGGTGCATGATCGATTCTTTTACTCCGCTGGTCGTCTCGATCTTGGTCTGACGGTGCCACAGCCAATCCAAAAAACCGACGGCCGACCAGACCGGCATGATGATGTACATGAGGTACCGTCGCGTCGCCTCATCCGCCGCTTGACGGGACTTCTCGCGTTCTGGTGCCATGCGGCGCCGGTGCTCGCCGGTTGCGAATGCCGAACGCCCTTTACCTCCCAGAAAAGCCAGCCCTGCACCGGCTCCAAGCAAGATTGGAAGAAGAAATTTCTTGGACATATGGAACTCCTGAGCGCCGGCTAGCTCGCTCGCCTGTGGAGCAACCAATCTCGGCTCTGTGCACTGGGATGCGTCGGAGGATGAAAGCGATGCTGCTCGAAACGCATAGGTTTACGCTGCTCTGCGAGTTGCGGTACCGCGCACGGTGCCGGTGAACGGTAACGCATGACTTTGAGGCGTGATGGTTCTGGAAGCGTGCATTACTCCGATACGGCCAGTTGAGTTTCAATGCTTGGCGCCTCCGATGATGAATATGCTTCGGCCGAATTGAACGGTGACTTCGAAGATAGCCGTGAGCTTAGCCACTTTCTAAAGGAGTGACTCGTCCGGCCAACACAGTTGATGGCATAAGCGCAACTCACCAGACACATTCGAACCGCGGAGGGATAGCTTGCCGCAAACTGCTGAGGCGTGTTGTTTTATTTATCCAGAAAGCTCAGACTGAGCTCTGCCGGAGTTAGTCGACCTGAGTTAGCGGAGCGAGGTCGAAAATAGACAGAGTTGTGGGTGCCAGACGCGACCGCCGAAATGGCGCGGAAGGTGAACACAACATCGTCTTAGGAAATGAGCTCGCGTCCCCCTTTGGGGCAATTTTGTCGCTCACGCCGATTGGGATCTATTTGTCGTCTGCATGGCTACTCCGTGGTCGACCCGTGACTCGGCGAAGCCACCCGGCGATTTGGAGGCAGGATTGCGACCACCGTTTAGATCCAAGCAGGAGGTCATCATCGACGCGCCATTGGAAGCAGTGTGGTCGTTCAGCATGGATCCGCCGCTCATATCGACATCCCATCTCTTTACGGTGCAGTGCTTCGAATTCTCGAACCGCAGAGCGTGGTCGATCCCAATGCTGCGCCACCGCCAACACAGCCGCAGCACGACCTAGCCCCGTAAATCGGATTGCGAAGCACGGGCAGATGTCTCAGGAAATGTTGTGGCGCTGACCGGAGTCTATTGCTCGTGTCAGAGGGGAGCGGACGCTTAGTACATCAGCTCATTTCGGTTCGTCGCCGTCGTTCGCCTCGTACCACGGTTCCTTCCGCCGCGGGAACATCGATTCATGGTGGTGAAGCAGGGCAGACAACACCGGCCGGCTAGGTGTGCGCGGCTTCATATTCCTGCTGTTGCCGCTCGAACTCCTGCCGTCTTGCTGCCCCTCGGCGCTCCTAGCTCATTGTCGCTGGGGTTGCGAACGGCGTACCCTTAGGCATGCGCGGAATACTTCCAGAATACCTTTACGCAGCCCTCTTCGATCGCTCGATTGCTGATGACGATGTACTCGTTCGAGAAGAGCCAGACGACGAAGAAGACGACGAGGACGATGTCGAGGAAGAAGAGAACGACAAAGAGGACGACGACAGTGGCTACTCGGAGTGAACACGCCTTGCCTTTGCTCAACTTCTCTCGATGCGCCCACAGCCTGAATCCGAACAGCAGCCGTCCTACCTGCGCCTGAGCGAAAGCAGGAGCATCGTTCACATCAACTGATGCCGTTTGGAGAGCCGCTTCTGAAGAATCTGGTCCAGACCTCCAGGGATGAAGCGAAAAAGCTGCATGACGCATTGGAACAGCTAAAGACTCCTACCCGTGTCGCCGTCACTCACTACTCACCGATTCGAGCGACGATCGTCGGAGAGCCAGAAACAATCTACCCTTTTCTTGGCAGCACCCTTCTGGAGCAAGCATTTGACCGAGAGGCGCCGCCCTTGGCTTTACACGGACATGCTCACCACGGTGTCTTCGAGGGCAGGACCGGACGCGGTGTTAGGGTTTGCAACGTTGCTTTACCGATTCTTCAGAGCCGCGGTGGTGAAACGTTGTTCGCTATTTTCGATCTTTAACTGAAGATCGGGTCTTTCTGATCTTGTAGACCAAGTTAAGTAGATTACGTCTAGGAAAGCTCTGATCAAATCCGCAGATGTTGTCTCAGGGGCTAAAAACGAACCAGTCGTCTGATGTTCTGGGCGACGCAACCAGGATGTCACTCGGGAGCGGTATACTTCGCCCGAATCGCGGCAAAGATGCTATTTCTGGTTTCTTGCGCGGAAGTATTCTCCAACTCGATCCTCTCGACCTGCTCAGCCAGAGCGTCATCCTTGATGATCTTGCGGATCCATCGCGAGTAATCGTGGCGGCAAAGATGATAGGACCAGGTTTCGTCGTCCACTCCAGTTGCAATGCGAATGAACGTATTGAAATTGTGCGCCGCGAGCTGAAGCCTTCCTTTCGGGCCGCGAAACAGAAAGCTGGCGTCTCGCATATCGCCCTCAGCGTATTTCCGAATATGCCGCTTGTGCTCTGTCTTTCCTGGCTCAACCGTAACGACGAATGGCTTGCCGGCTCGCTTTCTAAACCAGACGAGGACCTCCCACCGATCTAGCGTCAGTGAGTCAAGCTGCGGCTCATTGACGTTGAGAGAACGGCAAACTTCGCGAATCGTTTCGTGCGGGTCTTTCCCCACCGCAATCACGATGTCCATAGCCGCCAGAGCCTCTGTTTTGACGTGCCGCGGATGCACGGTGATCATGAGTGAACTTTGCGGTGGCCTCGGCAAAATGACGCTCTCCGCGGGCCAGTCTGCGGGAAAAATGTGATGTGCCTCATCGACAATCGTCCAGTGTGGTCGTCCTTTTCGAGCCCGTAAGTCTTCGAGCTTGCGTAAGATCTCTGAAACATACGCTGGACGAGCTTCGAGTGATACGCCAAGCAGATTAACGACCGCACTATGCATCCGCTCCAACAACGCCAGGACCTCTTCCGGGGTCGGCGCGTAGTGGGGGTTGCCAAAATTAATGGCGGGCTCAAAGCCGTCGTAGTCTCCTTCCGGATCAAAGAGACAGAATTGATACTTGGCTCCTGCCAGTCGTTCTATCAATCCAGTGATCACAGTAGATTTGCCGCTGCCGGAAGGTCCAGCGACCAAAATCGACTGACCAAGAGTCGGCAGCAGGACCGCCTGCTTTGGCTCGGCCCTCGTAGTGCCTAACAGCATTCCATTCGAGTGCAAATTCGGGACTCGGCTGGCGAGATCGTCTTGTAGGAGATGTTGGATCAGCTCTTCTACGGCTGCACCGTGGTCGGCTTTTGTGACCAGATCCGCCTCCTGTTTGACGGAAGGCAGTGCGTTTTCGACAGCCACGCCGCATTCGCATCGCGTCAACATGGGGAGATCGTTTTCTGCATCGCCCACCGCAACCACATTGTGTGCGGAGATCTTCATTTCGCCGAGGGCAGCAATGAGACCACTGGCCTTGTTCACACCCGTGGGCAAAACCATCACAGCGTTCTTATTGAAGATAATCTGGCGATCGAGGCCAAGATCCCGCAACGTTTCAAGCACATTGCATTCACTTGGGCGCCAGGTTGCAACGATTGTTTTACCCGCCGCGAGGTCGTGAACACCTCGTTCGCGAAGAACGTCGGGCAAGAACCTGGGCACGGGCTGAGCCAGCAGGCGTGATTCCCGAGTGCGGGGACAATAGAGCAAACCGCCATTCTCGGCGACAATCCACTCAAATAAATCCGGTCGCTTCAAGACTGTCAGCAGGTCTTCCAATTGACGTCCAGTGATCAGCACCGCTTTTCTACCCGACTCGCGCAATTTCTCTAACCCCCGAAAAGTGCTTTCCTGTACCACGCCGTCGCGCGCGAGGGTGCCGTCATAGTCGGTCGCAAGTACGAGGAAATTCATTTCACTCCTCGATTGGCTTCGGACGGAAAAAAATAACCGAAGGTAAAGTTCCCAGAACTCGCGTGAGGCACGCCAATCCAGTGAGTTCCTCCGAACTGAGGCAGCCGCTCGCTCCGCGGGGGCCCTTCAAAAATGGGATGCCAATCACGCTGGAGTGAGATGGCAACTCATAGAATCTTTTGGCCCCATCTGAAATCGCTCGTGAAAGGCCCGTTACGTGGCGCGTGGGGTCGCATCGGTAAGCGGCTAGTGCCTCTGAGGGATGCAACCTCTACAGCGAGACTGGTGTCGCGTCGCCTACGTCCGTAGGAGCGGTTCCAGCAAGCGATTCCTGCTCATTTCGAAGTTATAGTCCACGGCACGCCTGGAAACCCTAGACCGGAGTTCACCATCACAAGAGGCATGTCCTTGGATCCAGACAAACTCCAGATGCCTATTCGCAAGCTACGCGAGTCGCTTAGGAATATGCCGAAGCAACCCTCGCCTGAGCAGGTCCACGATCTGCGCACAAGGACGCGCCGATTCGGAGTCACGGCGTGAAAAGAACGAGCCCAAAAAGTATCACATCAAAAGGCGCAGCGTTCGAGCAGGTCATTGTCGAGACACCGCGGGGGAGCCACAACAAGTACAAGTTCGACCAGCAGACTGGACGGATGAAGCTCTCCAAGGTCATGCCTGAGGGCATGATGTTCCCGTACGATTTCGGCTTCCTCCCCGGGACCAAGGGCGAAGATGGCGATCCTATCGACGTTCTTATTTTGAACGACGAAGCTACATTTCCCGCGTGTCAAATCGATTGCCGTCTTATCGGTGTGATCAAAGCCAACCAGACGGAGCAAGGAAAGGAAAAGCGGAACGACCGGCTCATCGCGGTAGCTCAGGCGTCTGTTCTGTACGCAGGCGTCGAAGAGTTATCCGACCTTGAAGCAGCCGTCTTAAAACAAATTGAGGACTTCTTCGTCAACTACCAAAAGGTCCGAGAGATTGATTTCAAGATCCTCGCCCGTGAGGGATCGCGGAGTGCCAAGGCTATCCTGAAGCGTGCTTCGGGGACAAAAGTGGCATGAGTTCCACACGTCGGGGAGAGACCGATGACCGATGGGCTGGAGTCTTAGCTCTCACGCCGCTTCCTGATTCCTATGCTGCACGTTCTTTCTCTTGCCGTATTCGTTTGGAGAGTAGGATTTTTGCCTTCTTAAGCTCCTCCTTGCGTGACGCACTCAATCCGCGACCCGCTCGGTTGATGAAGTAAGTCAGCATTCGTAAGCCGGAGGTTGGTCCCTTGGGAGACACCTGCTTCGAAGCCAGTGTTCGGGCGATGGTTGGCGCACTTTTGGTGAAGAGGTTTTTAGGAGGATGGGTTGAATCCGTCTTCACATCCTTGACCCACCTCTTCCCCCTACTGTGAGCTTTTCCAGTTCGCATAATTCGTACTCCTTTGCGATGAGATGCGCTAAAGGGCGCGACGAATACCTCCAGTCCACTATGGCGGTGGACCGATGTTTCTTTAGAAAACTTCATCGGGGGATGGTGCTTCCAAATTCATGTTTGGCGCCTGTTGAAGAACCACACTAGGGAGCGTCTTGTGACAAATGCATCGGATGTGCTCGTAGAACGGCTGGTGGAGTGGGGAGTCGACACAATTTTCGGCTTGCCCGGGGATGGAATCAACGGAGTCTTCGAGGCCCTCCGTAAACAGAAGGATAAGATTCGCTTCGTTCACGTGCGCCATGAGGAGGCGGCTGCCTTCATGGCTTGCGCTTATGCAAAGTTCACTGGAAGGCTCGGTGTTTGCATTGCAACATCAGGACCGGGCGGCATCCACCTGCTGAACGGGTTGTACGACGCCAAAATGGACTGTGCTCCTGTCTTGGCCATCACCGGTCTGCAGCACAGCGATTTGATAGGCACGTTCACGCAGCAAGACGTTGCGCTCGACAAACTTTTCATGGATGTGGCCGTTTACAACGAGCGTGTCATGAACGGCGCCCACATGGAGAGCGTCGCCGATCTGGCCATCCGTTCTGCGATCACAAATCGAGGCGTATCTCACATCACCGTACCCGTCGATGTGCAGGTACAGGAGATGAAGAAGGGCCGGTCTTCACGAAATCCAGCGCATCATACTTCGGCTGTGCCCGCATTCTCTGAGCATCTTCCTGCTCAGGTCGATCTTGAGCATGCCGCGGACATTCTGAATCGGGGCAAGAAGATCGCCATGCTTGTCGGTCAGGGGGCTCTACATGCCACCGATGAATTAGAACAGACGGCGGAGATTCTCGGCGCTCCAATCATCAAAGCACTGCTGGGCAAGGCTGCCGTTCCTGACGATAGTCCATATACTACGGGCGGAATAGGCTTGCTTGGTACGGAGCCGTCGCAAGACGCAATCGAAGGCTGCGACACGCTGTTCATCATTGGTTCATCGTTTCCCTACGTAGAATTCCTTCCGGAGCCCGGATCGGTCCAGTGTGTTCAGATCGATTTGGACCCGCAGCGCATTAGCCTGCGTCACCCAGCGGATGTAGCTCTCGTAGGAGATGCGAAAACATGTTTGCGCGCTCTCATTCCCTCATTGATCCAGCACGACAAAGCGTTTCTGGAAAAGGCTCGAAAAGCGAAAGAAGATTGGCAGAAGCTGATGGAGGAACGAGGGACGCGGGAAGACAGGCCGATGAAGCCCCAGGTGGTGGGTTGGGAGCTTGGCAAGCGCATTCCGTCTAACGCAATCGTCACGTCGGATTCCGGAACCGTCACCACCTGGTGGGCCCGTTATGTGCCCGCATTGCGCGGCCAAATGCACAGCTGCTCGGGCAATCTTGCGACCATGGCATGCGGTTTGCCCTATGCCATCGCTGCCGCGGTTGCGTATCCCGAACGGCCGGTCTACTGCATTATCGGGGACGGTGGATTGAGCATGCTCCTAGGTGAGCTCATCACAGTCGCGGCTTATAAGCTGAATATCAAGATCATCGTCATCAAAAATAACTCTCTGGGGCAGATCAAATGGGAGCAGATGGTCTTCCTCGGAAATCCAGAGTACGGTTGCGATCTCTTTCCTGCAGACTTTGTGAGAATTGCGCAAGGTTGTGGCATCGATGCAATCCATATCGATGAGGCTTCGCAATGCGGGGCACAACTGGACTCAGTTGTCGGAAAACGGGAGCCTGTGCTCATTGAAGCGGTGGTCGACGAATTTACTCCCCCGATGCCCGCCAAGATAAAAGCATCCCAGGCCGCGAAACTGGCTGAGGCATTAGTAAAAGGGGAGCCTAACCGCTCGAAGATTCTCCTCACCAATCTGCATGACACGGTTCGCGAACTGGTCTAGCTCGAACTTTTATATGTCGCGCAGAGGACCCCGCACAGCGAATTTTCTCGCTCCCGAGACGCAACGGGCGGCGGCCGAGTTTGGTATCTCGGGCGGTCACCTTTGCGACAATGAAGTTTTCAGATAGGTGCCGAGCAGAAGTGGGGCCCGCAGCCTTTTCTGCCGCTTCTAAATGGCGATCGACCAACAGAGAACATGCGGCAGCTGCACAGTCGCGCCCTTTGTGACAAAATTGGCTTCCTCGTAGTCTGGCGAGCTTTAAGGAAAGTCATTGGCTGGGAGTGTGCGCGGCCAGTCCCTTGTGTGGATACCAGGTGATCTGAAATGCGGTGCTAGTGTCAACCTGCTTGCCGCTTCGGTAGACAGGAGCTTTCCACTGTTCAATTTGCGTCCAGGCCCCTATTTCAAAATCCCTATGAATGCGCTTTACTACAGAGACGCCGAAACTGTTTTGCGTGGTTCCCCCGGGTATGAAATCCTTCGAAGCCTTTGCATTGCGATAGGAAAGCACAATCCCCTCACTGGGCGATATATGGTAAGTTAGCCAAGCTTGGCCTCCTTTTCCTTCCCGGCCAATCGCGTCTCCAATCAACAGGCCGTTGTTGGTATAACCTTGCTTTTGTACTGTTTCATAATAGAGAAATTGCCCCCCGTTGCTTCTGCTGGTCGGAGGATCAGTACTCACAGCTTCAGCTCGGAAATCGACGTGTTCAATTCCGGGAATCCGTGACAGGTAGACACCGGCCCGAATCCCCGCACGGCGTGGAGCACTGATCGGACTCACGTCGTCGTGCACCAGCGAATCCGTATATACGGTGACCCACCGGCGCAGATAGGGCAAGCGATACGAGAAATCAAAGGTCCCGAATCGCGCTCCGGGATCGGTACGAGAGAATTTCTGTGCTACCGAAACATTTGAAACACTGAAGAAACTTCGGAGAAAGCTATCGAACGTGATTGGCTCATGCCCTTTGCCGCCCCAAATAACCGAACGTTCGAATCCAAACTCCAGATTTTCGGTTGGTTTGAAGCTGATCTTTTCGGCATGTATCCAAGGATCATTTGGTACCGTGTGCCCCTTCAAGCTCCCCACGAAAAACTGATATCGAAATGGACCGGTCAATCGTGACAGCAGCGGGATGTGCAGAGGTTCTGTCCGATCGATCTCTAAGCCGTATATATTCTCTGCGTTGTTGCTCCAGGCAAAACTACCACCCTCGGCGGGCCCCAACCAGT
Organism: Acidobacteriaceae bacterium; assembly: GCA_036500845.1. Taxonomy (GTDB): domain Bacteria; phylum Acidobacteriota; class Terriglobia; order Terriglobales; family Acidobacteriaceae; genus PALSA-350. Next base: position 10,044 of record DASYBJ010000220.1, read on the forward strand.
GATCTGTTTTTCCGAAGGAAATTTCGTGATTAGCAACGAGGTAGGATAAAGTCGCTTCGACCACTCGAACCTGATTGATAGGCTGAATCGGCCCGAACGGGATGGTACGTTGCATCGAGTTGCTCGCAAAGGGAATTCCGTCCACGTTCGAGAGCAAAGAGGCTAGAGCGGGGGAATAGCCCGTAGTGTCAGGAGAGTGCTGATATTCACCCCGAAAATATAATGCAAACCTTCCAGCCTCACCCCGTGCGCTGAACCCGCTAATATCGTTGAACCCTCCTGCATACGGGCGACCATAATCATTGATGATCGTCTGGCCAAGGTGAAAGCTGTCCCGCAGCGGTGTGCCGGATATTCCCAGAACACGGGTATAGGTTGTGTCGAGCTCAATACGTGGTGAACGTATTCCATTCAAGACACCTGTTGGGGTTTCCAAATCTTCCTTCAGTTTTCTGTAGATTTGGCATGCCTCTTCGTTGTCTCTGCTGTTGTTTATTTTCTCGGCTGTTGCCTCGAGCATGTGCTCGATACTTCGCCGTGTCCACGGGCGCATCCCGAGATATGCAGTGTCAACGAACCCCAGGGCATGCAACCGGTCAACGGCGGAATAAACCCAGTTGTCCACAGGGACGTACGTTGAGCCGACGACTGACGACGAACCTCCCCCTGGAAAGGTGTCCGGGTCGCAAGCGACGACCTGCTGTGCGAGTGCGACGGGCGCAGGTATGCTAAGTAAAGCAACAGACAGGCCGAGCAGGTGGATAGACTTCATTACGATCTCGATTCAGTGTGAGCTACCTAGTGTGTTGGCCGGTGATTGTTCATTGCGACATGTCCTCGTCTTCAGATCGCATGCACTAAGCGCACGTCGGACCAATTCGGATGAGACAAGACATGAATATGCAACTGAGCCTTCCGGCCGGCGACCCTCGGAAGGTGACACTACACCAGGCTCTATGGCCGATGTTCTCGCAGCGTCAACTAGTACGCCCCTTCACGCTTTGCAACTACGCGAAGAGTGTTTAAGAGAATTTTCACATCACATAGCATCGACCATGTCTTTACATAATCAACGTCTAAGGAAATCCGCGTGCAATAAGACACAGTGCCTCGACCATTCACCTGCCACAGGCCGGTAATACCTGGTCTTGCAGCGGCATAGATGCCAAACGCGTCCCCGTAACGAGATACCTCTTCAGGAACAATGGGCCGCGGACCGACAAAGCTCATATCTCCGAGAACGACATTTACGATCTGCGGAAGCTCATCCAGGCTCGTACGTCGCAGAATTCTACCGAGCGGCGTCACTCGTGGATCAACTTGTAACTTATGTTGCCTCATCCACTCCTGCCTTGCATCCGGATTTGTCGCTAAGTGCATTCTCAATATATGTTGACCGTCGGTGACCATCGTTCGAAACTTATACAGATAAAATGGACGGCCATTTTGTCCAACTCTAAGATGCCTATATAGCACCGGACCACGCGACGTGCACTTGATCGCAACTATCAAGACTAGACAAATCGGTAGTAAGAGCGGCACGGCTATGATCGCGAATATTAGATCAAGCATCCGTTTGCCTACCCGGTACTTCCACGACACACAGGGGAGTTCCGGATCGTCTACGACGGGCGCCCCGACCACATCATCTGGCTCAATCAGGCCACTTGCCATATGCTCAGGCATATAGATGTCCTAGCTTTCGGAGGGCGCGATCCATGTCTCAAGTTTGTACTTGATCGGAGCTTCATTTGTAATTGGTTCATCTCTCCTTTGTCATGTGTTTGTCACTCTTTTAAGCGTGTAGAGAACTCGCCTGCCCAACGACTCCTAACAAGGTACGGGTGGCGGAGCTCACTACTTATTCGCCTCGCTACTGCATGATTCCCATGAACAATCCGACTCGAGGATAGACTCGGGGACATCACCACAGGCGCAAGACTCCCTCCCAAGGAACCAGAATTGAATGCCTCTCCAGAGAGTAGGGAGGAGTCTAGAGAGATGGAAGCCGCCTCGAAAGATGATATGACATAGATATCTTATGTATATATTTGAGGGCCACCATCTTCGCATACGACGAGACTTCGTCGCGCTCTGGCCTGGTGCGCCAACAGCCGGAAGGCGGCTGGGCAGAAGAGTCTCGCGCAAGACGGCCAGTTTGTCTCGTTTCGATTGAAGCAGGCCGAGATGAAGCCAGACCCCAATCTTGTTGGGACGAAACATGCCGTTTAGGGGTGCTGCCGAGAAGTTCGCTAGCCATCGTTCAGAGAATGGCAATAATCGCTTCATCTCTGATTTCACTAGGCCAGAGACATCGCATTGGAACCAATCTTTGGCCAGCCAGAAGGGAATAACTTCAAGGGATCGAAGAGTTTTATCGTGTGATCGAATCCATTCGCACCACACCGTTTCGTCTTTGGCATGGTGATGTAGGAACCAGGCCAATTCATAAACGTGGTGAATAACCCAATCTCCACGTTGCAGGTCTCGGACAACATGCGACGCACAAAATCCGAGGTTATCCAGTGTGCTGAGGGCTGGGAAACTGAAATCTTCCCAGTGACACATGCCTCGGCGAGCCCAGAACTCATTTACACCGTCGAGAGGAATTCGGCTTATCGCAGTGTTCCACAGCGAGAAGTGCAGGTCGACGGAAGGTGGCATCTCAGGGTCATATGCATTTCCCCTCCATTTCCACCCGGTTTTTCGGATCATAACGGGCAAGTGGTCCGAGGGAAAGCCTTCTAGGGTCTTGGTCGCCTCGTAGCCAAGCTCAACGAGCGCATGGTGGGCTCGCCGAATTCCTTCGCTTGGACAATAGAGATCGATGTCTGACTGAGCCCGAGATTCGGCATTTTCTACAAATTCCGGATGCTGCGCAAATCCCTTCAGGACCACGTGTTCCACATCGGCAGCTACGAGCGCTTGCGCAATTTCGCTGTAGGCCGTCTTGATCATTTCGAGCCGTTTCCGATTGTCAACCAGATTCTGCTCGACCCGACACAGAACCCACGCTGGCGCAGATTTCTGAAAACCCCCTCGCAAAAGGAGTGTCAAGTGAGCGAGATCGCAGAATTCGAGCGCCTGCCGCCATTGCTCGTCGGGCAGTCTTTTAAGGACCTCCACATTTGGCTCGTGGAACTGTAGAGCACTGAGCACCGCGGCGAAGTACGGCGGCACACCACGAAGTTTACCAAGGCGTGTCACCGTTGCTCCTTTCTTTCATTCCCTTCCCCCTCTCGACTACGGTATGCACCCGCATCCGCCGCGACTCCATGCCGTTCGTGCGCGGCCGAATGCGAACGAAGACCTATCCGCTCTGGAATCTCCGGCACAGCACTAACCCGGGCTCCACGAATTCCACGCGAGCTGTGTGAATAGGAGTTACTGGTGAACGAGCTGAGAGCGACAACGCAATCGATTCGAAACAGTATATGTCCCCAAACCTTATGGGCCACGAAGTTCTAGCGGCCAATACATACAAGAGCGTGTAATAGTCGACCGCTATTGATGTTAGTCGCTGACATGTACAGTGAACGTCATCGTACCATGCCCGCCGCCGCAGAAGGTGCCACATCTCCCCTCGAAGGTACCGGATTTATCAGGAGTGATCGTTACAGTTGTAGTATGTCCCTTTTTGATTGGACTGTTAACACCTAGTTCCGGAATGAGCAGGCTATGTGAGACGTCCGTCGAGGTGAGTGCGAGTGTCACCTTCTCACCCTTTTTGAGCGTAATATCATTGGGCGAGAAGGCAAAGCGTTTTGCATGTATCTCAATGGTACGGACGCTATCTTGCCCGTGCAGAGCTGCGACGCTAACCGTTACGATTGA
>DASYBJ010000221.1:0-3334 GCA_036500845.1 Acidobacteriaceae bacterium
CGTCATCGCAAACCCCGGCGACTTTCTCAACTGCCGCAACGCATACTTCAGGTCGGCTAGCATATTCGACGCTCCTACAGTTACTTGTCTGTGCGTTGAAGCGGTGCTACATAGCTACTGCCCTAACGCCACTGGAACACCGGGACGGATAATTCCTGATCCCGACCAGGCCTCATCGATTTCTAACCCGATTCAGGAGACGCAAAATCCTTTGGACGAACTACTTGCATGCACCAGGCCAGTCTTGGATGTCATGCAACTCGCTCATTCCACTCCAGCTAAAGCATTGTGCCTCGGCCGACCTGTCCGCAATTGAAGACCCGCTGTTCGAAATCGAACAACGCCCAAGGGAACGCGTAAAGATGGCGGACGCAAACGTTGACCTAGCCAGGTAACTCTACTTCGAACGCCCTCATGGACGCGTTCAGTTCAACAGAAACCGTGTTGGCAACCGTTGAGATCTTCAGTTTCCGGTTTGCCTCGTCATCGACCCCTATCGGCGAACGCCGACGGAATTTCCGCTAACCCGAGCCGTCCTCGACCCAAAGCCGGGGACGAGAACTTACTTAGCCACAGCCGCGCAAAGTCATCAGAACCTTGCCTTTGCCAGTCGATCTGGGAAGTTCACATTCAGGGGCGACCGCAGAATGAAGGTCTACACTGGTCTTGAGAGCTTGAAAAACGGGAGAGCGCTTTGCGATCTGGTTTTGTTTCCATCTTAGGGCGCCCCAACGCGGGAAAATCGACGCTGCTGAACGCGCTGATCGGCGAAAAGATCGCAATCGTCACGAATAAGCCGCAGACCACGCGCACGCGCATCCACGGCATCGTCGAAGTACCAGCCGGCAAAGGTAAAAGCCCCGCCGCGCAGATCGTCTTTGTGGACACGCCCGGAGTACACAAGCCCGGCTCCCAGCTTGACCGCCGCATGATGCAGGAGGTCTACGAGGCTCTGGAACACCGCGATATCGTTATTCTGCTCGTCGATGCCTCGCGCCGGATCGGAGCGCCAGAAAAGCTCTCTCATTCTGGGGCTGGAGGCGAACTGAGCCCCGTTCACGGCAAAATGAGTCGAGACAACACCGAAGACGCTTTCATCCTTTCGCTCGTTCGTAAGCTCGATTGCTCCGTCTTTCTCGTCATCAACAAGATCGATCTGGTCCCCAGAGAGACGCTGCTGCCACTGATCGCGCAGCTCAGCGCATTGCATACTTTTGCAGAAGTGATCCCGATCTCCGCGCGAAAAAAAGATGGCTTGGATCGCTTGGTCAAGAAGCTGGTCGAATACCTTCCAGAGGGTCAGCGGTACTTCCCAAAGGATCAGTTTACCGATCAGCCGGAGCGCTTCCTGGTAGCCGAACTGATCCGCGAACGTGTTTTGCTCGAGACGGGCGAGGAGGTTCCTTACGCCTCAGCAGTAGTGGTGGAACGCTTTGAGGAACCTCCGCCGGAAGCGAAGAACGGCGTCACTCGTATTGCCGCGGCGATTTATTGCGAGCGGCCGGGGCAGAAAGCCATTCTTATCGGAAAGGGCGGCAGCAAGCTCAAGAGTATCGGCACCGCCGCGCGCAAGGAGATTGAGTCGCTGTTGGGAACGCGCGTCTACCTCGAGTTACATGTGATCGTTCAAGAGAATTGGCGCGAGTCAAGTGGCTTCATCGACTCCTTGAATTGGCGCAGGCAGTTGGAAGATATGGCACTGAGCCAACAGAGCGCTGACAACGTGACCCCGCCGCGCCCGCGTAAGCCAGCAGCAAAATCTACCCAGCGATAAAGTCTGCGACATTCGTGCCGAGAAGCACCGTCTAAAAGATCGCCTAAGAGCCAGACCGGCTGACCGTTTACGATCCTTAGATCCAAGACCGGTCAAAGAGAGTTCTCGTCCTGCCATCTGTTGCAATTCTTACCATCGAGTACAGACGGCAGACTCGTTTGCGTCATTGTTGGACAACCTCTCCCGTCGATTCGTCCAGAATGTACTTCCTTGCATCCGGATGCTGAAAGTCGAACATACCGGTGATGGGATCGGCGATCGAATCGAAGGAACCTTGACCCACTCGCTCTCCGCCCAGCCAATTGTCTTCAATGAAGCGCAGGATGGAAGTCTGATCGGTTAGAGTGTGGTCTACGTAGTTGCGCCGCGCGAAAGGTGAGATCACCAGCAAAGGGAGCCGCGTTCCGTATCCGCAGCGTCCAAGTGCATGCGCGGCTTTTGGTCCGGGAAGCGCATTCTCTGCATTCCCACCACATTGCCCGGGTCCGGTCAGCGCGTCTGTCTTGCCCGCCGACTGATTCACGATTGGCCCCATCTGGTGGTCGTACCATCCATCGGAGTCGTCATAAGCAAGGATGACAGCGGTGTCTTTCCACTCCTCCTGCCGCTCAAGAAAATCAATCACGTGCACCAAGAAGGTCTGCTCATCGAGCGGATCCGAGTATCCTGCGTGCCCATCCTGGTAGGCCGGAGCCTTCAAGAAACTGACAGAAGGAAAGCTTCCCGCCTTGACTGCGGCAAAGAAGTCATCGACGTCGTACTGATGGCGCGCGCGATCGGAGTCTTTGCCAATCAGGCTCACGGAGCTGGGCCGCAGGTGAGTGGGGTTCGATGTCTCTTTGTAGTATTGGAAGGGTTGATGATGTGGAATGTAATCGCGGAATGTAAGATGCGTGACATTCGAATACGTGCTGCGCGCACAGCCCGTTGTTCCGTTCGGATTTTTCTTGGTCAAGTCGAAGCCTGCCTCAAACCAGCCCCAGGTTACGCCTCGCTCACTCAACATTTCACCGATATTTCTTCCACTGAGCAGCACTTGGGGGCCAGTGGTTAATGAGCAGAGATCCCCAATGGGATCGCCGTCGCCGATCATGGTGATTGTGCCATCGCCGCCATCGGTTACGGTGGAACCAGCGTTGGCGTGATCGCTGACGCCGTTGGTTTGTCCCGAGATCAGATCGATCGCCCCCGGCGTAGATGGGCCGAAGACCGAGCCATAGGAGTTGTCGCTCAACGAGTATCGCTGTGCATAGTTCCAAAAGGCCGTTACGGTATTGCCGTCGTAGTAGCCCATCACCAGTCCCTTGGATTGTTCAAGATATTCGGGCGGAGCGCCAGCAACCTTGGCGGCCCGCTGTTTCTGAGCGGCGAGACCCGGGATCCCGGTGTAGCGAGGGAAAGCATCCATCAGGCCGGCGTCGAAGGCTTGCTGCTCCTGCGTATATCCGTGGCCCTGGTCCGCAGTAGCGGCTTGGGAGCGGCCAAGCCGAAATGGGTTGACTGCATTGCTCTGGTTATCCTTGGTGTTGATGGAGTTTGGATTGTGATTCAGCAGGGTCG
>DASYBJ010000222.1:0-3662 GCA_036500845.1 Acidobacteriaceae bacterium
TGTCTGGAGCGCCCACACGACCAACCTACTCAAGCCCCACCAGTGCCTTGGGGCGCTTCGGATACAGCGGCTTGAAGGAAGTCGCGTGTCCCAACTCTCGATAACAGGGCAATGCGCTCATCGAGGGAGAATGAGTTGACCTGAACCGACACTGGCCTACTTACCGAAAACCCCGTTTCACGGGAACACGGCGTGAGCGCTGAACGGCCACCTGTCCGGAGTGGACTTTTCGGCCAAGTGGTCGCTTTCCATTTGTCGATGAGTGCTTCGGCGGAGATCATGCGTTCGTTGAGAATGTCAGAGCCTCTTCGTTCAAATATGAGAGTGTTGTGAAGTGTCCTTGGCTCCAATGTCTAATCTCCAGATATACCGTGTCGCATTTATGCGCTGAGCGTATTGGGATAATGCGTCGCAGTCTGTCTGGCCACACTGGTTTTTCTTTGATCTGTTTGCCGGCGGCTGATGACAAATTCCGAAAACATCAGGCATGTTCCAATTGCCGTCACGTTGTAGACCGCCCCTCCAAACGCGACCTGGTTGTGCGGCTGGGAAAAAACAGGAGGTATTTCTACGGCAGCCTCGAACAATAACAACATTAGGCCGAGAAGTCTCGCCGCCAAAACGTCTTGAATCCTCCAAACAATAGCAATCCCGGCAAGCAAGAAGGCGATGCCCGTAAACACTGCCCAGAAAACCGGAAAGGGCACCCAGTGCGGGACGAAACGCGCCATGACGTGAGGATTGATGAGGTGCCCCAATCCAAATGCGATTGGACCCAATCCCAATGTCCATCCAGCGGCCACAGCCGCTCGCTCTCGCCATACCGGATCGGACGATGCGGAGACCGCATAAACAATGGCGGCCGGTGTTACCAGCAGCAGTTGCTGACCGATTCCGAAGAAGATGAACACCAAGACCTCGATTCGAAAGCCGAACACATGGGTGGCCGTGTAGAACCGCGGCACCCAGAGTAGAGCAAAGACAAGATAGATCATTGCCGATCCCGCTGCGCCAATTCGTTCCGTGCGCTGCCACAGGATCGCCATCCCGGTCGCCACCAGCCAGGCGCCAGCAATATACGCGAGTATCTGTGAGATAGGAATATGTCCACCGAGGGCTTGTATCGGTTGATGAGAAGACTCGAACGCACCCCAGACAATATCGACGATCCCGGTAACAACTGTTGCCAAGCCATAGATCCAGAGGCCGACTCTCATTTTTAATCTCCAACAAAGTAGTAGACTGCAATCCTGGCAGGAAACACCAGGCTCCCTGTTGCTTCAGCACTTATACTATGGCGGTATTGGTCCATTGAGTAGAGCCATTTTTGCAATATATCGTTGGACCACTGGGGACGCCGGTGCCGAAGACTATTAGCTCGTTCGAACTCACGCTCAACCTCCGTCAGCCGCACCAGACGCTCACGAGTTGGCTGTACGCGGAATTGCGGGCTGCCATTCTTGAAGGAAGGCTCGGGCCGGGCGCCAGGCTGCCTGCATCCAGAGATTTCGCCAGCCAGTACGGGCTCTCTCGTGGGACGGTGGTCAGCGTGTTCGAACGTTTGCAGTCGGAGGGGTACACTTCCTGCCGTGTCGGTGTCGGAACGTGGGTCAATCGTGTAGCAGCACCTTCACCAAACCGACAGGTAAAGAAGCCTCCGGCTTATATTCGTCGTGTCATTTCCGCGTATGTCCGGCCGAAACCTTTCGTCGATCTGCCTTTCACAAAGGGCATCCGGCCGTTTCGTATTGGGAATCCAGACATTTCCAAATTCCCAGCAGAACTCTGGGGGCGCATTGCGGCAGACCGAGCTCGCAAGTTCAGGTCATGGTTGAACACAGAAGAAGACAAGCGTGGATATCGGCCGTTGCGAGGTGCGATTGCCGAATATCTACGCACGTCGCGCGGCGTGCGATGTAGTTCGGAACAGATCATCGTCGTCTCCGGAATACAACAAGCGCTCGACCTTCTGGCACGCCTCCTTCTGAAGCAGCACGATCCAATATGGATGGAGGATCCTGGATATTTTGGAGCCACCGTCGCGTTCGATGGTGTGGGGGCGAGGATTGTTCCTGTTCCGGTAGACGAAGAAGGACTTTCCGTCTCCGCTGGGAAGAAGATCTGCCCCCACGCCAGGGGGGTGTATCTTACGCCTGCACACCAGTTTCCCCTGGGTGTCACCATGTCACTCGAGCGGCGCATCGCCGTCCTCCGCTGGGCTTCATCCACCGGCGCGTTTGTAATCGAAGATGACTATGACAGCGAGTACCGGTTTGAAGGGTTGCCGGCGCCTGCGATGCAAAGCCTCGACACTCATTCAAACGTGATCTTCATCGGATCGTTCAGCAAGACAATGTTTCCGTCTTTACGCATGGGCTATATCGTCTTACCTCCGACATTGGTCGACTACTTCCTTGCCTTCCGCTATCGAACGGACTTTCGGAATTCGAGTTTCGATCAGGCGGTGCTTTGCGACTTCATCGCGGCAGGACATCTGGCGCGGCACCTGCGCCGGATGCGTAACCTGTACGCCCGTCGTCTCGCAGCCTTGATCGAGGGTGGGAAGGAACACCTGAGCGGAGTGCTCGAGCTTTCCACGGTCAGAGCCGGACTTTACACGATTGGATTCCTAAGGAATGGCATGACCTCGCAGCAAGCAGAGAAGCTGGCCGCAGCCCAGGGGATCGAGGTTCTTGCCGTCGATCGATACACTTTTAGACGCCCAGACCCGAAGGGATTGCTTATCGGGTTCGCTGGCTATGATGAAGCATCGATTCACGAAGGCTTGATTCGGCTCTCTAGAGCATTGCGCTAGCAAGCGTTTCGAATTAGATACGCCTCCGACTGTTTGCCTCGCGTCCCAACTTCGCATTTGGCCCAATCGAGTATGGTTCCGGCCAAGATCAGCACTGACAAACGATAGGTCCCTATCGAAACTGCCCCCGCTCGGGAACTTATGCTCAAAACTAGCACTGTTCCTTCTTAACGTCATCGGCGCGATTGGCTATCTTGCCCGCGCTTCAAACGGCGGTTGGGCGATACCACAAGAGCGGGAAGCGGGAATCCACTCGATAACGGGAGAGCCGTTCGTCTGGTTCCTGGCCATCTTTCCGATCGTTGTATTTTTCTTTGTGCTGAACTCCGTCTGGGGAGCAGTTATCGTTCGCCGACAATGGCAGGGGTTGGGCTTCTGGCTGCTGGCAGCACTGGTTTGGCTGGGGGCCGTGGCGATCGACTTTGCGCATCACTGACGCCCGCTCCCGGAAAGTCAGCTTTCCGATAAATTCCCACGCTGATGACCCGGAGCAGAGTTTTGCCAGCTCCCAAATTAAAAAGCGAGAAGTCTTTTGACGCAGTCATCTCGCAAATCCATCGCTTTATGGGACTCCTCAATCTTTTTGAGAACCTCGGGCGAAGGTTTATCGTAGGGGCTCTCCAGAAGAGCCTCACACGCCGAGTGGAGCGCCAATTCCAACTCGTTCGCTTCGAGGTATTCGTCGAATGTATCTCGGCGGCTCCGGAATACTGCATGATCCCCCAGCGCAGCTCTCAACTCTCTCAGCAAGGCCGAAACGTGATCATAGTGGGGTTGAAGCGGGTGGGACATTCGAGTTTTCCAATTGTACTGCCTGGAAAGTCGTAGTGCTGTATCTGAGGCGCCC
>DASYBJ010000223.1:0-5383 GCA_036500845.1 Acidobacteriaceae bacterium
GCTTCGACGTCCGGAGGCACGATTCCGGGGGGATAAGGATTATAGATCTGTGGTTGCGGCCTCCGCTCCTCTGATCCGAGACGACTAATAACGAGAGGGACCACAATCGCTGCGACCGCCAGCCGCAACGTCCAATTACGCGCTTGATTTCGAGACACCTAATGACCTCCCTATCTCGATGCCACATTCCAATTGGTCATGCCTTGATGGTTACGAGTGTGAACGTTCCTTGATGGTTACGAATGTAAACGTTGCTAGACGGGGCGTGTTTGTCGAAAAGTATCATTCCTGATAAAAAGTGCGCCATTCCCATCGGTCCAGGGCAACCCGATCTAACCACTGCTGTCGCTGACGCCATGGCAAGTATCGTTCCGTCGCTTTTCATGACTGCTTCCGCCGCCTCGGCGGTAGATGAACCGTCTCTCTGTTGGAGAGCGGGAAAAAATTGGATTTTAAACGGTTACATGTTTTTAAACGTTTAAAGACCGTACGCACTCGTTAAACCCTTCTGGAATGAGATACAACTTCCCTCAGCGCTGAAAGCGCCAAGGTCAATCGATGCGTTGTGTCGCCGGTTTTTCCTTACAGAATGGAAGGTCATAACCCTCACTTTCGCGGAGCCGCTGGGAGATCGAAGCACGTTCTCCTAGGTCGGCGGCTCACTAATAGAACACATGACATGGCGGAATATTCCTACGCTATTTCATGCTCGCGCGATACCATGTGGAACCAGTGGGCTACGGCGTTTTCACAATTGGTGTAGTCCAGGAATTGGAGTCCGAACGCGGCTTTTCATCAAGAAGAGCTGCACATAACCAACTCTGGCCAGATCACAGTAATTGTGAAAACGCAATAGCTGAGCGGACGCATCGCGTGTGCTCCAATGTTTTAATTATCTCGGGATTTTTACGCTCACTCCCTGTTTTGGATATATGCCTAAAGCCTTCTGCTCACCTGTTGGGGAGACTGCGTTGAAGCAAGTGGAACCACTTAACATTGGTCCCGACCGCGGCTGTGCCCTGCGTTTTAGTGGAGGATCGTAGCAGCGAGTCACCCGGGGCAAGTCCCTGAAAGGCCGACGGTTCCCCCCCCAACAATTTTCTATTCCCTCTTGATCTTTCCTATTGCTCTGCGGTGAACCCGGAACATACGCCATGTTACCGCCAGCAAAAGTCATAAGTAAGTCGTAAGGCACGTCAATCGCTTATGCCGTCCTTATGACATTCGTTGTCTACTCCAGGTACATCCACTTGTAATGAAAGACTGGAGAGCGTCTTGTCTACTAATAGAGGCCTTTTATCTACTTGTTCCCTCAGAGCGATACGTGTCGTTCGCATGTTTCTACTTATCGCACCAATCGTTCTCTTAACTAAGTATCCCTTGAGTGCTCAGTCTACGTTCGGAAGCATTCGCGGCACAGTACAGGATGCGTCGGGCGCTGTAATTCCCGGCGCGGCTATTACCGTTCATTCGCTTGACGAGAATTTTGAGCGGCAAGTCACCACCAACGATTCCGGCGATTTCATTGCGGAAAATCTAAAGGCGGGTCAGTACAAGCTGACGGTGCATCACGATGGGTTCACAGATGCTGTCGTCAGTTCGGCCACACTTGAGGCTCGACAGGACCTTCGTATTCCAGTCACACTTACCGTTTCCTCCGGGTCCACTGTCATACAAGTGGATGCCTCTCCTGGTCAGATCAACACTGAGAACGGCACTCTTAGCACATCAAGAGACAATCAGCAGATTACCCAGCTTCCATTGAACAATCGTGCCACCACGACTAGCCCGCTGGGAGCGCTGGGGCTTTCACCAAACGTGCAACAGGACAGCTCCGGGAACATCGCGCTAGGCGGCGCAAGTTCCTCAATGGTGAATTTTTCTGTCGATGGTGTCTCAACAGCAAACGTCCGGCAAAATGGTGCGCTGCAGGACGCTTATCCCTCGCAGGAGGGGATCTCTGCAGTGAAAGTAACCTCCTTCAACAACAGTGCTGAATTTTCTCAGGTCGGCGACGTCACGTTTACCACGAAAAGCGGCACGGGTCAGTATCACGGCAGTCTCTTCGAGTATTTGCAGAACAACGCACTCGATGCATCCCCCTACGGCTTCAATGGTAAGGCCCCAAAACACTTCAACACCTTTGGTGGATCGCTCGGCGGCCCAGTGAGAATTCCGCATCTCTACAACGGCAAGGACAAAACCTTCTTCTTTGCCGACTACGAAGGAAACCGCCGCTCAACTGCAGTCGCCCAGCAGTTCCTTGTTCCCACGCAGGCCGAGCGCAACGGTGACCTGACTGCGCTTGGCGGACCCGTGATTTCGCAAGGCAGCATAAACCCAACGGCGAAGGCGCTGCTCGCCTACTATCCGCTGCCGAATGTAACAGGTCAGCCGAACTTCAACTACGAGAACTTCCAAGCCATACCCGCGCGCACCGACGGAGCCGATCTCCGGATCGACCAGACGATCAATGCAAAGCAATCGGTCTACGCGCGCTTCAGCCGCAAGAACATCACCCAAGACTTTGCCAACCCCTTCTTGCCGAATGACTCCGACAGCGTGCACAATCGCAGCTTGCTCGTCTCCCACACGTACACCATCACACCGTCGCTCCTGAATGAGTTCCGGTTCGGTTTTACCAATGTGACGACAAGCGTCAACTTCCCGATTCAAGGTTCAAACGCGCTGTCGCAACTTCAGCTGACCGGCGTAAACATCAGCCAGCACCCGACCACGCACGCCTTCCCCACCTTTAATTTCGGCGCCGGAACAGGGTTCACCCCCATTGGGCGGGACAAAACCGGAGTGACACAGTCGAAAACGATGCAAATCACAGACAATGTGACTTGGTCGAAGGGCAAGCATACGTTCAAGGCTGGTATCGATGTGCGTAGAGTGCGCTATGCCGATATCGAAACTTTCCAGCCTTCCGATGACTTCGGGCAATTTACCTTCCAACCCACATTCACCGGCAACGCGTTTGGCGACTTTCTTCAAGGCACGCCAACAACCCTCTTCTTTGCGGTTTCCAGCCCAGATGTAGCCGGAACAACCTGGCAGTATAGCTTGTTCGGCCAAGATGAGTATCAGCTAACCAACCGGCTCACATTGAGCTACGGCCTGCGCTGGCAGATCCTTCCAGGGTTCACCGAAGATGGCGGCAACCTCGCGAACTTCGATCAGAGAAACAACTCCATCGTTGTGCCGAACAATCTCGCCTCGTATCTGGCGCAGCAAAACATCCAGGCTTCGAACCTCGGCTTCCAGCAGTCGTTCAATGCCTGCAACCTCGGCAATACCGCTCTGCCCTGCAGCCGCTACATCACCGCCAGCCAGGATCACCTGCCGCAGTCGCTACGCAATACCTATAAGGGCGATTTCCAGCCGCGGGTCTCCCTCGCCTATCGTCCCTTCAACGATACGAAGACGGTGATCCGCGCAGGTTTTGGGATCTTTACCGTAACCAATCTCGGCCCGCTGTCATTCAACAACAGCGGTAACCCGACCTCCGCACTGCATACTTACAGCAACAGCATCGCATCGAATGGACAGCCCCTCATCCGATTTCCCAATACCGCGCCACCCACGGTTGGTGTGCAATACGGAGGCGGCAATCTTGATCAAGGCGTCGATCCCAATTACCGCGATCCGCAAGCAAATCAGTGGAATTTCACGGTGGAGCGTCAACTTTCTAACAACGACGGCCTGCGTGTCAGCTACGTCGGCATGCACACGTACCGCCTGAACATAACCGAAGACCTCAACCAGATTCCCGCCAGCACCACGCCCTATCAGACGACGGCCGCAAGTCCATACGTCGATCCGCGTGCGCCTTATCACAACTGGTTCGAACTCTTCAGCACGTTCAACCACGGCGAATCTAACTACAACGCATTTGAGATCGATGAGAGCCACAAGACGTCGCACGGTCTCTACTTCGACGCCGACTACACCCTAGCCAAGAACCTTGCCGACAACCAGGGCGATAATCCTACGGCCTTCGCCGGTGAAGTCAACTATGGCTTTCCCATTGCCGACCGCTTCAATATTCGTAGGGATTACGGCAATACCGAAGGAACGCGCCGTCAGCGGTTTCTTCTCACCGGGATCTACCAGTTGCCCTTCGGTCGGGGGCGCGCTTTCCTGAATACCGGCGGTTGGAAGGATGCCATACTCGGCGGTTGGGGATTGACCAACGTGACGCTGCTTGAAACCGGCCCCTGGCTCACGCCTAGCATCAGCACTTCCTTCGATCAGTCCAACACCAACGTGGCCAATCGTGGCGCTTTCCTGCGTCCCGATCAGGTCTCGAGGAATCTCTATCAGGGCCAATCACGCGCACACTACTTCAACCTGGCGGCATTTTCGCCAACTCCCGCAGGCGCTGGCCGGTTCGGGAACGCGGGAGTCGGCATACTCCAGGGACCGGGCACGGCTGCGGTCAGCCTCGGCCTTGCCAAAGTCTTCCCAGTGACTGAAGAAGTAAGAGTGCGGTTTGAGTCCACATTTACAAACGTGCTCAACCGCACGAACTTCGCTCCTCCATCCACCCAGACCGATAACCCGACTTTCGGGGTCCTCAGCGCTCCCCAAACGGCAGAGAACGCTGGAAATCGCACCGGCCAACTTGCACTGAGGGTCGATTTCTAGCAGGCTGCTGAAAAACTAGTCTGCGGCGAACGAACCGCCTATTCCTCGGGGTGCTCCGATTCGGGTGATACACCTTTTTGCGCCTCGCTTGTTGCTTCGGCGCGTTTTCAGCAGTCTACTAGTCCGCCCCGGCCAGACCTGGCCGGATTTGGCACGCTGTTCAAACGAATCGATGACGCGAGTCGCTGAGCCGGACAACAACAGACTCAACGCTCGCGGATCGATTGCGAGAATCTGAATGGGCGATCCGATTCGAATCTTGGCTCTCGACCACCGCGCTCTATTCTGGGAGGGTCTGATCCGCCTGCTCCAGTCTGAGCCGGACTTTGAGCTCGTTGCGAATTGCGACTCGGTTGCACGAGCAGGGGATATTCTCCGCCGTACTGCCGTCGACCTGGTCTTGCTTGACTATGATCTCGGAAAGGAGTCGACAGCCCACCTTCTTCGTGAACTGCAGGGCGGCGCAGAGCGGACGAGAGTGATTGTGATAACAGCAGGTACGGGCGATACCATCACTTCAGAAGTGTTCGACGCCGGGGTGGTCGGCGTGCTCTACAAACATCGCCGCCCGGCGGAGCTTGTAAAAGCCATCCGTAAAATTTTGACAGGAGAGTTGTGGTTGGACAGAGGTGCCCCTCAATCGCTCGTTTCGGCTTCGAAGGAGCGGGTGGAGGAAAGACGCAGTCGGACGCTTGCGCTCGAACTGACGTCCTCATGGCGTTTGAGCTTG
>DASYBJ010000224.1:0-20923 GCA_036500845.1 Acidobacteriaceae bacterium
CATCGTAACCTGCAGCCGCTCGTGACCTGTCGCAGTGACTTCGTTAAAACACAGCGTCGTAGACCTTTGCGTATCGAGCAATAGATTCGGTCGCTTCCACAATATCTCCTTGCACTCGACACGCAATTACTTATGACGTTCCGTTTAGGAGCCGACGGCGGATCCCTGGTTTCTGAGGCTTGCCTTCGGCTTCCTCCATAACGCCAGCGTCCACCAGAGCAGTACCACAAGATAGACAAATATCCGCAAGTACGAGAAGAAGATGTAGTCGCTTAAGTCGCGGCCTACTCGGAAGTAACCGCCTGCAAAGAGCAGCGCTGCGGAGTACAGGCCGAAGCCAAAAGAGATTACTGCCACATCGCTGTTCCAGCGTAGGCGGAGCGCGCCCAGAAGCAACGCCAATACCAGCGCCCATTCGAACATCAGTATCCCGAGGAGGAAGTGCAATAAGAGCGGTGCCGCCCGGCCCGTGTAGTGGCTCACCGGAGCGAGATGCGTTACTGCCACGACTCCACTCGCCAGCAGAAGTATGGGCAGAGTCACGCGACGGAGGCCGCCCAGCGGACGCAGCGCGGTGACAACCAATTCTGTTAGGGTACCGAATTCGAGCACCAAATCGCTGATTTCAAAGGCGAGGCTGGCCGTCACTAGAGCCGGATGCGGCAAATGCCCGAGAACGAGGGAGAGGGCAAGCGCTCGCAGAACGTCGAAGACAATCAACAGAGTGAAGAAAGGAAATCGGCGCGCTCCTCCAGTGCTCAGCAGCACCGCGATAAGAATAAGATGCCCGATGAGTCCCGCCGCCCAAATCGCATGTTGCATCATGTTCACTCTGATGATGCCACGGCCTGCGATCGATTCAGCCGTCACTACTGCCTCTGAAGGAGCATTGCCCCTGGGGGGAGCAATGCTTCGGTGCGAAAAGCCAAGCCTCCAAGAGCGGTGTAAACGAGAGCAGTACAACCGAATACAAGTAGCTTGCTGAAATTCATCGACGGCTTTCTCAGCTGTAAGTTCAATTCCACGATTACATTCACAGAATAAGCCTCGAGACCGCTGCTGATGCTATTTGAACTTACTAGCCTGAATCCGCCCTCAAGCCGAAGTTGGTTGTTTCCCACCATTCGTGACGAGAAACACGTCGGCGGAGGAGTATCCCCTCGATTGTGGTGAGTCGGGAAAAGGGACAAACGAGTGGGCCAAGCGCCTCATCGCTCGCTTTCACCCATAGTCAGATCTTGGTGGATTCTGGTTTAAGGGGGGCTTCGGGATTGGGCTTAATGGCGGTAGATCTCGGGGATGAAGTTCTGGTTCTCCATGGGAGCCCGCAGGTAGCCGGCTTTGTGGAGCGGGGGCGAGGAGACGCGGGCGATCGGCGTGGTTGGCGATGGGAGCGTTCTTCCCATTTGGCCGCCTACTCGTCTTTGTGGTGAATCGTGCGAGAAAGCACCATAACTGCCAAGCCCTGCGACGGAATTTCCAGCGTAAATGCGCCTCCATGTAATGGCTGCACTTCGGGAGGAGAAAGGTGGGCCGCTTTTCGCAGTTCGCGTTGTTGCGCCTGCGTGGGGTATTGCGGCTGGCCCATCTGCTCGTAGGCCGCCATCACGTTGCCGTGTGTTGCATCCACGCGTCGGATGCTCACGGCCGCGTTTGGCGCGATGCCTTTAAGGTCGAAGCGCATTGTCTTGCTTCCCGCGGGGGCGCCGGGCTCCGCCAGGTTCCACGCGGCGAATACCAGCGTCCCATCTTTTCGTTTTGTGACCAGCACATCTTGTGCTTCCAGGGGAATCCGTTCGTCACCAAGAGTGTGAAGCAACTCGAAGACATTGAAGGCAGGCTTGGGGAGACTGTAGATAGCGAGCAGTCCAAACCCTCCAAAGAACGGCTTCTTGATGACGCCCTGCTCCTCGAAGACGTCGGAGAAGGTCCAGTACGACATCACGTTCACCTTGCCGTCGCACTCGCGGATCGTATTCGCCAGCCAGGGTCCCATGTACACCGAATCCGTGATCTCCGGCTCGCTCATATAGGTCGCGTTGAACTCGCCCCAGATCAAAGGAATCTCTGGCCGCGATGAGGCAGCAATTTGGGCGTGAACCTTGTCGACCGCAGCCGCGACCATCCCGTGGGGCGGGATCGACGCCGGATGTCCAAGGATGTCCATCGCGGTGTCATTCCCATAGGCATGTGTCGAAACGTAGTCGAGCGGCACCTGGTTCTTGGTCGCATGTTCGATCAGGTCGCCCACCCACGCGGCTTGTGCGGTAGCTGGTCCTCCCACGCGAATCTTGGGGCTGACTGCTTTCAGCGCGCGGGCAGTATTGTCGTAGAGTTCGAAATACGTTTGCTGTGCAGGCCGGCCCGTCCAGAAATCGATGTTCGGCTCATTCCACACCTCGAAGTACCAACTCGAGATTTCGTCAATGCCGTAGTGTTCGATCAGGTGCTGGGCAAAGGCCTTGATCAGTGCGTTCCATTTGGCATAATCGGCGGGCGGAGAAACGATTGGATGATACCAGAATGGATGATAGTCCAGGCGGGCGGCGAGAAGCTTCGGCATAAAGCTTAGCTCCACGAAAGGCTTCACGCCGTTCGCCAAAAGCCCGTCGTAGATCTGGTCGACGTAAGTGAAGTTGTAGACCGGATTGCCCTGCTTGTCCTCGCTATACACACCATTCTCATCATCGAGAATCGCGTGGAAACGAACGTAGCGAAAGCCGGTGATTTGCTCTACCTGGCGTAGATCGTCGCGATAACTCTCGCGCATGCTCAAGACTGCGCGGCCAGAGCCGAACATCTCCTCCCAAAAATGAGGAAAAGGCTTCGCGGTCTGCCGCGCGTCGATGACTACAGTTTCTTGAGAGGCTTGAGACAGAAGAGGCACGGGCAACAACAACGAGCTGGTCACCAACAGGCAGAGGACAGCCGCAAACAAGTGGAGTCGACGCGAGAGCAAAGGGAGTCTCCAAACTATTGAGATGCGGATGCTTTTGTTCATGTCCTTCATCGAGAGCGCCGATCGCGCCAGAAAATCACAAACTTGTAACTGCGCCGTAATCCCAAGTTCCTATCGTGCAAGCTGCCAACACGCAAAGGAGAAATCGGATGACGGGATTGCTTCGACAGTGTATTGCAACCGCCGGGGTGCTTGGAACCTTGGTCGCCCCTGTTCTTGCATCAGCAAACGACTGGGAGAACGAAGGCGGCAGCCACCGCATCAAGCACGTGTTTGTGATTACGCTTGAAAACGAGAATTACGACGCCACGTTCGGCGCCACGTCCAAGGCGCCCTATCTCGCGCACTCCCTTACCAGTCAAGGCGCACTGCTGACCCAATACTACGGGACCGGACATGTGAGCCTCGACAACTACATCGCGATGATTAGTGGCCAAGCCGGCTCGTTAGCCACTCGAAGTGATTGCGTAACTTATGCGGATTTCAACCTGACCGGTGTAACGCCGGACGGCCAGGCCATCGGCACCGGGTGCGTGTACCCCGCCAACATCAAGACTCTGCCTGACCAGTTGAACAGTATCGGCAAGACGTGGCGCGCCTACATTGGGGATATGGGGAACGATCCCACCCGTGAGTCGGCGACCTGCGGTCATCCACAGCTCAACACGACCGATCATACTCAAATCGCCCAGGCCCCCTCGGCGGCGGTTCCCCTGGGCGACCAGTACGCCTCGAGACACAACCCGTTCGTCTACTTCCATTCCATCATCGACTCGCCTGACTGCAAGAGCGGCGTCGTTAATCTCAACCAACTCTCACAGGACTTGAAGTCCGAAGGCACAACGCCAAACTTCGTCTTTGTAACCCCTAATCTTTGCGACGACGGGCACGACGCTCCCTGTGTCAACGGCCAGCCAGGTGGGCTGATTTCCGCGGATGCCTTCCTCCAAAAATGGATTCCGATGATCATGTCGTCGCCTGCTTACAAGGAGGATGGACTGATCGTAATCAACTTCGACGAGGGCGGCCCAACCACAACGGCAACCTCGGGCGGCTATTTGATCACATTTCCCGGCCAGTACTGCTGCAGTGAGCAGCCCGGCCCGAATCTAGGCACGTTTCCGCAGACCACAGTGATTGCGCTCTCTCCCTCGGTTTCGTACACGATCACCTATGCCGACTACGGTGGTGACCGGACGGGAGCCGTCTTGCTGTCGCCCTTCATCAAGCCGGGAACGATCTCCTATACACCTTTTAACCACTATTCGCTGCTTAAGACTCTGGAACAAATCTTCCAAACCGACGGATACCTCGGCTATGCTGCGCAGCCCGGTTTGCTTGGATTCTTCGGTTGTGTCTCCTCGGATATCAAGACGCATACCGGAGACCAGTTCTCCAATTGCGAAGAGCGTTAACCTTCGATCTCGTCCTCGCCACAAACACATCTGCCGAAAAACCGGTCCGCACAAGCCACCGAGCGGACCGCTTCTCGAGGAAGGGCGGCGGGCGACTCTTCCCCGCGCGCGCAATGGAGTGGTTCAGTTCGTGAGAGAAGCTCGAGCGTACCTAATCGGCAGGAGACATGTCAGTGTTTCGCCAGCTCCTCATTGAAGCAAGCAATCGCTGACCTGAAGGAAGGCCGCGAAAGCGGCGTCTGCCTGGACGGCAGGTCCCCTAGACGCGTTTGGCGTTTACTTTGGTTGCGAGGCCAAGCTTTTCGAGTATCCAAATCGCCCAGTAGTTGAAGTCAACTTCGTACCAAGCCATTCCATGCCGGGCAGAAACGGGATGAGCATGGTGGTTGTTATGCCAGCCTTCGCCACCTGTGAGGAGAGCCACCCACCAGTTGTTGCGTGAATCATCGCGGGTTTCGAAACGCCGCGAGCCCCACATGTGAGTTGCGGAGTTGACTAGCCAAGTGACGTGCAGGCCCACAGTGACTCGGAAGAAAATTCCCCAGAGCACCCAGGGCAGGCCGCCGATTGCCAGCAATGCGAGGCCGAGCACTGTGACTGGCACCCAGTGAAACCGGTTCAGCCAGCGATAGAAAGCGTGTTTCATCAGGTCTGGAGCGTAGCGCTGCAGGATGGCACTGTTATTGTGCAGCGAGCCATTCAAGATCCAGCCCATGTGCGACCACCACTTGCCGTCTCGCGGGGAATGCGGATCACCGGGCTTGTCTGTGTATTGATGGTGTAGCCGATGGACAGCGACCCAGTACAAAGGGCTGCCCTGGAGAGCCATGGTGCCAAGGACCGCTATCGTGTATTCGAGCCACTTGGGAACGACGTAGCCACGATGGGTGAGCAGCCGGTGATAGGCGACGGCGATCCCGACGTTTTGGGCTAGGATCCATGTGACCAAAAACACCAGGAGGGCGGACCAGCGGACCTCGAACAAGGCTGCGATCGCTCCCAAGTGGAAGACGGTGAGAACGAGAGCAAAATCCCATTGGAATTTGCCCCGCTGCGGTTCAAGCGCCGCATGGAGTGCCGCTGTCTCTTCTGCGCTGCCCGCCGGGGTGAGAACTGTAGCCATTGTCTGTTTCCCATCGTAGCCCAAAAGGAGGCTAACATCTTCTAAATTAGGGTTTTCCGGTCAAACTTGCTGTAAGAGTTCCGTAATACCTCTGAAGTTCTGGAAAACAGCTTTGCAGCGCACGCGTGTCCTGCCGAGGTGCTCGCGAGGTCTCTGTTCAAGACTGTCGTTGCTCTTCAAGAATGATTATTATTCTCTAGGAGAAGCATTGTGATTCCAACCGCTGCGGTCGTATACTAAATATGCGACCAGTCAGGTCGGGATTACATCTGATACGGTACGCAAGCACAAATGCTGCGGCTGACAAAAAAAGCGGATTACGGATTGATGGCCGTCAAGTTCTTAGCGGAACGGGCGGATACCCCGTCGTTGAGCGCCAAGGACATCGCCGAGGCTTATGGAATTCCACCGCAACTGCTTGCCAAGATACTTCAACGGCTGACGAAGGTAGGACTTCTTTCTTCCCATGCCGGCATGAACGGCGGGTATGCCCTATCGCGAGCGCCCGAGGAAATTACAGCTTTTGACGTCATCCGGGCCATTGATGGGCCGCTGTTCATTACCTCGTGCGACGCCCGTCCCCGCGGTTGCGATCTGACAGATAGCTGCACCGTACGTGAACCGCTCCGCAAAGTGAACGAAAGTATCTCGGAGGTGCTGAAAGCGATCCGTGTATCCGATTTATGCGAACCGGAAGCGAGCCGACGGGTGGTGCGTAGCAAACCGGAGATACTGGTCAGCCTGGGCGGCTAAGCTGGCCGAAAGATTGAAGAACAAAGATCAAAGCAAGAAGAACACCTGGAAACACAGATTTTAAAGGATTTGCACGCAGGAGAGAGATCGAGATGAGCGCCATTGAATCCACCGTTGTAGCCCCCCCGAATGTGAAGCTGCCGATCTACATGGACGATCACGCGACGACGCCCATGGATCCGCGCGTACTTGAAGCGATGCTCCCGTACTTCAGTGAGAAGTTCGGCAACGCCGCCAGCAGAAATCACTCGTTTGGATGGGAAGCCGAACGCGCCGTTGAGCAAGCTCGCGAGCAGATTGCAAAATTGATCGGCGCAACTGCAAAAGAGATCATCTTCACCTCTGGCGCCACTGAGAGTGACAATCTCGCGCTCAAGGGAATCGCCGAGATGTATCGGGAACGTGGTAATCACATCATCACGCAGGTGACCGAACACAAGGCGATTCTGGATACCTGCAAGCGGTTGGAGAAGTACGGGTACCGCGTCACCTACCTCCCGGTGAAAGCCGATGGGTTAATAGACCTCGACGATTTGAAGCGGGCGATCGACGATAAGACCATTTTGGTGAGCATCATGTTCGCCAACAATGAAATCGGCGTCATTCAGCCAATCGCCGAGATTGGAAAGATCTGTCGCCAACACAACGTGATCTTCCATACCGACGCCGTCCAGGCCGTTGGCAAGATTCCGGTGGATGTCAACTCGATGAACATCGATTGCCTTTCGTTGACCGGACACAAGCTTTATGGGCCGAAGGGGTGCGGCGCGCTCTACGTGCGCCGGCGTAACCCACGAGTTCAGCTCTCTGCGCAAATCGATGGCGGCGGACACGAGCGGGGCATGCGCTCGGGAACTCTCAACGTCCCCAGTATTGTCGGGTTAGGGGCGGCTTGTGAGATTGCGCAACAGGAAATGGCCTCGGAAGCGGTCCGCTTGGGTAAGTTGCGCGACAAGTTGCTGCACAAAATGGAGTCCAGCCTCGATTTCGTTCACGTAAATGGCTCTCTCGAACACCGTTTGCCGGGCAATCTGAACATGAGCTTTGTCTACGTCGAGGGTGAGTCGCTGCTGATGGGCATCAATGACGTGGCGGTTTCGAGCGGTTCTGCGTGCACCTCCGCGTCGCTTGAGCCATCTTATGTATTGAAGGCTCTCGGGCTCGGGGATGATGTGGCGCACAGCTCGATTCGTTTTGGCCTAGGCCGTTTCAACACCGAGGCCGAAGTGGAATACGTCGCGGACAAGGTCATCGATGTAGTAAGGAAGCTACGTGAACTTTCGCCTCTTTATGAGATGGTTAAGGAAGGCATCGACATCTCGAAGATTGAATGGCAGGCGCACTGAGCCTCAAACGAAACAAAAGCCGCGGCCTCGTGGCTGAACTCAACGCTGGACTCGACTTTCGAAGGAGATAGAAATGGCATATAGCGACAAGGTGATTGATCACTACAACAACCCGCGAAACGTAGGACAGCTGGATAAGGCTAGTTCCGGAGTAGGGACCGGTCTGGTGGGTGCGCCGGAATGTGGCGACGTAATGCGCCTTCAGATCAAGGTCAATCCTGACACTCAGGTGATCGAGGAAGCGAAGTTCAAGACCTTCGGCTGCGGTTCGGCCATTGCGTCTTCGTCCCTGGCCACCGAGTGGGTGAAGGGCAAGACAGTGGAGGAAGCCCTGCAGATCAAGAACACCGACATAGTGAAGGAGCTATCTCTTCCGCCGGTGAAGATTCACTGTTCGGTGCTGGCCGAGGACGCGATTCGTGCTGCCATCGGCGATTGGAAGAAGAAGAACGGTGTGACCGAAGGCGCTGCCGTCGCTGTAAGCTCGGCCAGCTAACGCTGGAACGTTCCATGTAGATGAGCCGGGCGGCCCTGCGCCTCCCGGCATCGGTCGCGGTTAAGGGTGATTTGGAAATGGAACCTGCGGTTCTCAACGCGGAAAACACGGCGCTCAATCAAAAGGGCATTCAGGTTACAGAGCGTGCTCTAAAGAGGATCCGTGTGGCCATGGCCAAGGAGAATATTTCGCCGGAAGAAGGCGGCCTGCGGCTTGGGGTTCAGGGCGGTGGTTGCTCCGGGCTTTCCTACAACATTCGCTTCGACTCGCAACCGCGCGAGCGGGACCGCGTGTATCGCTTCGACGATGTGCGGGTCTTCGTCGATCCGAAGTCTTTCATCTATCTTCATGGCATGATCCTGGACTATGAAGAAACCTTGATGCGGCAAGGGTTCAACTTCATCAATCCCAATTCGACGAAGTCCTGCGGTTGTGGTTCATCCTTCTCTGGCTGATCTCCCGTACGTGTATGGCGATGAGAGGATGCTCGCGGCAGCTTCTCCGTCGGGAAAAACCGCACAGCTTTAGGCCAAATCATTATGCAAACTGTTGAGAATGCGGGTACGCAGGTGACCTGCCGGTCATGCGGTGCGAGCTTGACTGGCAATGCGCCCTTTTGCGCTGCGTGCGGCAAGGTTCAGCCGCCAGGAGATGGAGGCTACTTCGACATCTTCGGTTTGCCTCGCAAGCTGAATATCGACCTGCCCGCGCTCGAGAAGCAATTCTACCGGTATAGCCGCAAGCTGCACCCGGACGTCTATGTCCGCTCTTCAGAAGACGAACAGCAGTGGAGTCTTGCCCAGGCGTCGCTTCTGAACGACGCTTACCGGGCGCTCAAGAATCCAGTGGAGCGGACGAAATACCTTCTGCGGCTTGAGGGCGTTCAGTTTGAAGACGATCGGCACCAAGGTGACGGGGCTGCGAATCCCTCGAAGGTCCCGGCGGATCTGCTTGAAGAGGTCTTTGAACTGAATATGCAACTCGAAGAGTTGCGTATGGCCCAAAAAATGGGAGAAGACGACCCCCAACTGCGCGGCGATCTTATGCGATCGAAGAACCAGTTTGTTGCTCAGCTAAGCTCGCTCGATCAGGAGATGAGCGGACTTTGGACCACGTGGGATGCGGCTGTGGACAAGAGCAACGAAGCGCAAATGACCATCGCGAAAGAAAAGATGACGACGCTTTTGCAGCGCCGGAGCTACCTCGAGAATCTGGTAAGCGACGTGAACGAGACGTTGGGAGAATCATAGGGTTTCTATGGCGGAAGAACGAGTTGTCGGGATCGATCTCGGCACAACAAACTCGCTGGTAGCCTTCATGCAGGGGGACCGCCCGATCGTGATCCCAGGCGAAGATGGCTCGAATCTGGTGCCGTCCGTAGTAGCCCTCGAGCCGGCAAAGGATGGCAGCCGCCCCAGAACGGTTATCGGCAATGCTGCGCGGAAATCCCTGATTACAGCGCCAGAGCGAGCGATCTATTCGGTAAAGCGTCTCATGGGTCGCGGAGTGGACGATGTTACCGAGGAGCTGAAATTCTTCCCGTTTCGCTTGGCCGATGACATTCAACCGGGAGAAATCCTGCGGATTCGCTTAGGAGACACGGAGTTCACCCCCCCGGAGATTTCGGCACACATTCTGCGGCAACTCAAGCGGAACGCCGAACGCTACTTCGGTACGCCGGTGGAGAAGGCGGTCATCACGGTCCCCGCCTACTTCAACGACGCCCAACGTCAGGCCACGAAGGATGCCGGACGGATGGCCGGCTTGGACGTACTTCGGCTCGTCAATGAACCTACGGCGGCCGCGTTGGCTTATGGCCTTGATCGCGCAAAGGAAGGAATGATCGCCGTCTACGATTTCGGTGGCGGCACCTTTGATATTTCCATTCTCAAGCTGCACGAAGGCATCTTCGAAGTCATCGCCACGAACGGGGATACACACCTCGGCGGCGACGACATCGATAACCTGCTCATCGCAATTGCGATCGATGACATCGCCGGCGAGATGGAGCTTGATTTGCGTCAGCATCCTGAGGCAATCCAGGCGATCCGCAAAGCAGTGATCGATGCTAAGGTTGCGCTCTCCTCGGAGGAGCGCGCGCAGTTTATCGTCGACCTTCCCGGCGGCAAACGTTATGCGCGTGAAATCACCCGAGCGCAATTTGAGGAATTGATCGCGCCGGTAATTGCCCGTACGGCAGGCCCGTGCCGCGAGGCGCTCAAAGATGCGCAGCTCACCGCCGCACAGATCGGTGAGGTCGTGCTTGTAGGCGGCTCCACTCGCATTCCCGCAGTGCGGCGATTGGTGGACGAGATGTTTGAGCTCACCGCCCGCGGGAAGGAGGCACACACGGAGCTGAATCCGGATGAAGTCGTCGCCTTGGGAGCAGCGGTACAGGCAAATATCCTCGCCGGCGGATCGAAGGCCACGGAAGACATGCTCCTGCTCGACGTAACGCCGTTGTCTTTGGGGATCGAGGCGCTCGGCGGAGTGGTCGCAAAGATCATTCAACGCAATTCGACCATCCCGGCTTCCGCCACGGAGCACTTCACGACCGGTGTCGAGGGGCAGACCAACGTGGCAATCCACGTTGTCCAAGGTGAGCGGGAGATGGCGAAGGATTGCCGGTCCCTCGCCCGTTTCGACCTCAAGGGCATTCCGCCGATGGCTGCCGGCCTGCCGCGCATCGAGGTCAAGTTCTTGATTGATGCGAATGGCATCCTCCATGTTTCCGCGCTCGAACAGCGGAGCGGCAAGCAATCAGAGGTCGAAGTAAAACCGACCTACGGCCTTACTGACGATCAGGTCGAGTCGATGATTTTGGCGTCCTTCGACTTTGCTGAGGAGGATTTCCGCCAACGTCAGCTGGTTGAGGCGAAAAATGAAGCGGAGACCATCCTGAGCGCGGTGGATAAGGCCCCCCAAAGTCCTGCTTGGGACCAGCTCACTCCGGAGGAGCGGACCAACATCGGATCGCTCAGCGAGGAGTTGGAAGTGCTTCGGGAGGGCGACGATCTGCAAGCTCTTCGCGCTGGTACCGAGGCACTGGACAAGGCTACACGGCGGTTCGCCGAGTTGATGATGGACGCAGCAGTCTCAACTGCCATTCGTGGAGAGACAATGCAGTCGGCTGGAGACAAACTAGGAGAAGGTCCGTCGGCTCCGCATCCGATCGCGCCAGCCGAGATCAATTGAATTCTGCCGAACCGGCAAAGATGACCTGTTTGCCAGGAGCACCGGGTCTGATAGATCAGAAAGTGACGAACGTCGATGGCTGAAAATAATCAAAATAAGATGGTCCGAGTGACATTCCTCCCCGAAGGCCGAACGGTCGAGTTCGAGTACGGGACACTGCCCTACGGACATCACGGGAAGCCGATGTCATTTTTGGATGTCGCCGAACATTTCGATATCTTCCTCGACCATGCTTGCGGCGGCTCATGCGCATGCACGACCTGTCATCTGTGGATCAAGGAAGGGGAGCCGAAGCTGACACAGGCCGACGACGAGGAACTCGATCGCCTTGATATGGCGGCAGACTTGCAGCTTAACTCCCGTCTTGGCTGCCAAGCCGTAATCACCGGGCCCGGGGACTATGTTGTGGAGATTCCCAAGTGGAACCGCAACTATGTCTCAGAGGGCAAGCCGCTGACTTTGGCGGAAGAGAAACAGTAGACACCTGGACGGAGCTTAATCCATGGCACGCGAAATTACCTGGAACGACGCCGAGGAAATCGGCATTCAGTTACAAGAAAAGTTCCCTGACTTGGATCCGCTCACGGTCCGCTTTACTGAGCTGCACAAGTATGTGACGGAGCTGGACGGCTTCGCCGACGACCCGCTCAAATCGAACGAGGGTAAGCTCGAGGCCATTCAAATGGCTTGGCAGGAAGAGCACCTGGACGCCAAGTAAACTGCTAAGCGGATTAACCTAGAGCACGACCTGACGTTTTACTCTATCGTTGACGCTCCCGTCTGCGAGCAGTTATGATCCCGCCCCGAGGTCGTTTATGACCGAATTCAATGTTGGAATTGGGACACTGCTGAAAAAAAAGGGTGGAACCATCTGGTCCACCACGCCCGACGCATCGGTTTACGAAGCCATCAAAATCATGGCTGAGAAGCAAGTAGGTGCGCTCCTCGTGATGGAGGGAAGCGTCCTGGTCGGCATCATCTCCGAACGTGACTACGCCCGCAAGATCATCCTCATGGGACGATTGTCGAAAGAAACTCCTGTTCACGAGATCATGAGCACTCCGGTGATCACCGTCTCCCCGAGGCATACCGTCGGTGACTGCATGCGCATTATTACCGAGAACCGTATCCGCCACCTTCCCGTGTTGGAAAGCGATTCGGTGGTGGCCGTCGTTTCAATCGGCGATCTCGTAAACTGGGTCATCTCCGAGCAGGAGGAGACCATCCGGCACTTGGAGGCATATATCAGGGGCCAGGCGAGCTAGTTCTCAAGCGAAAACATCAATACCAGCCGAAAGAGTCGCGAAAGAGCTCCAAATCTGGCGCTTTGCCGGGCACGAAATAGATCGAAAGAATGTCGAAGCGCGTCTGCTCAGGAGCAGCCGGCAGGCTGCGAATGTAATGCCGCGCCACGCGCCGCAGCATCTGCATCTTCTCGTCGTCTACAGATGCCTCTGCCGTCGCCACTTCCCGGCTGGTACGCGTCTTCACTTCGATGAAACAAAGGGTGCGGCCTTCCCAAGCGATCAGATCGAGATCCCCGCGAAGCTTCGGGCTCCTCCACCGTCTGGCGATAACCGTAAACCCACTGCGCCGCAAATAAAAGTATGCTGCTTCTTCTCCTTGGCGGCCAACTTCAAGATGTTCCGGACCTTCTGGCGGCCGCCCGAGGCGCTTGGCAGCCCGATCCGTGACGCGCACGAATCCTTCAAGGAGCAGGAGCCGCTGCATTTGGAGCGAGGACATAGGCGCTATTTTCTCCAGACAGAAGTGATTTGCCAAGATCACCTTTGGCCTCAGATCGTCCTCTAGTAACAAAAGGCGCCGAAGCTACCAGAGCCCCGTTCGCTGGCGTTCTTTGATGTGCCCTTCGAAAAACCTTTCTCGCCCCACATTAGAGTTGTGAAATCCTGTTAGGAAGGAAACGGGCAGCGCCGCAGAAAACGTAACACGCTCGAATTTGGCTGTCAGGCGGAGGGCTTTGAAGAGCTCGATCACAATCTCCAAAGAGGACTATCTGAAGGCCGTCCTGGAAGCAGAGAGCGAAGGGCAGGCGGTTATTCCTGCGATTCTGGCCCACTGGCTTTCTGTTTCTCCCCCGGCTGTCACGATGGCAATCAAGCGGCTAAGACGCGATGGCTATCTTGAGGTAAAGCCTGATGGGATCGTGCGCCTCACCCCTAAGGGCAAGGAGACCGCGTACCGCACGGCCTTGCGGCATCACCTTATTGAACGGATGCTCGCTGAGATGTTTGGCATGGAGTGGTACCAGGTGCATGATGAAGCAGAGAGACTGGAACACGCCGTCTCCCCAGCCTTCGAAGCCAAACTGCTCGAAAAGTTGGGAGAACGGGGAACCTGTCCCCATGGTAACGGTGTCTTACCTGAAAACCCCGAACAACGGGGTAAGAAAGGTTTGGTACTCCTCTCGGATGCCAGAGAGGGAGCAGAATATATGGTAGTGAGTCTCTACGAGCGCGATCCGAAACTGTTGTTATTCTTGCATCGCGCAGGCATCGCTCCAGGGGGGCGAGTTGAAGTACTTGCCAGGAATTACGATAAGACACTATCGATTGACACTTCTGCCGGCCGGTCCACGCTTGGACACCCGGCAGCGGAAAGAGTATGGGTGAAGCGGAGGGCCTCGGCGAGAGCTTAGCAGCTGGCTGGATTTTGATGCCGGCGTAGTACTCGAGCGCAGTCGAGTGTTCGGAATTCAGTGCCGGAAGTAACGAATCGACGGCAAGTTGTCGCACTAACAAACGGCGTCTCTAAGGTAGCCTCGATGCGAATGCGAAATCTTTCCTTTATTTGGTTTGTGGGAGCGGTTGTCTGGTGGATCGACGCCGCTGTGGCTCTCCACTACAACCACAAACCTCATGCTCTGTTGGCATTGGCAGTCGCCTGTGTCTTCTTCGCGGCCGGCGTGATGTGGGTCAAGAGCACAGAAAAGCACCGCTAGTCGTTGGTGCTTGCCGCCCGGTGAATGCGCATCCATGCGTCATGGGTTTTCGCGCGCCATTTTCAGCACTACTCCCCGGATGAGCCTCTCGAATCTCTGGGCCTGATCGCCGATTTGCCCTAAGAAAGCAGAAAGCGGGCTTCGCTCAAGTCCAGCTCCCGTTCGAGCTTTCGCAAAAGCTCGTCGTTTATCTTGTTCGCGTTGCGGAGGCTGAGGGCCGTGCTTCGCTCCAAAGAGCGAAGTTCCTGAGAAAAGTTCGTATAGTACCGGGCCAGCGTCAGGTCCGTGTGCGATCCGGACGGTTCGGGCCCCGCTTCCACTAGCGCGAGCCGGTCCTGGTAATGGCGTGCTAGGTCTTCGTACACGGGAACGTGCTCCGGCTTTGCTCTAGACTCAAGCTCCTTAATGTACTGAAGTACCGTTGTCAGGATCTCGCGCCGGGCTGCCTGCTCTTCCATCGCGCTCGATGATTCACCGCCCGCCAGACCGAGCTTTCGGATAAGGATGGGCAATGTAAGACCCTGAAGGACGAGGGTCACGAAGATGACTGAGAAGGTAAGAAAAATTATCAGGTCGCGATTAGGAAAGGGATTGCCGTTCGCAAGCACGGTCGGAAGTGAAATGGCGGCTGCGAGCGCCAGCACGCCGCGCATACCCGTCCATCCCACGATGAAGACTGCTTTTGGATTGGGCCGGGGTTCCTGTTTCCCGAGCAGCCTTGTGCGGATGAAGTGTACGAACCCCGCCACCAGGAAAACCCAGCTGATCCGCAGCCCAATCACAAAGGCGTTAAAAGCCGTCGCGTCCCACAGCAATTGAGCCATCGAGCGGTTATGAATGTTACTCAGGATGAAAGGGAGCTGCAGGCCGATCAGAGTGAAGACAATGCCGTTCAGGACAAAATCCAGCGTCCTCCAGACCGCCGAGCTCTCAAGCCGGGCATTGATCGAGAGGGTTTCTGAGTTTTTGCGCCCAAGATAGAGGCCGCACGCAACCGCTGACAATACCCCGGAGGCGCCGACTCCTTCTGCAATGAGATAGGCCACATAGGGAGTAATGAGGGAGAGCGTGATCTCGATCGGGGGATCGGTAATGTCGAGCGCAGCCCGATGAATAAAATACGCGGAGAGCAGCCCGACAGCGATCCCGCCGGCTACCAGCCACATCAGGTGGAGGATGGCCAAGCCAGCTCCAGGGCGTTCGCCGGTGACCAGCAATGTTACGGTGAACTGCAATGCGAGCAGGCCGCTGGCATCGTTGACTAGGCTCTCGCCATCCAGAATGTCCATGATGCGACGAGGCAAACCCACGCGCTTGGCGATGGCGGTCGCCGCGATGGCGTCCGTGGTAGAGATGACGGCTCCCAAGACGGCACCGAGCCGGTAGTCAAAGCCGGGCAGTAGCCAGCCTGCCCCGATCGAAACCCCCAGAACAGTAAAGCCCACCAGCCCAAAGGCCAGCAGCAGAATGTTGAGCAGGTTTGCGTGAAAGTCGCGCCAGGAAGTATGAAAGGCCCCGGTATAGAGCAGAGGCGGCAGAAAAACCAGGAACACGATATCGGGCCGCAGTGAGATATGCGGCAGGCGGGGAAAGAGAGAGAGAATCAGTCCTCCGATCACGAGGACGATGGGATACGGCGTTTGAAAGCGTCGGGCAAGAGTGGCTAGAGAAGCAACAACAATGAGCAGAAAAAGAATTATCAGCTCAAGGTGGTGAATGCCGCTAGCTTGCAAGAGAGTTGCTCCGTGGTGATCTGTCCCATCAGAGTACCAGCGGACCCCAGGGCCGGAGCGCTGAACGCGCAACTCTAGAAAAACCTACAACGCCCCATCTGCGTTGCAAATGGGGCGTCCACGTTTCTCGTCGGGCGGCACGGAGCTATCGCGGGACGGCTCTAGACAGCAGACACGGCAAGTGTGCCACGCTTAACAAGCTCCTGCTCGACCAACTCCACACATTCTTCGAGAATGTCGAGGGCGATGCTCGCCTCCTGCTGGTTGACGATGAGCGGAGGCGCGAGGCGGAACGAACTTTCCCCGCATCCGAGGATAAGCAGACCGCGCTCAAAGGCAAGTTCCACGATGCGATCGCGCATTTGAGGAGCGATCTCGCGCGTTTGCTGATCCTTGACAACCTCCACCCCAATCATCAGTCCGCGGCCGCGTACTTCGCCCACAATCGGGTGCTTCCCAGGCCACTCTCGCAGGTACGACAGCATGGCCTCGCCCAGACTAGCGGCGTTGGCCATGGCTTCCCTTTCAATCACGTTCATGGTGGCCAAAGCAGCCGCGATTGCGACGGGATTGCCGCCGAATGTGGAAGCGTGCGAACCGGGCTGCCAATCCATCAGTTCGGCGCGCGTCATGCAGATCCCAAGTGGCATTCCCGAAGCGATCCCCTTCGCTATGCAAACGATATCCGGCTCGACACCGGAATGTTCAATGGCCCACCACTTGCCCGTGCGACCCGCCCCTGATTGAACCTCATCTGCGATGAGCAGAATGCCGTATTTATCGCAGATGCGTCGCAGTTCCTGGAGGAAGATGTCGGGAGCTACAACGTAACCGCCCTCTCCCTGAATCGGCTCGATGAAGATACCGGCGACTTCCTCGGGCGGTAGCGTGGTTCTGAATAGCTTCTCCTCGATGTACCGGGCGCAAGCAAGCGCGAAGCGTTCCTCTTCTTGTGGTCCGCCGGTGCAACCGCGGTAGGTATAGGGATACCGCACGTGCGTAACGCCCGGCATTAGCGGCGAGAAACGGCGACGCTGCTGCGGTTTCGATGCGGTCAGCGACAAGGCTCCCATCGTGCGTCCGTGGAACGCTCCAAAGAA
The DNA here is from genome assembly GCA_036500845.1 of Acidobacteriaceae bacterium. Taxonomy (GTDB): domain Bacteria; phylum Acidobacteriota; class Terriglobia; order Terriglobales; family Acidobacteriaceae; genus PALSA-350. The sequence continues at coordinate 17,083 of DASYBJ010000224.1, forward strand.
GGCGATAAAGTTCTGCCGGCCCGTATGATAGCGGGCAATCTTGAGGGCACATTCGATTGCTTCAGCTCCAGAATTGCCAAAGTAATAGCGGTGCGGGCCGGGCATGGGTGCAATTGCGGAGAGCCGGTCGGCAATCTCGATCATGTGCTCGTAGTAGAAGTCCGTGCCGGACATGTGAATCAACTCGGCGGCTTGCTGCTGGATCGCGGCAACTACCTCGGGATGACAATGGCCGGTGGAACACACGGCGATTCCCGCGGAAAAGTCAAGGAATACATTGCCGTCCACATCCTCAACACGAATGCCTCGGCCGCGTTTTGCGACCATTGGATAGGAGCGGGTGTAACTGGGAGAGACGACGCGATGATCCGCCTCGACTAAGGCGCGGGCCTTTGGACCCGGTAACGGACCATGAAGACTTGGTCCATATTGCGCGCGATCATTGGCGCTGATTCTCTTCTTGTCAATCTGCATGATGCTCCTCTGCTTTCTCGGCGTCCTTCAAGGCCGGGCTGGTCCGCTGGTCCACGAAACAAGAACCGCTGCCTAGTTCAGGCGAGACGGATGGAGTCTGGGCAGAGCTTCGGCGGAGGAAAAGCTAGTCGCCGCCGAAGAAACTAGGTCGTGCGGGGGCGGGCAGAACGCTGAGATGCTTGCGCGCAGCGATGTGCCGCGAGGCTAGGGCAGAAGAATGGCGCGCAAGGCTGCTAGCGGTCCCCTGAGGGTACAGCCGCTGCGGGAGAAGGTTCTCCGTCAGCAGTAGCATTTGCGGCGCTTGGCTTTCCCCAAACATTCTGCAGTTTTCCCTGAAATATTAGGGTAGCACGCGGTCTTGGCAGACGAACAGGCCGGGAGGAGGAGCTGGCTACCGCACTGGACGAAAGGACTTCTACGTGTCGATCGTTACCGTCGTCGTTGCTTCCATCCTGTGTTCTTTACCTGGCGGCAAAACGACTGCGGAATCGAGAATGTTGCTGGCTTCAACGCAGGCCATCCGTTGCCATTCTTCGTTGCCTAAGTCCGCCAGGGACTTAGCTCCTTCTTTCCACGGATTCCAAACCACTGTGGTAAGCGAATTCTTCTTTTCAATGTGAATGCGGCGTCGCATGACCGGGTCAATCAATTGAAGCGCGTTTTGTGTATTCAGGTAGGCGTTGTCCGTCGGCCGCATTATGACTACTGCGCCCTGCTGCGTCTTCTCTCGATTACCATCCGTGTTGTCTAGGAAAGCCGTCCCATCGAGGCCAGCGATCCGGATACTCTCTACCGATCCGACTCTGTGGTAGGTGTGCAGAGCCTCCTCAAATCGCAGAGCGGTGGAACCAGTATTGGTCACAATCAGCTCCAATTTGAGCTCGGCTCCCATCGTGATCCGGTGAACCAGGCGGAACTCGAATGGCCACCAATGATGGCTTGCTTCACTGCTCTCGATCGCCAAGGCGGCCGTAACGCAGCCTTGTTGGTGCGTGAGTGATTCAAGCTGCCAAGCCGTAGTCCGTACGACTCCATGGGCGGGCGCCTGGGGGTTATCTGCCTTCGCTCTGAACCACGGAAAACAGACCGGGATGCCGCCGCGAATGGCGCGACCTTCCTCCCAGCGCGAGTGCTCACTTAGAAAGATCACCTCTTCGCAGCCTGCCGGTTGCCACGAAGTAAGCTGGGCTCCGTGCAAGTAAACATCGGCCGAAGCCTCGGCAGCGGTCACGTGGATTTTTGGTAGGCCACCTTGACCAGCTACGAGTTCAGCAATCCCGGGGACTGCAAATCTCTCATTCCATTTCTCAATTGCGGCAATCGATTGCATAGGTCGATCCCTAGTCTAAAGGTTCGCGGCACCTGCCTGCTTACCGCTTGGCCGCGAATCGCTTCTCGAGAGCTCCCCTATTCCGGATGGCAGGATCAGTTGAACCGAATTAAGGTATGTACCGAGGCGCGAGCCTTTCGCCCACGAAACCCGAACTACGGCCGGGCCTCATAGACCAGATTGAAGGGTGTTTCGGTCGCGCGGCGGAAGCGGCCAAATCCACCCGACGTAACGACCTCTCGCATGCGCGCCTCACCAGACTGTGCGCCGAGACACAAGCCTACTTCCTGGGAGCGGGAACACGGCGTGCAGAGCAGAGTAGAAAACGAGTAATAAACCCGGCCCACGGGATTGAGGTTGTCCTTGAGCGTGTCGTGAGCGAAGGGTTCGACGATCATCCAGGTGCCGTCTTTGGTCAACGATTCGCGAACGTGTTTGGCCGCTCCTGCCGGGTCGCCCATATCATGCAGGCAGTCAAACACGGTCACCAGGTCGTAGTCTTTCCCGGGGAAGTCCTTCGCGCTCGCGACGGCGAACGAGGCGCGCCCATCGACACCCTCGCGCTTTGAGGCTTCACGCGCGGCGGCAATCGACTTATCGTGATAATCGAATCCGAAGAACTGAGATTTCGGGAAAGCTTTCGCCATCAGAATGGTTGACGACCCCAAGCCACAACCGACATCGGCAACTCGCGCACCAGCCTGGAGTTTGGTTTGTACGCCTTCAAGCGCAGGGATCCAAGCGCTGACGAGGTTGGCTGCGTAGCCTGGCCGGAAGAATTTCTCAGTTCCAAAAAAGACGTTCTCGTTGTGCTCTCCCCATCCCATCCCAGCGCCAGTGCGAAAGCAATCGGCGATGCGGGGAACAGCAGCCAGGGCTCCCAGGGCCGCTTGGAAGGCGCCGGGCAGGTAGGCAGGACTATCCTCCTTGGCGAGAGTGAATGCCTGCTCTTCGTCAAGGCTGAACTGATTCGTTTTCTCGTTATAGGTAACATAGCCACCGGCAGCTTGCGAAGCCAGCCATTCGCGTACATAGCGCTCGTCGGTCGAAGTCTTTGCCGCCAACTCGGCGGGAGTCATCGGACCTTCTGCCAGTGCCTTGTAAAGGCCCAGTTTCTCTCCGATGACCGCCATGCCGGTGTGGACCGCGGCTCCAAGGTCGCCGACGAAACGGCCGAGAAAAGCGTTCAATTTGTCCTGATCGATAGCCATGATACGTTCTCCTCTCACATTGCACAGACAGCAGAGGCAGGCTGGGGCTGGATCATCAGTCGTCCGCCTTCAAGGGCGCTGTGATTATCGCTCGCCGCTCGTCGGCGGTAAAGTCATTTCGAACCAGGAAACCACTCAACGTGCTCATCTCCCGTTCGGCCCACATAAACCGCGCGCCGGCCCCGGAGATACACAGAGTAAGAGCTCGTGCCACCCTTCATATATTCGTACAAGAAATTCAAGATAGGCGATTCTCTTTTGCTGGATCTCTCTAACAGCGGACGCGACCGCTGCGGAAGGAGAGCACGTGTGAAGCTCTCATGTATCATCAGCCGCAAGGGAAACTAAGATGAAGACTCGACACGTTTGCTGGTTTGCCACCTGGTCCACTACGGCTCTCTGGGCAGGCATTCTTGTGAGCGGAGCGTTCGCGGCTCCCTGCTCGGCGCCGGCTGGCTTCAGCGATACTCCGCCACCGGCGGTCGCCCCTCAGAAACAGTTGGTCTCCCACACGGAAAAGGTCACCATCGATCGGCGCTCGCGGTCGTGCTTCGATCGCTGGATAAACCGCAGACTCCGCCAGCCGCGGGGCTCGAGACCTAGGGAGACTCTGAAAAACGCGCCGAAGCTGCGGGCGAGGCGCCAGCAGATCTGTGATCTGCTGCCATCCATCCTCTCACCTAAAACGCTGTCATCCCGAGCGAGGCGCAGCGAGCCGAGGGATCTGCTTTCCTACCACCAACGCCGGGTGCGTTGAATTGCTTCTCGCAAGCTATATCTCGTCTGCTCGATCAGCAGCGGAACTGTTTTTCAGAGTCTCCCTAGA
>DASYBJ010000225.1:0-21058 GCA_036500845.1 Acidobacteriaceae bacterium
TGGACAATATTCACGCCTTTCCACCACAGCCACTGAACGGTGCGTCCTTTGGAAATAGTTTCGGAGTATCTTTTTATCTGCGCTATACACCGGAAACAACCCTGTTCAGGCGGAAAGATAATTTTGAAGATACGCCCAAACTGGAATGGTTGGAAACCATCACCATGAAAGAGTCCGGCGGTGAATTGAATGGCATTCCGCGTACCCCGCAGTTCTGGAAATTTCACGCAGACATGTACAGGCACAACCCATCCTCTGGCACGCTCATAGCCTGGCGAAAGCGCTATCTGCTCGCTTATAAGCACGTGGCAAATGAACCGGATACTTCTCCCTCAAAAAGCTTTGTACAAATGATGGCAGCCGGCAGCGGGATGATTACTCTTGATGAGCTTGGCGGATTGCAGCAGGATGATGTCTCCAAAGCGGAAGCTGTTCGCAACTACATATCAAAGAATGGCTGCCAGATGATCATTCATCTGCACGATGTACCGGCAATCTTTACAAGCAACGACTTTAGAAGCAAAGAACGTCTTCTGGAATTCGATATCGGTGTGCAGGGCCAGCAAGCACGTATCAAGGCTTATCAATACCTGAACATCAACAGAGGCCTGCCGGCGGGACAGTGGGCTCGGGAATTCGAATTCAGCTCGAACGTTCCACACAATCTACAGCCGGGCGGCCATGGAATGGCGCCGCCGCCTGTACTGGTCTCGAATCCCCGGAATGCATTGCCGTTTTCGGGAGAATATGATTGAGCCTGCAGATTTGTCTCGACATCGAGGTTGCCATAACTGAGACCGGGACACATTCGTGGTTTACCACTCTCCACGCCGAACCACACGGCGTGTAGAATGGGGCACCGTGCTCCACTAAGATCCAGAACCCAACGAAAGGCCCTGCGACAAGTCGCAGGGCCTTTTCGGTTACAGGTCGCACACGCGTGGCGGTGAAGGCAACGGACAGTATTGAATTAGCCGCCCTCGGACACATTACGATCCAAATGAGCCTCCAGAGTAAGCGCTTTGGTGGCTTTTCTCTTGCAGAGAGTCGCGCTGAGAGAAAATTCTCTATGCTATTGATTATGAGCGGTTTATCTTTGTTTTAAAGGAGATGAGAAAATGAATGGTGGGCAGTGAGGGACTCGAACCCCCGACTTCCTGCTTGTAAGGCAGGCGCTCTAACCAGCTGAGCTAACCGCCCCAACCAAATTCGATGGTAGCACGCATACCCTAGGGTTTTTCGCCCCTTCGTGCGATCCAGCCTCGGACTGTAAACCCAGGCCGGTACTTGAGTTCAATCCGTTTCGTCTACGGGAGGCATCGCCCGGACGCCCGTAAATGACTCGTGTGCGACGAGGGTGTAATGCGGACAACTCGCGGGGACGACCACGGCATGACCGGGACGGAGTTCAACGGGATCCCCACCGTCGACCAGAACCACGGCTGTGCCGTTCAAGGCAACCAGGGAATGAACAGTTGACGTGACATTCTCAAACCGCTGCTTTTGAGTCGCGCCCAACGCATACCGCTCCACCATGAAATATCGCCTTTTGATCAGCAGGTCACATCCGGGCTCGTGGACTGGTTGAACTTTACCGGCATCAGTTTGGAACTTGACTGCCCTCAGAGCCAGGTCAACATGCAGCTCACGTGGACGTCCGTAATCGTAGAGCCGGTACGTCAGGTCGGAATACTGCTGGGTTTCCAACAAAACCACGCCGGGTCCAATGGCGTGGACGGTCCCCGCATCGACGTAAATCATGTCACCAGGCGACACTGGAATCCACTGAAGCAAGTTCTCCAGGGTTTTTTCCGCAATCGCCGCGCGGATTTCTTTCTCCGTCGTGCCCGCGCGAAGTCCAAGCGCAATGGCTGCTCCGGGCTCGGCTTGCAGCACATACCAGCACTCCGTTTTGCCCCTGGGCTCGCCCGCGACCTGCGTGGCCATAGCGTCATCCGGATGAACCTGCACGGAGAGCTTCTCCCTAGGAAAGAGCAATTTCAGAAGCAGTGGAAAGTCAGCCTCACCCTTACGCACCGCCCGAGCGCCCAGGAGCTCTTCCCTGTGGGCCGCAACGGCTTGTCCTAATGTGCGGCCGGCCAGATCGCCGGTTTCGATGAAGCAGTCCTTTCCCGTTAGCCAAGCTTCTCCAATGGGCTCCTCCACCTTTGTCGTGTACCAAGGCCTGAGGTCAAGACTTCCCCAAGGCCGCGGGCTGAAGAACGGCGCAAGACTAAAGGGACGAATCATTCCTGAATCACCGAACGCAAGCTCATTCTAAGAATCGCCTTCATGCATTGGCGTGCGCGGCGGAGGGAGAAGGCCACGAGCCCTTGTATCCGTAGTATGCGATGTAGAGGTAACAAACGGCCGGGAGAACGAATGCTAGATGAATTCCGATGCGGTCTGCGAGAGCCCCCTCCAACACGGGGATGATGGCGCCCCCGACAATCGCCATAACCATCAGGCCCGATCCTTTGCCTGTAAGCGGTCCAAGGCCCTCGATCCCTAACGTGAAGATGCTGGGAAACATGACTGAGTTAAAGAATCCGACGAAGATGATGCTCCACACCGCGATACGGCCCGTACTGAGCATCGAGGTGACCACTAGCGCGCAAGCTACCAATGCGACAAGTCCCAAAAGTTTCCGAGTGGAAACCTTTTGCAGAATGGCCGATCCAATAAATCGGCCGAACATCGCACCCATCCAATAAAAAGAGACAAAACCAGCAGCGACTCGGATCGGCATATTCCCTATGCTCGGTTGGCTTAGGTAGTTTGACAGGAAACTGCCGATCGAGACCTCAGCGCCGACATACAGGAAGATGCCGAGAGCCCCTAAAAGCAACTGGGGGTGCTTCCACAGACGTTGCGCGGCGGCACTAGTTTCGCCCATAGGCCGGAACTCTCGGGTCGCGTCAATCTTTGGCAACTTGGAAGTTGCGATAGCAAGAGCTAAAGCAACAAGGGCGATCGCAATTCCGATATAAGGAATTTTTACCGAAGATGCCTCCTGCTGGCGATAAGCCAGCAACGCCGGGGCGGAGAGTCTGTGCAGCTCCACGACGGTGAGCGGCGCCGCCGAGAGGATCAGCAGGCTACCCAGATATGGGGCGATCGTCGTGCCCAAAGAGTTAAAGGCCTGCGTGAGGTTTAGCCGGCTGGAGGCAGTGCGGGCCGGGCCAAGAACGGTGACGTACGGATTCGCGGCAACCTGCAGTCCAGTCACTCCGGCGGCCAGAACAATCAGAGCGGCGAGGAAGAGCGGAAACGAAGGAGCATTTGCCGCCGGGACAAAAAGCAGCGCGCCCAATGCCATCGTGACCAACCCGACCACCATGGTCTTCTTGTAGCCAATCCACTCGATGAGCTTGCCGGCAGGAATCGCGAATACGAAGTACGAACCGAAGAAGGCCGAATTGATCAGCATGACTTGCGCATAACTCAGTTCAAAGATGGCCTTCAGATGCGGTACTAGAATGTCATTGAGCGCCGTGAGAAATCCCCACATAAAGAACAGCGTGGTGACCATGGCCATAGCGCGGCGATTGCTCGAGCCAGGCTCGTTTTGAACGCGCGTCTCAGTGACTGCGGTATTGACCATATGCAAGCAAATTCCCGGCGAGCTCAAAAACCAACGGCCCACCGCTCAAGGGGCGGTCCGGGCGGTTTCAACCAAGCCCAGATGAGAAGTTAACACATGCGAGCCAGGCTCTGCTGCTCGCTTCGGCTGCTTCTGTTCCGGCATTATTTGCCCGTGCCGGCCAACCTTGCTAGTCTGGCTCGCTGTTGAGAAATTTTGTTCATGAGGGTCCTGAATTCCAATGACTTGGCACGCACGAGTGCTTTCTGTTGCTTCTGTCTCGTTGATGATCTTGTTTTCCCGGCCCTGCCTGCTGCAAGCGCAGCAGACAGTCAACTCACTGCCCATCTCTCAGCAATCGCAAGCTGTGCTAAACAGGTTGGCCAGCTTCTCTGCTCTTCCCTCTCCTGCGTGGCGCTACCACGTGGGAGACGTACCGCACGGCGAAGATCCGGCGCTCGATGACTCCGGTTGGCAAACTGTTGGCTCGTCCGAAACACTGCCGACAGACGCCGTGTGGCTTCGCGCGCTGATCGAAGTTCCCAAAGATCTCCATGGCTATGATTTGACGGGAGCCGAAATCTCTTTCGCGCTTCGCGTGACAGCCAACGGACCGATTCCTCAGATCGTCTACTTCAACGGCCGCCGTGTCGCGATGGGCAGCGATCTTGAGCCAATCACACTCTTTGAACATGTGAAGGAAGGCGACAAGGCACTCGTCGCCGTCAAGCTGATGCACACGGAAGATCAAAAGCAATTTCGAGGTTCGGAGGAAGCGATCCAATTTCCGAGCAACCGGCCGAATCCGGAAGATCTGCGCAAGGAAGCGGTCTCCGCAGCTATCCTCATCCCTGCTCTCGAAGCGGCTCCGGGCGAGTCAGTGAAGAAGCTTGAGGCGGCCATTCACAGCGTGAACCTCTCCGCGCTGGACTCAGGCAATCAATCAGGGTTTGACGAATCTCTTCGGCAGGCGCAGGCGCAGCTCGTCGCGCTCAAGCCGCTGCTCCGGCAGGCAAATATTCACCTGACCGGCAACGCCCATATCGACGCTGCCTGGCTTTGGCCCTGGACCGAAGGCGTAGAAGTAACGCGTCAGACCTTCGGCACAGCTTTGCAGTTGATGAATGAATATCCGAAATATACCTTCTCGGCTTCGGCCGCTGCGTATTACGAATGGATCCAGCAAAAATATCCATCCGAGTTCGATCAAATTAAGCAGCGCATGAAGGAAGGGCGGTGGGAAGCTGTGGGTGGGATGTGGGTCGAGCCGGATCTCAACATGCCGGATGGCGAATCGCAGGTGAGGCAATTGCTGTTGGGAAAGCGCTACTTCGACCAGAATTTCGGAGTTGATGTCCGGATCGGCTGGAATCCGGACTCGTTCGGTTACAACTGGCAACTTCCGCAGATTTATAAACGTTCCGGGGTCGACTACTTCGTCACCCAGAAGATGGCATGGAACGATGTGAATCAATTGCCCCTGAAGCTCTTTTGGTGGCAGGCGCCGGATGGCAGCCGGGTACTTACCTACTTTCCACATGATTATGTAAATCAAATCGAGCCCATTCGCATGGCCGAGGATTATGCGCGGGCCCGCAGCCTCAATCCAGGAACTACGGAGATGATGCATCTCTATGGGATAGGCGACCACGGCGGCGGCCCGACGCGAGCCATGCTCGACGCGGGCGATCGCTGGATGGATCCTGATAAGGTCTATCCGCAGCTGGATTTTGGCATCGCTCAGAGTTTCTTCTCGAAAGTTGAAACCCAGATCGACACCGCGCATTCACCCGTTTGGAACTACGAGACGTTGGCGGGCGGCGACACCAAGCTTCCCCAGCCACCTCCGGGAGAGATGAGCCTACCGGTGTGGAATGACGAGCTTTATCTTGAGTTCCACCGTGGCGTTTTCACCACCCAGGCAAACCATAAACGCAACATGCGTGACTCCGAAGAGCAGATGCTGGACGCCGAGAAGTGGTCCTCGATCGCTTGGCTTTCAGGCACTCCTTACCCTGCAGATCAGTTGAATGAGGCTTGGAAGAAGGTGCTGTTCAACCAGTTCCACGACCTTGCGGCCGGCTCGGGAACCCGTCCAATTTATGTAGACGCACAAACAGATTACGCGATGGTGCGGTTCACCGCAGATCACTCTAGCAACGATGCGTTCCGCACCATCACAGGCTACATCAATACGCAGAGCACCGGAAGGGATGTTCCGGTTGTAGTCTTCAATCCGCTTGCCTGGAGCCGCACCGATCTCGCTGCCTTCAACGTGCAGATGCCGGCGGCAACCGCTGCCATTGACATTGTGGACCGTGCCGGCAAAGTTCTGGATGCGGATGTCTCCGTCGCCAACCCGGCCACTCACACCTTCCATGTGAGAGCGCTTATCCCTGACGTCCCTTCGCTCGGCTATGAAGTTGTCTATGCTCGACCGGTCTCTGCGCGAGACCACCCGGCCGGAACGGTCTCCGCATTGAAAGTGAGTGCCGATGGGATGACCCTTGAGAATCGGTTTCTCCGGGTAACAGTCGACCCCAAATCAGGCTGCATCACGGGTCTGGTCAATAAGCAGACGAACTTCGATGCAATTGCGTCCGGCGGCTGCGGCAATTTGCTCCAGGCTTTTCGCGATGTTCCCAAGCAGTACGACGCTTGGAACATCGATGCGGATTTCGAAAAGGTCTTCACGAATCTCGAAACAGCAGATTCGGTCAAGCTCGTAGAGCACGATGCTTTGCATGCTGCCATTCGTGTGAGCCGTCACTGGCAGAGTTCAAAATTCGTGCAGGACATCACTCTCTACAGCAATCTGCCGCGTGTGGATATCGTCAACGATATCGACTGGCATGAACGGCACGTACTGCTCAAGGTAGGGTTCCCGTTGGCGGCATCCGGACCACATGCCACGTATGAGATTCCTTACGGCTCTATCGAGCGCCCGACCACGCGGAACAATAGTTTTGAACAGGCGAAGTTCGAAGTACCAGCCTTGCGCTGGGCTGATTTGGGGGATGAGAAAAACGGCTTCAGCCTGATCAACAATTCGAAATACGGCTATGACGGCAAGGGAAACCTGTTAAGGCTTTCACTGCTGCGTTCTCCCACATGGCCCGATCCTGAAGCTGACCAGGGCCATCATCATTTTGTGTATGCCCTTTATCCGCATGGAGGCGACTGGAAGCAAGCCTTAACAGTGCGGCAGGGTTACGAATTCAACTACAAGCTCACGGCGATGCAGTTGACATCTCACACTGGAGAGCTCCCGGCCGCCTTTTCTTTCGTGAAAGTGGACTCTGACAATGTTGTCGTAACTGCGGTCAAGAAAACAGAAGACGGCGATGGTCTTCTGGTGCGCTTCTATGAGTGGGCTGGCAGAGGAGGGAATGTCACTTTGATGGTACCGCGTGGTGCTCTCTCGGCGACCTTAGCAAACTTAATGGAGAAGCAGGAAGGGGCGCCGCTAGAGTTGAGGCAGACGCGACAGGTAATCGTACCGGTTACGCCCTTCCAAATTCAAACAGTAATCGTTCGCTATTCCACGCCGAACCAGAACTTTCTCGCAGGCATCGGTAAGCCGTAACAAGACGTTGTTGCGGCGCAAGTCAACTAGTGTGTTGTCGCATAGTAAGAAGTTACTATAGGTATAGGCGTGCTCCGACCCCTCCCGTCGTATCCGCAGTAACGAACTCTCTGCGACAGGCCACCTACGGCGTTTTCACAATTGGTGTAGTCCAGGAATTGGAGTCCGAACGCGGCTTTTCATCAAGAAAAGCTGCACATAACCAACTCTGGCCAGATCACAGTAATTGTGAAAACGCAATAGTTAACGCAGACTGAGGTCGCTTCGTAGGGGTCATTTCTGTCCCATCCCCTCAATGTCAGGGCATGGGGAAGACACGAGGCAGCCTCAGTACGATTCCGGTAGTAAAGGTCTTTGGGTGAAAATCGTCACCGTTCGGAACAGAGAATCCCCCGTAACTGTATTCCACGATGCGCCAGTCGATGCGAGGCAGGACTGTAATGTCGAGGCCGCCCAAAATTTGATATTCGAATCTGGTGTCGTTATTCGATCCCCCTCTGAAGTGTAGGTTGGCTAAGCCAACCGTCGCCTCCGCGTACGGGTGCAGGGGGATGACGTGCAGATTGAAGCCGATCCGAGGTCCGATCGCACCGGTGTTGAGAGTGTCCCCGCTGTCTCTTGAAAAGGAGCCGCGGAGGTCGCCGCCAACGTTCACGATCGAAAGACGTTTGCCCGCGAGATAGGCCCCTAAGGTGCCTCCGTAGAAGACGTTGCCGTTGGCCCATGGAGTGCCCACATTCTGCACGGTAAATCCGCCGTATAGCCCAAGTTGTGCGCGGAGAGAAAGCGGTGAAAGCGGCAAGAGAAACAGAACGAGCAGTCGCAGTTTCATTAGGCGAGAACTCCTGTGGCTGTTGAAAACTCAAACTCTCACAAAACCGGTACAAATTTGGAGATAGAAAATGTCTAGGCGCCCCTGCAAATCGTTTGTGCGGCATCCTGACGCGATCTTATTTCTGCAGATTCTTGGGAGGTGAGTTTTTTTAACAGCTACTCGTCACCCACCTTACACTTCCCGCGCAGGCCAGTGTCCGATAAAGCCGAGAAGCCAAAACGTAACTGTCATTAAGCTCGGTATATACTATCCGTGATTTCCACTTATTGCCAGTAGATAGAGGCGAATGCTGTGACTTCTGCGAAGCGCATGGTGTGCCCGTTTGTGCCTTCAGTATGTTTCATGCTCTGCCTCTCAGCCTATGGACAAACGCAGGCTGCTGGGGCGAATTGGCAGCGTGTACAACAACTTCCCTTGCACACGCAAATTCACATAAAGGCAGACAGCAAGGACAGGGTCTGTTCAATTGACACTGTGGATGAGGGGCATCTGAGCTGCTCGACTGGCGGCGTGGTGAAGGCCCGCCATTATACGTATCAACGCAGCGAGATCAAAAGTATTAAGCTGCCGCACTATGTGCGTTCCACGCTGCTGGCGACGGCAATCGGCGCGAGCGCAGGAGCAATCACAGGGTTTGAGGCCTCGAAGAACTCATCCGAATATTCCTCCCAAGCGGTGGCCGCCGGGGGAGGGGCGGTGTTCTTCGGCGTGATCGGAGCTGTCATCGGTGCTGTCACAGACTTCACACTCGGTCCGACAGTATATCGGCGGTAAAGACTGGACAAGCGAGCTTCCGTATTCACTGGTATCGGTAGCTTCGGGCCGATTGCTGAGCAGTCCATCCCACAAAAGTGTTAACAACGACATGTTAGCAACGAAGCCTTATCCGGCGGAGCGACGAATGAGTTGCTCGCGCGTAACTCAGTTACTCAAAAGCGTAGCTTCAATTAGAATCTTTTCGAATAGAATCTCTAGCATCGTCGGAAACCGGAATCCAACGAATCTCTGCCGTCGCTTTTCTCCGGAACGGCGTTTCCCAAAAGACTCAGTTCCTGGTGCTACTCATGTTCTCGACAGCTCGTCGTCTGTTCGTGTGTTCGGCGTCTGCTTTCCTCTTCTTCACATCTGGCCTGCGTGCGCAATTGTCACCGAACATATCCGTACCACCGGCGGTACGGCAGATCACCAGGCCGATCGAGGACTCGAATCTCCAGCAGCTCACAGGAAACCCGCGTCCATCCAGGATCGATTCGGACCTCGGCCGGGTTCCAGACAACACGCCTCAGGGACATATTTTGATGCTGCTCAAGCGCAGCGCCGGGCAGGAGCAGGCGCTTGAGCAATTTATGAAAGAGCAGTACGATCCTCAGTCTCAGAATTTTCACAAGTGGTTGAGCCCTGATCAATTTGGTTCGCTTTTTGGCCCGTCACAGCAAGATGTCACTCAGGTGACTCAATGGCTGACTACCCATGGATTTACTGTGAACCGCGTCGCACAAGGACGGACATTCATAGATTTCAATGGCACGGCCGGTCAGGTTGCCGCTGCATTCCATACCGAACTGCATCACTTCCGGATCCGGGGAGAAGACCATGTTGGCAATGCCAGCGACCCGATGATTCCTGCCGCGCTGGCCGGATTAGTTTCCGGATTCCGGGGCTTGAATGACATTCATCCCAAACCATTGGCTCAGAGACCAGGAGTGGCCCGATTGGATCGAAACACCCGAAAGTGGTCAAGTGTCACACCAGGCCATTTCACCTTGAGTTCGGGTTCGAACAATGTTTATATCGTCGGCCCCCAGGACTTCGCGCAAATCTATGGCATCAATCAGGTATGGCAGCAGAGCCTTAGCTCTTCATCGGGCTCCCAGAAACTCGTCGGCACAGGACAGACGATCGGAGTCATCGGTGATGTCGATTTATCAGCGACCGACATCCAGAGTTTTCGCGATCAATTCGGCCTCTCGACCCTTGGTCCACACGGTTCGGTCTTGGTTGACCACCCGCCTTCGACCGTTTGCGCCGCTCCTGATCCCGCCGCTACGAGTGTTGAGGGCTACATTGACGCAGAATGGGCAGGTGCAACCGCACCCGACGCAACAGTGGATTTCGTGACTTGCGCGGATACCAACGTGACCTCGGGGACGGATCTAGCTGCGACTTATATCGTGCAGGACCCCACTCATGCGCAGCAGGACGCAATCCTGAGTTCCAGCTATGGCTTCTGCGAGCAGACTCCTCTGAGTGAATCCAATCAGTTCTACATTCAGCTCTGGCAGCAGGCCGCAGCCGAAGGTATCACGGTTGTTACCGCTACGGGAGACGCCGGCGGAGCAGTGTGCGACGAAACCGTTAGCTACACTTATGTCAACCATGGTCTAGGCGTCAGCGGCGAAGCTTCGACGCCTTATAACGTAGCGGTGGGTGGCACAGATTTCAGCGACGTGTTTAGCGGAACAACCGGCAACTACTGGTCGACGGCCAATAGCACGAGCCTCCAAAGCGCAAAATCGTACATCCCCGAAACTCCCTGGAACGAGAGTTGCGGAAGCCCTTTAGTCCTTCAAGCATTCAACGAGGTCTACGGCACGAGCTTTGACTCAAGCTCCGGTTCGAACGGCCTATGTACTTATGCATCTCAGCTCCCACCCGATCCCAGCCTCTCGATTCCGCCAACTTTCGACCGTTTCGCAGGGAGCGGAGGATTGAGCATTGTCTCTTCCCGGCCTAGTTGGCAAACGGGGGTTACCGGTCTGCCTTCGGGTAATGCGCGTGCCCTTCCTGATCTTTCCATGTTCGCTTCGAGCGGCTTTACCTGGGGTCACTCGCTTGTCTTTTGCGACTCAGGCACGAACTCAGGTTGCGACTTCACGAATCCCAATACTCTCTTCTTCAACACGGATGGAGGCACCTCTTTCGTAGCTCCTGCATTTTCCGGGATCATGGCCCTTATCAATCAAAAGAGCGGACGGCAGGGACAAGCGAATAACATCCTCTATCCTCTCGCAGCCCAGCAATTCATTAACAGCAACAGCACAAGTCAGCCGAATCTTGCAACCTGCGCAGCCTACCTCGGCACAAACGTTCTTCCTGGTTGCTATTTCCACGATGTCAGCGGAACACCAAACCCGAATCCCGCAACACAGCAGCAAACACCATTTCTCTTGGGCACGACCGCAGTTCCCTGCACCGGCAGCGCAACCGCAGTTGGGGTCTTCACGGACACAAGCACAGATCCGGCATCGAACTCCGAAGACTGCTACGGTTATCAGATCACGGTTACGCAAAACGGATACATTCTGACAACGGCTCCTAACTACTACGGAGTGCTCTCGACTGCTGACAACGTAGACTCGCCCGCCTTTCCAGCGAGCCCAGGCTACGATCTCGCCACCGGATTGGGCAGTCCCAACGTCTCTGCCTTGGTGAATGCTCCGCAATGGTCCACAGGAGCGTTGCAGACGGCCGTTAGCCTTACTCCGTTGAGTTCCACAATTACGCCGGTGCAGACCGTTCGTCTGGTCGCTACCGTAACAACACAGTCTGGCGGAAACCCGGTGCGAGGCGGTGGCGTTACCTTTTACTCAGGAGGTACCGAACTCGGGCAGGTCAGCTTGACGTGTAGAGGACGAGGTAGGGCTGCACTTACGCTCACGGGCGCCGCGTTCGGAGGTGTCGGAGTCTATAACGATGTCTTCGCGGTTTATACCGGCGGTACAGCGCAGTGCGGACGGAATGCCGTCGTTTATTTTGGCTCGACTTCGATGCCAGTTACAGTCCATGTCGTTCTCGCGGCAGCAACAATCACTGGTTCATCCCTTTATCCCGCGGCGCGTTGCTGCTTTTTCAATCAACCTTATCCGCTCAAAATTATCGTCACCGGCGGCGCGGGAATTGCTCCCACCGGCAGCGTCCAAGTCCAGTTCGCCGGGCAAACGCTTGGGACGGGTACGCTGCAGCCCAATTCCAAGACTCTCTCTTCTGTAACTGTGTTGCTTAACGCGGCCGGTTTGGCGATCGGAAACAATAGCGTCTCGCTGCTCTATGCGGGTGACGGCAACTACCTGCCCGCAACTGGTACGGGCACGGTCGCGATTCAAAATCCATCCGTCGCCTTTGGCGTAGTTCCCGTCAATACCAGCTTGGAGATGAATGTCGAATACACCTTCATCGAGGCTGGAACAATCACGCTCAACTACAACCCTGGAGGAGCAGCCTCGAATGACTTCACCGCTGCAACTCGCGGGAGTTGCCAATCTGGAGTTGCCGTATCTGCGGGATATCACTGCACGATTGGGATCAGTTTCCGCCCCACTCTGCCCGGAATTCGTCATGGCACCGTGCAAGTGAAGTTCCAGCCTGCGCAAGCTGGTGCCCCCACCTCTCTCTACCTCTTTGCCAGCGGAGTAGGAGGCGCCGCGCAGATTTCGTTAAGCAGCATGACGCAAGTCACGCTAAATTCCAGCCTCAATCAGCCTCAGAGTTCGATCTTCGATCCAACCGGCACCAATCTTTACGTTGCGAATAGTGCTGCCGCACAGATCGGAACCCTGCCGTCCACGGGCGGCCCTCTGACTCCTTGGAGTACCGGAGGAGTCTCTCTGACGTATCCCGCGGACCTCACCTTTGATGTGTTCGGCAACCTCCTTGTCGCCGATGCGCCGTACGCTCTGGCTCCTAGCAGCACGCCCGGCAGATTGCTTCGTTTCACCCCTGGGGGTGGTGCGCAAACCGTGGCGACCGGCACCATCTCTCTCGGTATCCCGACTGCAATTCGTGAAGACGGAAGCGGTAACCTTTTTGTTGCCGACGCCGGACGGGGCGAATTGATCGAACTACCCACTCAGGGCTCCGCGCCGAGCGTGGTTCAGATGAACGGTCTCAACCTGAGTTTTCCGCAGGCCCTTGCGCTGGATAACGCGGAGCAGAACCTCTATGTTGGCGACGGCAATACCAATCAACTGCTGCAGGTTCCTCTCAACGGCACAGGGACTGCGACTCCGCTCAACATCATCCCTTGTGATGCAAGCATCTCGAACTGCTCTCTCAGCATGCCGTCGGGAGCCGCGTTCGATTTGAACGGGGATATGTACGTGGTAGACTCCGGAAACTCGCGGGTCCTCGAGATTCCGAGCACCCACACATCCAACGGCACTCCCACGACGCTTATGCCGATGACCGGGCTTTCCAACCCCAGCAGCATCACGCTGGATGCATCTGGCAATCTCTACGTGCCGGACGTGAGCCATGGGGCGTTGTACAAGTTGATCGTGGGCGCTGGGTCAGTCAGCTTCGGGGGGAAGACAGGCGTATCGATCCCCGTAACGGTAACAAATATAGGCAATGAGAATTTGGTCATTCGGCGGTTGACCTTTGGCCAGGGAAGAAATAGCAGCTTTAGCGAGACCGACAATTGCATGGGCGTCGCCATCCGTCCTGGTGACGGTTGCACCATCAATCTTCAATCGTCCAGCAGCTCTGGCAAAGACGTACTCACGGTAGCGAGCAATGCCGTTTCTAAGGCTACTATCTCACTAAGCGGGAATTGATTCCTACGACTCGCTGCGAGCGGAATCGGCGGACTGCGCAGTCGTCCATGTCCCCACGCTGGCAGTGCGCCTGCGCAGTACGCTCTGATTGGGAGAGAAGAGATCAACCCCTGGTCGCACGTTGGCGATCCGGCATCTGCCCAGTTGCACCGCTTGCGCTTGGCGCCATTCCTAATGCAATCTCAAAAGAATAGGCCTATGCAACCGGAGGAAACTGTCCGATCGCCTGAGTTCGAACTGGTATTGGCCTGTGTCCGTTGGCCCCAGGGATCGGCGGATGCTGCTCTTATCCGTAAACTCGCTCAACAGCCGATCCATTGGCCCCATCTGCTGAGGATCGTCCATCATCACCAGGTAGTCTCATTAGTCTCGCGGAACATCGAGGCAGCTGCATCGGATTGCGTGCCGTCGGAGACTTTGTCTTCCCTGCGTGCCGGCGCGGTCGAGAACGCTCGTTTCTGTTTTCACGGGATCTCTGAGCTTGCCCGTATCTATCATCGTTTTCGCCAGGAGCAGATCGATCTCCTGATCTTTAAGGGAACGCCCCTCGCGCTTCAAGCTTTTGGAGATGCTACGCTTCGCGGCGTCGGCGATATTGACCTCCTGGTAAGGCAAATCGATATCGACAGGGCCGATCGCATCCTGCGTGCAGAAGGCTATCTCCGATCGGAGCCCGACGTATGGCATACGCCACGCCGCACGCGCTCGTATATTTCCCATCAGAAGGACTTCTCGTATGGAAATCCGAAGAGCGGAGCTACTGTCGATTTGCATTGGCGTCTCTTCCGGAATCCCTGGCTGCCGACCAACACGGGGCTTGAGCATGCGGGAGTTGCTTGGATCCAGCTCGGGCCCGAATCCATACCCACACTGCCTTTGGAACGCCTGTTCCTCTATCTCTGCGTACATGGGGCTCTCGACGGTTGGTTGCGATTGAAGTGGCTGGCGGATATCGGCGCCTTTCTTCGCAAGAGTTCTTCGGAGCAACTTCGCACGATTGTGCGAGCGGCAATGGAGCAGGGCGTCCTTCCTGAAGTGAGCGCGGCCATTCTGCTGTGCCAGCAAAAGCTGGGTTTTGAGGAAATACCAGGAGAATGCCTGAGTCCGCAAGCTCCGTCAGTCGCCCGGATTCTCCGATTCGCGAATCGCTTGATTACCTCGAATAATCACTGCCCGGAGAGGTATCTCATACCCTCTACGGCATGGTTCTTGAACGAGCTCACTCTGCACTCATCGGCGGCGTATCGACTTGAACTCGTGGAGCGCACACTTTTCCGTCCACGCGTTTGGAGCAAGGTCTCTCTGCCCGATGCGCTTTTTCCGCTCTATGCCGTAATCAGTCCTTTCGAGTGGCTCCTGTTCCGCATTCAGCGCTTGACCGGCTCCTTGTGGAACGCGGCGCGGAAAGGTCGCTCGTCAACAGGGACCGGCCGAGCTGTTTGGCCGCGCTTCTTCCGATTGGGGTTGTCCGACGTTGCGCTGTTGGCCGAGGCTGCGGTCATGCTTACGTTCTTTCGTGCTGCACTTCGCTTTTTTCCTGTTGAACGGTTCACGACCTGGATGAGTCTAGGAGGACCGCCGAACGAAGAGCAAAGTCTTCGCCTAAAAGATGGAGCGATTGCCACGATCCGCCGCGTCGAATGGGCGGTAGGCGCTATCGTGCGTCACACTCCGCTCACATTCGTCTGCTTTCCCCAATCGCTCGCCGCTTACTTCATGCTCCGCCGCCGCCACATTGCCAGCAAGTTTTTTTACGGAGTGGCTCGAGAGCAGCAGCAGTTGAAAGCACACACTTGGATCAAGGTAGGGGATCGCACCGTGGTCGGCGGCGATGTCGAGTCACAATTCACGGTGCTCGCAATTTTTCCTTGAGGAGACCTCTTCCGGCTCACCGCTCCCGTGGAGCCGTCAGCATTTGAGAATGAGAGCTTCGATCGCGTCGATCGTCTGGTCCATGTATTGAAAGCCCCAGGGACGAATCAGACGATAGGCTCTCGCCTCCGATAACACCTGTCCACAACGAAGAAAGCTCTGTTGCCGCATGCCGATTGCTTCCACAAGATAAGCCTGATGAACTTGGTTCATGAGCAAAGGCAGTGCATGCACGCGCGCTAACTCTTTGACATCGACCTGCTGCGCTGACTCTCGTCCCAGCTCTCCGATAAATATCAGGTTACGGATCGCCTGCCGGACAGATGCATTCCCGGACGTCGCGCCCTGGATAGGAACGCGATATTTGTCATCCTCGCTGAAAACCTGGTCAAGTCCTTCGATCGGCTGGCCCAACTGTTGCAGCGAAGCCCGCCAGAGCTTCAACCATGGAGCGGTCGGAATTACCAGCGGGTCGCCGGAAACACTGCTTTCGACCAGACAAATGTCGTCGGCGACAATGTGAAAACCGCGGTTCGCGAGATTCGCCACCAACGATGATTTCCCCTGCCCCGAACGAGCGAGGAACGCTGCCACTCCCGTTTCTGTGCTGACCGCGCTAGCGTGCAGGGGCAGCAGCCCCCGCTGATGGCACAACACGGCAAATATCGTGCCGAGCAGGAAGGCTCGGATGTCCATCGGGGTAGCATGTCGATCAGGCTCTACTACAACTTCAGTGCCATTGGAGACTCGATACAGTGCGATGCCTGGGACGCGGAGCAGGTACTCCATGGGAGTGGCCAAGCAATCAGGATCAACTTCAACTCCCTCGGGCAGGGCGAAAGGAACGGGCCCTACTCGGATATTGATCCTGGGCAGAGCGGGAAGCATCGCCGGCGCACACTCTGGAAGCTCGGGGAGCGGGATCTCGGACACAAATATAATCCCACCGAGCACATAGACTCGTTCCTCTGTGGCCATTGCTATCCCCAGAAAGTGTAAAGCCGGACTCCATCAAGTTAACCCGAAGATGATGGAAAACCTTTTACCCAGCGTTTAGTATCTACTTTTGTAACCGCTACCAGCGGGAACGAGATTGACGGTCCTCCGAACGTGCTATACGCTCTAGCTATAGCGAGTGGCAGGGCATTCTAACAACTTCACGAACCTTAGGGAGCTTTTCTAATGAACAGCCACAACGTCCGAGTTCACAACAAAACGGAAGGCCTTATGGTGCAGCCTAAGAGGCCATGGGTCAAGCCGCTCGTTGAGATCCTTGCCCTAGAGAGCGCTGAAGGCGGGCAAAACATACGAAGGGCTGATTCCGGCGGATCGCACGCCACGCGACCGCGCTCATAGTTCTCCCGCTTAAATAGTCGTGCGTTATCGAAGTCTCAGAGACAAATCTTCTAAGTTCCACGCTGCTCTCACGGTGGACGTGTAGCTCTTGAGGGATCTTTCCCCAAGGGTTGAAGAGTGCTGGCTGCGCGACAGTTTTACAAACTCCCAGAACGGGCGGCTGTGAAAACTTCTAGTCCCTCCCTTACTGTAAAAAGATGATTTAATCACATCGCATGAGTGCGATCGCTGGGGTCTGGTCGTTCGATGGCGAGGTGGTTGTAGCGGAAGCGTGTCAGCGGATGCTCCACGCATTGCGCATCTATGGAGCTGATGACACAGCCCAGTACTCAAGCGCCGAACTAGCCATGGGCCGCTGTCTTTCGCGGCTTCTTCCCGAAGATCGCTTCGATCATCAACCGCTCACCGCAAGAGGTAGCGTTTTGGTCGCAGATCTGCGGTTGGACAACCGGCGGGAGCTCATCCGTCAATTGGGCATCGTCGAAGCTGCCGCACTCGCCGATAGTGCTCTTCTGATGGCAGCTTGGCAGAAGTGGCGTGAGCGGTGTGTCGATTCTCTGCTCGGAGCGTTCAGCTTCGCGGTGTGGGAGCCCCGGGAGCGCGAACTCTTTATCGCTCGCGATCACACAGGCGAGCGGCCTCTATACTACTTCTCTTCGTCAAATCAATTTGCGTTTGCTTCGATGCCAAAAGGGCTTCATTCCTTGATCTCGGTGGGAGCAGAGATCGACGAGGATTACATAGTCCGTTACCTTTCGGCGATCAACACCCCTGTCGAGCAAACTATCTTCCGGCGAATTGTGCGCCTTCCGCCAGGCTGCGCTCTTACCGTGCGTCCGGGAGAAACCAAACTTTGGAGATACTGGCAGAGACAGGCCCTTCCCGAACTGCGTCTTTCGTCGGATGAAGAGTATTTGGAGCTGTTCCGGGAGTGCTTTGACCAAGCTGTGGCTTCGCGGTTGCGCACTATCGGTGGAATTGGTGCTCACCTCAGCGGCGGCCTGGACAGCTCCTCTGTAGCCTCAACAGCGGCAAAGTTGCTGGCGCCGGAGAGCCGTGGCCTCATCGCTTACACCGCCGTTCCCCGCGTCGATTTCAACCCATTAGAAGGTCCCAATTTCTTCGACAATGAAGGACCGGCAGCGGCTCAGGTTGCTGCGCTTTATCCCAACATGCGCCATGAGCTCGTGGACTCGAGCCATAGCAACTTCCTGGACGTTCTCGACCTCAACAACTCGCTCTATGACCATCCGTGCTACAGCCCGAGCAATGAAGTCTGGCTCAACGCCATCCTGACGCGCGCTCGTGAGAGCGGCGTTACTGTTCTGCTGAACGGCAATTGCGGAAATTCGACTCTCAGCTACTATGGCATGCCGGTTTTATCGGCATGGTTTCGCTCTGGCCAATGGCTGACTCTGGCGAAGGTCGCATGGCAACTGAAAGCTTCGCGAGACGCTTCGATCAAGTCCATTTTGCGCAACGCTCTTTGGCCCTCTCTCCCCTTCTGGCTGCGTCGAGTCACCGACCCGCATATGCGCGGATTCACTCTCGACTACTGCGTTCTCCACCCCGATCTGATCCAGCGTTTCGATTCGAGGCGCAGGGCGCTCCATGATCTGAATACGGATTCCAAAGACGGCAGATCGATGCTCAGCGCACTCCTGACCTATGGAGACATTAGCGATACCTGCATTGCACCCCAAGGAGGATGGGGCGTCGATTATCGAGATCCGACTTTCGACAAACGGGTTGTTGAATTTTGCCTGACGGTACCTCTGGAGCAGTTTGTTCGTGGCGGTAAGTTGCGCTCCCTGGTCCGGCGAGCAATGGTTGGACGGCTGCCGCCGAGCACGCTGAACAGACGGCAACGCGGCCGTCAAGCAGCGGATTGGTACGTCAGCATGACTGCGTTGCGCGGCAGAATGCGAGGACAGCTTGAGCGGCTCCAATGTTCACCACTGGCCAACAGGATTCTGGATCTAGCCCGCATGCGGTCTCTCATCGAGAACTGGCCAACCACGGGCGTCGAGCAACTCGACGTGGAAACGTCTTACCACACTGCTCTCGCCAGGGGATTTTCGGTTGGCAACTTCCTCATCAAGTACGACCCTCAAGCACGAGGTGCATAGAAGCCGAATACCACCGACTCCGACCTGAGCTTCCAAAGATCTCAGTCAATGCCGGCGAGTGGAACACCGGAGAGGCCAACCAGAAAAGACGGCCGCGTCGGGTTCTTCATCAGCGCCATAGTAATCGAAGGATCGGTTCTCAGTACGGTAGCCGATGGCTGCCGTACTGAGAACCTGCTAAGGTTTGCTTCACGGTTTTCCCGGAGGTTTGGATTGCGAGCAGCACTATTTACTCGAGAGTATCCGCCGAATATCTACGGCGGCGCTGGTGTCCATGTGGACTACTTGAGCCGCGAACTCGCGAAGAAGATCTCTGTTGAAGTGCACTGCTGGGGCAAACAAGATTTCGATGAAGGCCACCTCCATGTGCGGGGCCAGGAGCCTTGGAACGAAATCACCTTAGGTACGCAGGAGAAGTTCAAGGCCGCACTCGAGGCACTCAGCTTGAACCTGACGCAGGTCAAAGCTCTGACTGAAATTGACGTTGTCCATACGCACACGTGGTACGTGTCCATGGCCGGCTTTCTCGCCAAGAAGCTCTATGGAGTTCCCTTCGTGCTGACCACACACAGCTTGGAACCGTTGCGTTCTTGGAAAGCCGAGCAACTCGGCACTGGATACACGATGAGTTCCTGGATGGAGCGAACGGCCATCCTCGACGCGGACGCCATAATTGCCGTCTCCAAGGGTACAAAGGAAGATGTCCTACGCTGCTATCCCGTCGAAGGTGATCGCGTCCACGTAATTTACAACGGCATCGATCTTCACGAGTACAGGAGAACGACGGAGACCTCTGCGCTGACAGCCTATGGCGTCGATCCTGCCGTGCCTTACGTGCTGTTTGTTGGCCGGATCACGCGACAGAAAGGTGTTACTCACCTGGTGGATGCGATCCAGTACATGCCCCGGAACACCCAGATTGTGCTTTGCGCCGGAGCTCCCGACACGCCAGAGATTGCTGACGAAATGCGCAGCAAGGTGGAGCAAGCGCGACGTTTGAATCCGCGAGTGATTTGGATTGAGCGGATGCTTACACGGCCAGAGACAATCCAACTGTACAGTCATGCACGCGTTTTCTGTTGCCCGTCGGTTTATGAGCCGTTCGGCATCATCAACCTCGAGGCGATGGCATGCGAGGTACCCGTCGTAGCAACGGAAACGGGTGGCATCAAGGAAGTCGTTGTCCACGGAGAGACGGGATACCTCGTCCCCATCGAACAGGATCTGGTCACCGGCTTCCCTCTTGACCCAGATCGTTTTGCTCGTGACCTTGCAGACAGACTCACCGAACTGCTCGCCGACCCGGAGAAATGCCGCCGGTTCGGGTTGGCGGGCCGACGGCGGGTGGAAGAAAACTTTAGCTGGACCTCAATTGCAGACCAGACCATCAACCTTTATCGTCAATTAATTGCCTGATTAAACCTCGTCCAGAACATTCGGGCTACCGTGGGCATTGTGGACGGACAGCTCCCGGCGGTAGGTAGGTGGGAGATACAGGCCGGAAAAACTCGATTTGCCCGATAAGTTCGTTAGAAAAATACCTCAGGGCCTAAGGCCGCAATGATTCTGCTCAATTAACGGCTCGACTAAAAGTCGTGCCCTGATACAAAGCTATGCTTAATCAGAGCTTCCTTAAAAATCAGGGGTAGAGAGCTGTGGTTTCCCACCCTACGCGCCGAAAGGCGTGGCGCGTAGAATGGGGCACCCAAAGCCTACTGCCGGGACGGAAAAGCCTTCGCCTGCGGCTGAAGTCGTGCCCTGATATTTCATATAAAACAGAGTTTTCCGCAGCCTGGATAGCCTCGGCTCCCTGGTCGAGCATCGGTCAACCGACTATTATGGACAAGCTCGTGTACTCAAGTTTAGGTGTTCCTCGGATGTCTTATCTTTAATTCAGGAAGATACGGATGCTAGTAAAAGTTCGTCCTCTTAGACTTTGTCCAAACCTATGGATGGACTATACTTGCTGGCATTAATACTTGAAGCAAATCTCCCCAGGAACTACTCGTACACGGATTTCTCAGGGCATGCAGAGAATCTTGCGACTGCATTTAAGTTGTAGATGATTCAGCTGGCTTTTCTCCGCATCCGCCATCGTATACTGATCGCGAAACCCTCAAAATGCGCACTGTCACAACCGCAGCC
>DASYBJ010000226.1:0-1788 GCA_036500845.1 Acidobacteriaceae bacterium
GCCGCGGATGGTGGATGTCGTCAGTCCTGTACCGGTCCTTGCGGCTGGCGGGATCGCTGATGGGCGGGGCATGGCAGCGGCGTTATGTTTAGGGGCAGCCGGAGTATGCGTAGGAACCCGGCTCGTGGCGACCACTGAAGCAAATGCACACCAGGATTAGGGTATTGGGGAGCAATGGAACAGAAAAGTCGCTTAAGGGGCTTTGGGATCGACGGACCTGGACTGCGTGTTGTGATTACTACCTCCCGATTGCACTACGCCGCGGGACCTTCGAGCCCGTTAATTTGACCATGTTCAAATATGTCTTGACGAGTGGCTTCTCGACGCGCATTATTTGACCATGGTCAAAAATGATCCGGCTACCGACAAAGGCGAGCAGACTCGGAAGCAGATATTTGAGAGCGCTCTCGAGCTATTCCGAGAGCGAGGATTCGATTCCACGACGATGCAAGGCATCGCCACACATGCCAAGGTCGTCAAGAGTGCCGCTTACTACTACTTTCCCAGCAAAGAAGCGATCATTCAGGCGTATTACGAGACAGTGCAAGCAGAGCAGGAGCGCTTGTGCGCAGAGATGTTCGCTGAAACCAAGGATCTAAAGATTCGTTTAGCGACAGCCCTGCACTCGAAGTTCGATTTGGCAAAGAACGATCGCAACCTGCTTGGAGTCGTGTTCCGGTATACCGGCGAGCCTGAACATCCACTCTCTTGTCTTGGGCGGGGGACAGCGGAGATTCGTCGCCGCAGTACACAGGTCTTCCGGGATGCGATTGGTGAAGAGAAACTTCCCAATGACCTCCGGGAGTTTCTTCCGATCGCACTCTGGGCGCTCCAGATGGGCCTGCTGGTCATGTTTCTGTATGACTCATCAGAAAATCAACGGCGAACGCGGCGCATGGCAGATGGAGCACTCGACCTTTCTCTAAAGCTGCTTGGACTCGCGAAGCTCGCAGTTCTGAAGCCAATCAGAATCAAAGTCCTCGCGCTTTTACGAGAGGCAGACCTTTTGTCTGGGAGTAAAAACAGCAAATGATTCGAATCGAAGAGACGACATTAATCGATGCTCCTATCGAACGTTGCTTCGACCTGTCCCGCAGCGTCGAAGTTCACTTGCTCTCCAATGTTCACTGCGGAGAACAAGCACTTGCGCTCGGCGGCGTCACCTCTGGCCTCGTAGGTCTGGATGAGCAGGTCACCTGGCGCGCCAAACACTTCGGCATCTGGCAGAACCTGACCAGCAAGACCACCGCTATCAAACCACCCTCATATTTCCAGGTGACGATGGTCCGAGGCATCTTCCGCTCCATGCAGGCGGATCACCTGTTTCGTTCTCTTCAATTCGGTGCGACTGAGATGAAGGACGTTTTCTCAATCGCCGCTCCTCTTCCGCTGCTCGGTCCCTTCACAGAATCTCTTTTCCTTCGACGCTACATGCTCGCTCTGCTGCGTGAGCGCAATGCTGTCATCAAACGTGTTGCGGAATCCTCGGAGTGGGAGAAATACCTGGCGAGCCACGCACCGCGGGGAAAGGATATTGCGTCATGAAGATCATCATTGCTGGAGGGTCCGGACAGGTCGGCACCATCCTCGCGCGGCACTTTCACCAGAATGGGCATACCGTCGTTGTTTTAAGCCGCAGCTTGCAGAAGGTTCCATGGCGCACGGTTCAGTGGGATGGCTCCACGTTGGGTCATTGGGTCGAAGATCTCGATTACAGCGACGTCCTCATCAATCTTGCAGGCAAAAGTGTGAACTGCCGCTACACGCAGGAGAACCGCCGGGCTATTC
>DASYBJ010000227.1:0-6729 GCA_036500845.1 Acidobacteriaceae bacterium
ATCCTTTCGCTGACCGCGGGCGCTTCGCTAGCGAAGCGCCCGAAGCGCCGTTCGTTCTCGAGAACTCCTATTTCGGTCGTGAACGCTTCGAAGGAATCGAAGAGAGCGGCGGATTGCGAATACATTTCGCGGGATGGTCGCACCCCTTGGAAAGTTACATGGCGCCGCTGGAGAGCGCCGGCTTGGCCATCATCTCCCTGCGCGAGCCAAGGCCGGATGAAAGATGGCCTCGGGCGAAACAGTGGAGCCGGATTCCTTTGTTTCTCTGGCTGAAAGCTCGGCGCCTGTGCCGCTGACTGCACGTGGCGATTTCCGTCAGGCTAACAGAGCAGGTCCAGCCGATCGTGAAACGGCGATCATTCTGGCACCCAGGTGTGGCCGGTTTCCCTGGACCCTGAATCATCAAGGATTTGCCTTCGACCGCTGGATCCAATGCTGGGTTAGGAAAAGTGGATGTGTATGCCCGATAAATCCCGCGCTGCCTGGCCGGAAGCCATCGCCGACGACGATGCCTCCCTTCTTTGGTTTGTGGCGAAAAGCAGTTTTCTACCAAAGAACCTCAGGAAGCTCCTCTACCAAAGAACCTCAGGAAGCTCCAAGAGAATCACAATGTGTTCAACGAATATTCCCGCCAGAACGCAAATGCAATTGCCCAATTCCGGCCGCGTACAAAGGACCTACATAGAGCAGCGCACATTGTTCAATCAAATAAGACAGGGGCAGAGCAAAGCTAAACTTGATCACCACACCAAATATGAAACTTGAAACTAAAACTGCTTTAATCACAGGCGGCAACAGCGGCATAGGCTTAGCGACGGCGCGGCTATTTGTGGCCGAGGGCGCGCGAGTCGCAATAACCGGACGGAATCAGACGACGCTTGACGCTGCTGCGGCTAAGCTTGGCCCAAATGCGCTTGCCTTCAACTCCAATGTATTGGATTCGAAAGCTCGCGACATCTTGTTTGCTACGATCAAAGAAAAGTTCGGTAACCTCGATATTGTTTTTGCCAATGCTGGTATCGCTAACATGGGGTCAATTGAGGAAACTTCCGAAGCGACCTTTGACGAAGTTCTAAGAACCAATGTAACTGGCGCGTTCCTGACCATCCAGGCAGCGCTTCCTCTTTTGCGGGCGGGCGCATCCATCATTTTGAATGGTTCGATCGCGCCAATTACCGGCTTTCCACCCGGTGCAGGATTTTATGCTGCTAGCAAAGGCGGCCTTCATGCGATGAGCCGCTCGATGGCGGCAGAGCTTGCACCACGCGGCATTCGCATCAACGTCGTGGCGCCTGGTTTTATCCAAACTCCGGCTTGGGAACGCGTCCCGGTTCCGGCCGATGTGGTGACCGCCCTGACCAAGAGATTGCTAGGGAGTGTGCCGCTCGATCGATGGGGCCAGGCGGAAGAGGTCGCCAAGGCTGTGTTGTTCCTTGCGTCTGATGATTCGTCCTATGTCCACAGTTCGGAGATCATCGTCGACGGCGGCCTGACCGGAACAATGTTTGGGGCGCCGATCTATCGAGGCTGAGTGACGTAACTCAGGTCAGGCAGTAACCCGAAAGAAAGAGAGCTGTCCAATGTTGAATGAACTTGATCCATAGGTAAAGGCTCTTTTGGAGCAGTTCCAAGCGAATGCAGCACAACATTCAGCCCCAGCCGCACCTCTTTCCGCGAAGGAGAAGATTATTGCATTACGACAGATGATGGGCGCCTCTGCTGCGCTAAGGTACCCCTCCGAGTCGGTCTCAAGAACCGAATATTTCGCCATACCAGGTCCTACCGGAAAAATCCCCGTTCGTTTGTATGTTCCTCACACGATCATGCTGTCTACTGCGAGAGGCATAAGAGAAGATCTTCTTCCAATCGCCGCGCCAGTTCTCGTTTATTACCATGGGGGAGGATTTGTCGCAGGAGATCTTGAAAGCCACGACAGCCTACTTCGGGCATTGGCAAATCGTTCCCAGTGCCTCGTTATTTCTGTGGCGTACCGTCTTGCTCCGGAAAATCCTTACCCCGCTGCGAACGATGATGCTTGGGCCGCTCTTATATGGGTCGCTGATCACGCGGCCGACATTGGTGCCGACCCCAAGCGGGTCGCGGTTGGAGGTGATAGCGCAGGTGGTCTCCTGGCAGCATGGGTAGCTCAAAAGGCGGCGAAGAATGGGCCGAGGTTGCGTCTTCAGGTGCTGCTCTATCCCAATCTCGACGCTAGCACCTCTAGGCCTTCGTGGAAAGAATTAGGAACCGGCGCGTATCTCGTTTCGCATGCCCAGATGATCGAATGGTACGACGCCTATCTACCACAGGGGATAAACCGGACGGCCCCGGAGGTCTCCCCACTCTTCGCAACAGATCTCACCGGCGTTGCGCCTGCCTTCATCATGACCGCGGATCACGATCCTCTGCGTGATGAAGGAGATGAGTATGCGGCAAAATTAAAGGCTGCAAATGTCGCCGTGGATCACAATTGCTGGCCAGGCATGGTTCATGGCCTTGCCTCCCTGGCAGGCGTGCTCGACGCAGGCAAGGTTCTTATCGATCAGACTGGGGCTGCACTTCGCAAAACATTTCAAACCCAGCATAAGAATTCCGTAGTTCTTAGGCCGTAAGAATGATCACAACCAAGTTAACTCAGTCGAATCAGAAGCGATGGTGTCTAAAAATCAAAGTGTCGTAGTGACCGGAGTCTCAACCGGAATTGGATGGGGTATATCGAAAATCCTCATCGCAAACGGCTTTCAGGTTTATGGCAGCGTTCGCCGGCAAACTGATGCGGATCGTCTCGCAGATGAGTTTGGCGGCGCGTTTACTCCTCTCGTGATGGATGTAACCGACCGGGAGAGTGTGAATCGGGCCGCTCTCCAAGTCGAGGAACAGCTTGGTTCCAAGACGCTCACGGGTTTGGTCAATAATGCGGGAATCGCCATAAACGGTCCGCTTCTTTACTTCCCGCTGGAAGATTATCGTCGGCAACTTGAGGTAAACCTGATCGCCCCGCTTTCGGTTACGCAGGCCTTTGCCCCACTGCTCGGAGTAGATCGGAAACGGCAGGGCAACCCTGGACGAGTCATCAACATCAGCTCGACCGGCGGCAAGATCGGCGTTCCTTTTCTCGGAGCATACGTCGCCTCGAAGCATGGGCTGGAAGGAATGTCTGAGACACTCCGACGCGAACTGATGATTCACCGCATTGATGTGATCGTCGTAGCGCCTGGAGCGGTGGTGACTGCCATCTGGGACAAAGCCGAGGCCGAAGATCTTACCGCGTACGCAAACACCGAGTACTGCGCCAGTTTCGACCGGTTCCGCAGTTATTTTTTCAGCGAGGGCAGAAAAGGCCTTCGTCCAGAACGTTTGGGCGAAGCCGTGCATCTCGCACTCACCGCACGACGACCGCGTACCCGCTATGCCGTAGTACCTCAACGATTCAAAAACTGGACATTGCCACAGCTATTACCGAAAAGGTTGCTAGATACGCTCATTGGGAGGCAGATTGGTCTGACCGATCCGGGCTCCGCAGGCATCACAAGGTAACGGCGGAATTGAGCAGCTTGGCGGGATTAAAGTAGGCTGCGATCAATACCAAGCTCAAGGAGACATCCCATGCTTCGTCGTTTTTGGACCTGCACTATTATCACGACCATTAGCGCACTGGTGAGCGCTGGCTTCTCCGTCGCAGGCTTACTCGCGCCGTCCGGCAGTGACAGCTTTGCACGTTATGCGGCCTCGCGTAGCATCGCGCTGCTCATTGCCGTGCTGTTTTGCCTGGGGGTTCGCTCATGTGAGGGGATTGCGGCTCTGGCGCTCGTCATGAGCGTGGTTCAAGGGTTCGATGGCGTCATCGGTATGCTGGCACACGATCCGGCGAAAACCTACGGCCCGTTTGTTTTTGCCCTGGCGAACCTCGTTGCGCTGGGGTGGCTGCTGCGGCGCTGAACTGACTCCCACTGCAATCTCAACCCGTTTTTCCGCCACCTTGTGTTTGTCACGAACGAAAACACGAACCTGCTCGCCCGCTTCGAGGAGTTGGGGAACAAGCTCTCGACCGATAGTGCCGGTCGCGCCGGTAACCAGAATCAGAGAGTCCTTCCTTTTGCGGACAGAACCAAACCGTAATCACCGATCACCAGTCACTCTCCTACTTCGGAGGCTCAAGCGAGTACTTTTCCCAGTGACTTACGATGTCGGACACCACCTTGTTTCCGACCCGATATGCCGCTTCGAGACTAGGTAGAAACCCTCCGAAGTGTTCAGGGCTATCCTTTGTCGCCAGGCTCTGGGCTGGCGTCTCTCCCGTTGGCGGCTGATCGAAATCGCTGGCGGTGCGGAGAACCAGTACCCGGTTAAGATCGATTTTCTTGGCGTTCGCCAAATTAGTGAGAGCTCGCATGATACCGGAATCCTCGCAGGTAGTGGTATAGTACTGGCTGGCTCCCCCACTCCAGTATCGGACCCAATCCTCTGCCCATTTGCTCATCATCACTCCTTCCCAGAAGCGGCTGGTGGAAAGAGTCGCTCCCTTCGTTACCTTCGGAGGCTCCTGGGCTTTGGTAAATCCGGTGTAGGCGTCGCGCATTTTTTTCATTTCCGGAGTGTCATCCAGAACGACATCCTTCGTGTCCCGGACCGCCCAATCGACCAAAGCCGGGTTTAGCCGGTACAACTGCTGCATGTCAGTCGGCCGCGGTTCCTCATACGGCTTCGTTCGTTCCCATGGGATCACCCCAGTCGACCAGCTTCCTGGAATTTCACGACCATCGATTTCATATGCGACATCTCCATCCACGACACAATCCGCCCAGACCGCGCTGCCGAGACTGCCTCGGCTCGGATTGATCCCGGCGATTCCGGCCACGATCCAATACGCTTTGGAGAGATCGAAACGCGGATCCGTACCTAATGCCATCACGGAACTCGCAGCATTCGCTGTTGCCATCCCAGTAACCGTGGCGATCACACCGGTGCCATCGGTTCTGACATCATGATAAGCATTGGCCAGCGGGATGACGGTCTCCATTTTTCTCCGTTCCACCCAATATTGGAATTCCCCGGGTGTATCGCCGGTATCGGCGCCGATCTCGAAAGTCGTGAGGACAACAACTTTCACTTTCAACGGACGATCCGGAGTCGGCATGTTGGCGGATCGATCATCAGCTTTGCCGACGGACGCTAAGAAAAAAACGCCTAGCGGTAGTACCAATAACCTCAAGGGAGGCGTCGAAATTTGAGCGAACCACTGATTAGCTGGACACAATTTCGTGTTCTTTCGGGCAGACATAATGGGGTTTTAGTTTAACTCTGGGACACTGGTTCCGGGCAGTGCGACACCACCTTGCCCATAGCCAAGGGAATGGAGTGGCCGTTAGGATAGAGACTTGGCTGTCCCAGAAAGCCACAGTTGCGCTCGCTAAAACGGTGCAGAGGCCATTGAACCGCTTCCATCACGTTTGGGACGTCGTCGTTACCCCCCGCTTCAAGCAGCAGCACAGCGACGTCCGGATTCTCGGCCAGCCTGCGCGCCACAACCGAGCCAGAAGAACCCGATCCGCAGACCAATAAAGTCGTAATGTGGTTTTATTTCGGCCGCGAGTTTCTGCTGGTTGACACGTACTCGCTCAATGAAATCCGCTGTCTCCGTGTTTCGCTCAAGACTCGCGCGATCAATATTTCCCTCAGGATTTGTCCAAGCCTGCGCCTTTCCTTCGTCCTGGTGCGCAACCACCCCTCGGGTGCTATGCCGTATCCCGTTTTATGCCGCATTGACCGTTCAGTCTCCTCGGATGGGGCGTGCCCGGGCGCGGCATAAAAGAACCTGATCTTCGCCTAACCCGCCGGATCAACGAAGCCAGCCGGGTTCTGCTAATTAACCTCATTGACCATGTCATTATCGGAAGTCCTGCTCCGGGGCGCACCGGCTACTTCAGTTTCAAAGAAGGAGGCGTCATCTCTTGACGCCGCTTTTCGAGGACGATTCAAAGCGTTCAAAATTTCGGGGTTGGTAAGCGTTCATTGGGGAGAATTGCTGAGCTAACCTGCAACGGGAGGCGCAAGGTTGCGGTAGTTCCTACTCCCAATTCGCTACAAATCTCGAGCTTGAACGACTTCCCAAACAATTCTCTCAGTTGCCGGCGCAATAGCGTAAGTCTATCCTGCGGTCTCTTGGGAAAGAACACCCGTTCGACCTGCGTTCCCGGAACTCCTGTTCCGTTATCGCTTACACTCATGTCCAGCCATTTACCTTTCGAGCTGATTGTGATGTGAACTGAGCAGACGGTAACCGCGATCGCACGGCAATGCTCTAGGGCGTTCTCGACTAGTCCCTGGAGTGAGAATGACGGTATCAGAGCCTCCAATACCCAAGAATCAACGTCCTGAACAATCTCCAATCGCCCAGGTAATCTCAATGATTCGATCGCCAAATACGCGGATACCATCGACAACTCTTCTTCAAGCCGGACAAGTGGCTGATCGTGCCGATCGAAGCTAGCGCGCAGAAAGCAACGCAATTGCCCCACTGCGTGAGGAATTTTGTGCGATTCTGCAACTGCCAATTTAGCCAAGCTGTCCAGAGCGTCGGAAACGAAGCGTGGATTCAGCCGGGCTTGGAGAGCTCGGAGCTCTGACTCGGCCGCGGCTCGAATCTGGTCATCATGTTCGCGCACTGTTCCCACCATTGCCAAAGTCAAAGCCGTTCCCAGTCCTTGTAGAATAGGAGCGAAACACAGA
>DASYBJ010000228.1:0-1688 GCA_036500845.1 Acidobacteriaceae bacterium
TGCAGGTCGATTTGTGCTGTCCGGAAAAGTCCAGTCGGGCCTTCGCAACCAATTGCCGCTATAACGGCTAGGAGAGCTGTTGCTGCGAGTGCGTTTTGAAAGTTTCGTTGCAAACGTGATCCGCTTTCCCTTCCGCAATCAATGCCCCACTATACGCTTGGTTCCAATTTGAGATCGCGGGGTGAACACCCCGAAGATCCACCTTCCCGAAAAGTCCGCTTTCCGGTAACTTCCCCCAGCCGGTAGCGTGGATCGTCGGCGAGTTAACGGCATGGCTGAGCCGGGTCAACTGTACGAGATACCGACTACCCGGACATGTGACACTGGTGCCCCCCGGATGGAGATAGGAACGATCTGGGATATGCTGCCAGTCATGGCAATCTTGAAACGCGGATGGATGCCCCTCTATGTCGCTCTGGTTCTCTGTTCTCAATTCAGAACAGCAAGCGCGGAGTTAATTCCGGCACGCACAACCGTCTGCGACGTCACTAAGAACCCTGAGAATTTCGATAATAAGACGGTTCGGCTCCGAGCAACTCTAGCCGGAAACTTTGAAATCTCGTCAATCCGCGATCCGTCTCATGACGATTGCGGTTCCATATGGTTTACCTATGCAGGGAGTGGGCCTGCGGCATCGGTATCAATCAGCACTTTGACTCCAGACGCGCCGCGCCCTGCCGTGCAACTCAAACGGGATAAAGCCTTCCAGCACTTCGAGCGAATGGTCGCTGCAAAGATGTACGCTCGAAATCGGAATAATGTCTGCATGGATTGCTCTCGTTACGAGGTCAGCGCGACCATGACGGGCTTGGTGGAATATGCAGGTCCCAACAAGGGTTTTGGGCATCTCAATGGCTTTCCTGTCCAATTTGTTCTGGAGTCCATCGAAGCAACTTCTGTGAATGACCTCGCCTCTCGGTACAAAGCAAGCGACTTCTCTACAACACCAGTTCGCTTTCCGACTGGGTATATCAGCGGGGTTCTGCGAAGCGCAGATGGCACGCCAGTCGACGGTGGCGATCTGACCGTCTATTCAGCGACCGACCCAGACGCACATATTGAGGACGATTCCGCTACCACGGATGAAAAAGGACGGTTCCGCTTCGCTCTTCCACCCGGCAAGTACGTGATCGGTTTTAACACCTTCTGGCCGCCATCTCCGAAGTTTCCGTATGCCGCAACCTACTATCCAGCCACTCAGGAACGATCACGAGCAACTGTGGTCGAAATAGGCGATCACCAACACAGGTCTGGTCTCGTCATTCTGCTTCCGAAGCCTCTCACGCCTCGTGTTGTTCCAATCAAGGTCCAATGGCCGGACGGGTCATCAGTGGATGACGCCAACGTTTGGCTGTCGCCGAAAAACGATCCCACAATGGTGGTCGGAACCTCTGTGAGTCATACATCAAAGGACGGGACCTTCGACCTAATTGGATTCGAAGGGTTCGACTACATTCTCCGCGCAGACAAGTACGGTGGATTGGCGAGCGTGTCCTGCATAAAGCCGATTCTTATTCGAGCGACTCAGCCCCTCTCTGACCGTATTGCGCTCTCTCTGAACGTTACTGAATTTCACACATGCACAGATAGTGCCTTCGAAACAGCTGCCAAACCCTGATCGATTCGTGTTGACAACTTCGCCTTACATACCTCACGCGCGAATCACGTTCGCTTGTCCGAGAAACGTT
>DASYBJ010000229.1:0-2413 GCA_036500845.1 Acidobacteriaceae bacterium
TCCACGAAGCTGCGTTCAAGGCGAATGTGGCTTTCGTCGAAGCGCCTGTCTCCGGTGGCGTTACAGGAGCGGCTGCGGGTAGCCTTACCTTCATGCTCGGTGGTTCCACTCAGTACGTGGAACGAGTCACCAAGCTGCTGCAGCCCATGGGTCGCTTGATTACTTATTTGGGCGGTCCCGGTGCGGGGCAAGCCGCGAAGGTCATCAACAATCTCATCTTGGGAGTCTGCATTACCGTCAATTGCGAGGCTACCTTGATCGCGCAACGATACGGCCTCGATGTCCACAAGTTATACGAGATCGTCGGTAAGTCCACTGGCGACAACTGGGCGTTCCGCAACTGGAATCCCGCCCCGGGCGTGAACGCGCCGTCTCCTGCTCCGGCGTCTCCTGCTTCGCGTGGCTACAAGCCAGGCTTCAAGACCTCGTTGCTGGCGAAGGATCTTGGGCTCGCTGTCGAAGCAGGTAAAGCGGTTGGCCTCCAAATGGCGGCAGCTGAGGTCGCCCATACGCTTTTCGCCGAACACGCAAAGGCCGGGGGAGCAGATCTTGATGTAACCTCCCTCATTCTTGGCCTCGCAGGAAGCGAACATCTCGATGAGTTGGTCGGAGCGACGCGAGGCGAGAAGTAGCGCTTTGATTCCCGTGCCAGGGCGCATCGAGTCTATCGAGGTCTAGACTGGCAAAACCGATTACTGGCTGACCGAGGGGACATCCTGTCTCCTCTCTCAACCCCAACCATGCCGTTCTCCGCGAGAGCGGCTGTTCGAGAAATTGGGAGATCAACAATGCCACTCATGAAATTTGATGTGATTGAAGGACGCGATCAGGCAGCTATCCAAAAGCTTCTGGATGCGGCTCACCGCGCGATGGTGAAGTCTTTTGGGGCGCCGGAAAGAGACAGGTTTCAGATTGTCTATCAGCACCCTGCACACGAAATGGTTATTCAGGACGTAGGCCTGGGTTTCAAGAGAACCAAGGACGTGGTCATCGTGAGTGTCACGAGCAAGAAGAGGACTGAGGAACAGAAACTGGCACTCTATAGAAACCTAGCGGATGAACTGTCGAAACATTGCGGTCTTGATCCACAGGACCTGATGGTCTCGCTCGTAATAAACGATCGTGAAGACTGGAGCTTCGGGCTCGGAGAAGCGCAGTTTATTACCGGGAAATTATAACGGCGACGGCCGCCTGTCGCTCCTCGAGCCCCTAAGATAGGCAGCCTTGCCATCGATTCGAAAAAAGAGGAGTGTTATGGTGTACCAAACGATAAAACCGACGAATGAAACGGTAGCCAAGACGTTTGCGGAAGACACAAACGAACAGTTGGAAGCCATCATCGTGCGTGCGGACAAAGCCCACAAGGAATGGAGACTCACTCCCTCAGCCGACCGGCAGAAGATCGTGAAGAAGGCGGAGACTCTCATGCGCACCGGCCGCTATTGAGCCGATTCGTCGCAACGGAGTTGACCCGCCACTGAAGCGGCTCAGTGGTTACTTGTTACCCATAAAAAGGTCCTGATCCTTGGTCACTTCGGAGGCAATAAAACTGGCGACCTCCCTTACATGCGCCAATTTCCTGTGATCATCGTGGATGTGCATGTGATAGCTTCGCGTCAGGACGATTTCATCGGTGAGTACCGGCACAAGCATGGGATTGGTAGAAGCGATGAAAGCTGGGAGGATACAGAGCCCGTTTCCAGCAACCGTCGCGTGAACCTGCGCGAGTAGATTGGTACTCCGAATTCGAGCCTCGCAGTCCTCCCCGAGAGCGCTGAGATAGTTGAGTTCAGGGGTGAAAACGAGCTCTTCTACGTATCCGATCAGTGGATGTCCTTTTAGTTGATTCTTGTCTCGGATAGGCTTGTTTCTCTCCAGATAAGATTTCGACGCATAGAGGAACAGACGGTAATCCGTGAGTTTGCGCGACGCGACCCGCATGTGTTCTGCCCGTGAGAACCCGATTGCGATGTCAGCCTCGCGCTTGGACAGGCTAAATACTCTCGCCATTGCCAAGAGTTCTATCTCCAACTCTGGATGAGGTTTTGTGAGACCTGAAAGGCGTGGGGCCAGGTACACGCCAAATCCATCAGGAGCAGCAATCCGAACAGTTCCTGTAATGGCACTCGTGTTGTCTCCGGTAGCTGCTCTTGCCGAAAGGAATGCGCTTTCCAGGGTTTCGGCTGCAGACGAAAGGCGCTCTCCGGCCGCGGTTAATTCATAGCCGTTGTTGCTTTTGTGGAACAGACTCTGCTTTAGTTCGTCCTCTAGGCATTTAATATGACGGGCGACCGTCGTATGGTCCGTGCGAAGCTGCTTCGCTGCTCGTGAGAGAGTGCCAGCACGAGCGACTGCGAGAAAATAACGGAAGTCGTCCCAGTTCACGCTTGGTTTACGCCTGCCCATAGGATTC
>DASYBJ010000230.1:0-3912 GCA_036500845.1 Acidobacteriaceae bacterium
ATG
The DNA here is from genome assembly GCA_036500845.1 of Acidobacteriaceae bacterium. Taxonomy (GTDB): domain Bacteria; phylum Acidobacteriota; class Terriglobia; order Terriglobales; family Acidobacteriaceae; genus PALSA-350. The sequence continues at coordinate 4 of DASYBJ010000230.1, forward strand.
GCTCACTTTCTCACCCACTCGGGTGCGCGGATTGGCACTCACGATTGGAACTTGGTTGGAGGTCATTTCGTGGACCTAGTTGTACACGCTCGACGGCCACTCGACACTGCCCAACTTCTCAGTCTGGGTCAGCTCGCCATGACCGAGGAGACTCGCCCGGTTTGTGTTCGTAGACAGGGCGAACAACTGAAAGACAGCCTCAATGTCCCACCCCCGTCGTAACCCTTTTCACGAGACGGCGTGCCAGCACAACCGGCCCGCCAAATCCCTAGATCGTATGTGCCACCTATCTACTAGAGCTCAGACTGGGAACCGGGTAAAATAGGGAAAGAGCGTCTCTGCCGGAAGGAGGTACTTTATGGCTGTACCAACTTTGCCAGTCGCAAGTGTCAACGAAATTGAACTTGATAACCGGCGCCTCGCAGTGGAAAGCGCACTCGGTTCGCTCCGTATCGAAGGCATGGAGCTGGAGCCGGAGGGACGCGAGATCCTTGAGCGTTTTGCAAATGGGGAAATATCGCTGCCCGAGATGCGGGCTGCGATCCGCGCCTATACAGCAACCATCTAGGGTTTATGGCGAAGGCTCTGACCGGTGACGATCCGTTTTTCGACTACCCTAACAACATCTTAAAAAACATTCCCGGCTACACAGATCAAGACAGGCTGGATAAATTCGAGCGATTCACGACCGCCGCCGCTGCGGTCGAATTGGAGCTAAATCCAGTTCGAGGCTCATTCGACCGCGCCCATCTTCAGCAGATCCACCGAGAATTGTTTCGCGAGGTTTTTCCTTGGGCGGGCGAGTTGCGCCCCACGGACCTGCGCAGACCGGGTTTCCCCCCGTTTGTCCGGAAGGAATTTTTGGCTGTCACGCTCGACAACACCCTAGCAGCTCTCGCGGCTGAGAAGCACTTGAAGGGTTTGAACGAGGAGACGTTCTCTGCGAGGGTGGCACACTATTTCGGTGAGATTAACCACATACATGCTTTTCGAGAGGGCAATGGGCGGACGCAGCGTGAGTTTTTCCGCGAGCTGGCGGCCGAGGCGGGATACCGACTGAATTGGAATCGTGTAAAGCCTGCACTGATGTATGAGGCCTCCATCCAGAGCCATCAGCACACAGACAACTCCGGGCTGATCGCGGTCATTCGCTCCTCGATTGAACCGCCGAAGGTCTTTCGTGCGCCCACGGAGCCAGGTCGCGGAACGGCTCGCGACCGGAAAGAGTTGGCTGACGAGGCGCATTTGCTCCTCCGGTCCACCAGAGGAAATATCCATGATATGCCAATCAATGAAAGAACCTTACAGAACGGGGGATTTGCGGCTGGGTGGGCGCTGGCGAAGAGCCAGCAGCACGTCGCAATTGCGACAAGCCCCAATCAATTTTTCGTACTGCATCGCAGCGTCCTCTCGAAGGACGTTGAGTTGGGACAAAAGGTCCAGCTCGAAATGAAGAAGGATCGAGCGGTGGTCCGCAACGTAGAACGTAGCCGAGGACGCTAACAATCTCCTCAAATGTGTCAAGTTGGGTACTGTACGTCGGTAACGGCGATGCGATTGTTGCTTGACTTGCTACGATAGCTCTGCTCCCATTTTGAAGTTTTACAAGAGCCTGCTTGTTTTCTCCGGGGTTGTTTCTGATTTCCCTGGTTTGCTTCGCTTCACCCGTCCGTTCCACAGAGACGGAGAGGTAATAAGATTTCGATGCCCGACAAAGAAGAACGTAGTGCAGCGAGTGTAACAGCACGTGATCGAGATGTCCTCGTTAAAGAGGCGAGCAGTTTGTTGAAGCAGTCGGCGGGGAATATCCGCGATATGCCCACCGCCGAGCGTCCACTTCTAGAAGGAACGAAGACATCCGGTTGGGTATTGGCACAAAGCCGCGAACATCTCGCGGTTGCTATAAGCGGCAATGCTTTCGTCGTAATCCCCAGGAAACAGGTCACCGCGGATGTTTCTCTCGGTCAACGGGTCGATCTTCAGGTTGGCAAAAAAAAAGTGAAAGTTGTCAGTCTTGAGCGTGGTCGGGGGCGCTAAGAGGGACTTCTACTTATCTACCCGCAGTGGTTAGACTGTATCTGATGCCATTGCGAATCCCCCGGAGCATCAAAACAGTCGCAGTCGCTTTGGCGATCACGGTCGCTGTGGTTGGCGCCGGATACTACTATGCGATCACACCGCATCGCCCCTCTTCACCCCGCGACTCTCGGGAGAGCCTCCTGTATCAGGCCGACAGGTTAGCGTGCGAAAATCGCTGGGAAGATGCGCTGCCGCTGTATGGGAAGGCACGGAAACTTTTCCTCGCGCACGCCTTGGGGGTTCAAGCATATCTCTGCGAGTGTCTTTCGCTTTCGCAACGTCCTCCGCCCATTCTGCCAGGAGTGCTGGATCAATCCGCGGAAATTGTTGCAGCGCCCGGGCTAACGCTGCTTCCGGCGCTGTTCTAGTAGAGACAGAAAAGGTCTGGCCGTGACCATCTATGAGATGCAAGTGAGTCCTGCTCATCATGATCCACTCTTTCCTCAAAAAAATATTTGGCGATGGGGTGTCAAAAGAAGGCTTCCCCAAACAGCGTATCTAGTAGATGCACGAATCGACGACACTCTCGAACGATGCGATGGCGCGGCGACTATCCTTTTCCCAGTTGCGTCTCCTTTTGGACGCATCGCAAGGCGCAATCGGATCAGACTCCCTTACATTATTGCCGTCAAACCTAAAGCAACTGGATTTGCGACCGTCACTGCGCGTTACGTCCAGGTTGAATTTTGTCAACGGCTACAACGGTTCCCCACGCTGAGGAGATGCATGGCAGACAATGGTAACCACACGGCCACACGCCCCCAGTTCGCGCCATGGTTGGGTCTGAGCGAGCACATACGGCAACCCCGATTTGCCATTGAGCCCCTTCCTCCTGCGGTAGGCGAAGGTTATCGACTCCGGTTGTTTGTTCTGGATGTTGCAAAAACCAAAGAGGTTGAAATCGGCCGAGCAATTTTTACTCCGCGCGACGGATTGGATAGCTCGCAGATTTACCAGGAGGCATCGGAAGCGGGAGCCACGTGGCTCGCTGCTTATAAATGCTTGCAATAAACCCGTTTAGGGGGTCGCGCATGGGTCTTATTTGGGCGGTGGCAGCTGGGTGCGCAACTCACATGTCACGATCAGGAATGTAATGGAAGTGTGTCCTCGCGACGGACTGCCGCTAGGGTGGTCAGAATATCCCACCCGATATCTCCGGTTAGTCTCTAGGCCTCGGCACGTACGGCAACCTGTCATTCAACGATCCAGGTTTAACTGTTGAAAAAGTTGCCTTAGCGTGAGGTGTAATTCTGTACAGCTTGCTTCTTGCTCCCACTGATCTGCGGTCCGGATGGACACAAAGCCACTCTTCTGGGCTATGCTCTGGAGGGAGGATTCATGAATACGAACGACATAGTTTCCACGATCGAGGCTGAGATCTCACGGCTGCAACAGGCGAAGGCACTTTTGAGTGATACATCCAGCGTTACTCATGCTAAGCGCAAACCGGGGCGGCCGGCTGCTACAACTGCGAGCGGCAAGGCATCCAGCTTCAATCCGGCGCAGTTTGATGCCAAGCCCAGAGAGCGCCGCGCATTGAGTGCAGAAGCTCGGGCAAGGATCGCCGCTGCACAGAAGGCTCGCTGGGCCAAGTTCAAGAAGGCCGGCCAGTGAAACGGGCTGGCTGCTCGAATCCGAAAACTCCGGAGCCTTCCGCTTCATAACAGCCAGTAGAAATGGGGTTGTCGTGATACGAGGAACTCTGCAATGGATCGCTTTGGTGGCCGCTCTTGGCATTTTAGGGACGTGCGGCAGGTGGTTGATACACCGACGCGCTTGGAATCCGCATTCCCGATCGAATGAGAATGAAGCGATGCGGCGTCACGTCAA
>DASYBJ010000231.1:0-22968 GCA_036500845.1 Acidobacteriaceae bacterium
GCGCCTCGCTCACGGCCGCCGAGGAGAATGTCGCCATCTCGCGATAAACGGCGGCGGCGGATTCGATCACAGGCATGGCTAACACGCCACCGGAGCCCTCGCCCAACCTCATCTGCAATTGGAGAATGGGCTTGAGTTCCAGTTTCTTGAGAAGCCATTGATGGCCCGGTTCCTCCGATTGGTGGCCGGCAAATAGGCTGTGAATGATTCGCGGCTCGACGCTTGCCGCAATCGCAGCGGCAGCCGTGGAGATAAAGCCATCGCATACGAGCGCAACGCCGTGGGCGGCAGCGGCTAAATAAAATCCTGTCATTGCCGCGATCTCCAGGCCGCCGACGCATTGCAGAATCGCGACGGGTGAGCACGGCAGATCGACAGCCCCAAAATGTGTCTCGATCGCATGTTGAATAACTTCTGCCTTGCGCATACGTGAGGCTTCATCGAGGCCCGTACCTGTGCCGGTGACTTCTAAGGCCGATTGGCCGGTTAACAGCGCGGTAATAGCGCTGGCTGCGGTGGTATTCCCTATCCCCATCTCCCCCACGGCGACGAGATGCTGGTTTCGCAGGCTGGCGAGGTCGGCAATTTTGGCTCCGGCGTGCAATGCGGCGGACAGTTCAGCGTCTGTCATCGCTGGCTCTTTCGCCAGGTTCCGGCTTCCTCGACGTACTTTACGGTGCTCGATCTCGGTGAGCGAGGTGAGGTCGGCATTGACGCCTGCATCGACAACGGTGAGCGCGCAATCATGCAGCCGGCAGAGCACGTTGATCGCCGCGCCGCCGCGCGCAAAGTTGTGCACCATCTGCGCAGTCACTTGGGAGGGATAGAGACTGATGCCTTCCGCGCAAACGCCATGATCGGCCGCAAAGATATAGGCGGCTTTGTTGAGCGAGCGAGGAATCGAGCCGCCAAAGATCGACACCAGTTGCTCTGCGATCGACTCGAGCCGTCCCAAGCTGCCTAATGGCTTGGTCAAGCTGTTCAAGTGTTCGCGCGCCTGATCCCGCCATTCGGGGCGCGGATCGCGAATCTTGGTCACGCGCTCGACCAGAAATGCGGGAATCTCTCGCATCATGGCCCCACCCGCCGCTTTGCGGACGATACGAGCTTCGGCTGGTAGCGTGGTGGGCAATTGAACGCGGATTCCAATAGCTCCGGCCTCAACATGTCTGAAGGGGTCCCCCGCCTCGGCGCCTCTTGAGGGCTTAGCAGGAGGACAGAGCGGAATGTACTCTCGACAAGCGCGAGTTCGTGAATGGCGGCTACGATAGTCATGCCCTGCAGATGAAGCAAGCGAATCAAGTCAGCGATCTCGTATTGGCGTCCGATATCCAGTTGCTGCGTTGGCTCGTCGAGAAGAAGCAACTTGGGCTGTTGGGCAATGGCAATGGCGAGTTTGACACGTTGCTGTTCTCCTCCACTCAATGTATGAAACACTCGCCTCCGTAGACTTGACGTATCGGACCACTCAAGTGCATTTTCAACTGCGTTCGCGTCGTGCTCAGTCCACCTGCCGCGCAGTCCATTATGGGGCCGGCGTCCCTGACGCACGATCTGTTCGACCGTAAACTCGAATGGAATGTGCATCATTTGCGGCACAAACGCAATCGAGCGCGCCAACCTGCGATCCACACGGCGAATCACCTCTCCGCAGAACGTGACCTCTCCTTGGGTTGGCCGCAGCGCGCCCGACAGGACGCGCAGCAGGGTCGTTTTACCGACCCCATTGGGGCCGATAATGGCCAAGGCCTCGCCCGCGGAAACATCCAGATCGACGCCGCTGAGGATCTCCCGATCGCCGTAGCGAAGGCCGAGATTGCGGGCGCTCAGCATCATCGTCATAGGGTGTTTGAGTCTCCCGCTCTGCGCAATACGAATAAGAAGAAGGGCCCACCAATGAAGGCCATGAGCACGCCGACAGGAATCTCCGCAGGAGTGAGTAAGGTACGGGCTAATGTGTCCGTAAGCATCACGAAGATCGCGCCCATGCATGCTACAAGCGGCAGAAGCCGCACATGGTCGGGGCCGGCGATCATCCTGGCTAAATGCGGAATGATGAGACCGACGAAGCCAATCATGCCACCCAAGGCCACGGCGGCAGCGGTGAGAAGAGAGCCGGTAACGATCAAGCAACCACGTGCCAGCTCCACGTTCACTCCCAGGTGCTGCGCATATTCTTCACCGAGGGCCAAGGTATCGAGAAGCCGGCAGAGTGGGATACTGGCGATCATTCCTAGGGCGGTTATACAAGCGATTGCCAAAATCTGGCTCCAAGTAGGAGTGGAAATCGCCCCGTGAAGCCAGGAGGCCAACATGCGCATTCCGGTGCCCAGATCGCGATCAAGAATCTCCAGGAAATAGGACGAATAACTCAGGATGGTACTCACTGAGAAACCGGCCAAGAGTAAAGAGACTACGGGCGTCCGGCCGTGACTTCTAGCAACGAAGTAGACCAACGCTAACGAGCCCAGAGCTCCAACGAAGGCGAAGAGGGCGGTGGCGCTGAACCCCGCGAATGTAAACGAGGGCAAGAGGAAAACGCCGATCGAGGCGCCCAAAACGGCCCCTCCCGAGGAGCCAATGACATAAGGATCGGCCAACGGATTTCGAAAGAGTCCCTGAAAGAGCAGACCCGCTACAGAAAGTCCGCTGCCCACGAGCGCTGCCGCGAAGATTCGCGGCAGCCGGATGGCAAAGAGGATCGTCTGCTGTTCCTGAGAGAAGTGCGCTCTTTCAATTGACGCGAGCAGGATGGTTCGGATTGGAATGTGCACAGCCCCCAAACTCGCAGACAGCGGAACCATCAGGCAGAGAGCAAGCAGAAGCGGCCATAAGATATGACGCGCCCTCCGTTCCGGACTGCTGGCACCTCGCTCTTTCGCATGTGACAGCGTGGCTAATTCAACTTCCAAGACTCGCCTCCCAAAGAGATGCGTAACCCGCTGCGAAACGTGAACGGGAGCGCCGGATAACCAAAGGTCTCGCTGTAGTGCTCACTCAGAAGATTCTGCATGGTGGTGAATATCGTCAGTCGTCTAGTCGGGGAATAGTTCATCGCCAAGTCGAGACGTTGATAAGCGCCGTCGAGGTTGCGGTTCGGCAGCAGAAGTGTGGGTAGGTAATTCGCATCATTCGACAAGAAGTCAGTATCATCACGCTGGCTGACAAGAGTGCCGGTCACCAGCCCACTGAAGCGAGAGCGCGTATAGCTAACACCGAAATATCCGGTGTGCGGCGCTCGCCGGAATGGCCGCGCTCCGACGAGCGGAGAAACAGCGCCGATTGGGATTCCAGGAAAATTCGGATTGAACGACGGTCCTATGGCATCGCTGGTGAATGAACGCTGGACCACCGCATCGAGATAGGTGTAGCCAGCACGGGCAAACCAGTGAGAACCAATCTGTTGCTCCGCTTCGAAGTCGACGCCCTGGGCGCGAAACGCCTGGGAGTTGACGGTAGCGCCCAATGGGGCGGCTGCGGCAATACTCTGGGGTATACCGAGCACTGGCAGACCCTGCTGGGCGATGTACTCAATCCCATTGGTGTATTGGCTGTGAAAGAGCGTGATCCCTATCCTGCCGCGCCCATTGGCAAAGGTTTGATCAACTCCGCCATCAAAAGAACGGGAGTTCTCAGGCCCGATTTGCGAGACATGGTATTGCGAGATCAGGGCCTGGCCGTTCGGCAAGCCAGCAAGCAAGGTGCGGAGCGAGGTTTCCTGATCGAGCAGTGACGGCTCCTTAATCCCTTTGCCGAAACTTGCACGGAGCTTGGTAATGTTGCCTCCCGCTTCGACCAAGTCATATGCCAGCGACGCACGAGGAGTTGGTGCAAACCCGAAGAGCTCATTTTTCTCCAGGCCGGTGCCAACCACGTAATGCAATCTCCCAAAGAAACCACCAGCGAGCTGCAGAGAGTAGTCGTAGAGATTGCGGTTAATGGATTCGGAGGGCCCGCCGGAGTAGCCGCGCTCGTTCTCGTATTTGAAGCCGAAGAGCCCAACGACGTGCGCGTTGAATCGATAGTCCGATTGAGTGGCGACAAAATCGCGATCCGTTGAACTCGGGAAGGAGCTGGGATAGTTTTGGACGAATTGATATTGCGCCTGGCCAGAGACACTAAATCCATTGGCCCCGTTTATTGTTACCGGCGCGCCCAGATAACCGAGCAAGTTTCCGTCTGCGCCGTATTGAGGGATACCTGTGGGACTGAAAGCAGTAAATTGTGAGCGCAGCCGAATCAGACCGTACCTTGCTAAGTTATGCCAACGCGGTGTCGTCTGATTGTCGAAAGTGATCCCTGCGTATGAGTCTTCGTTTGCCTGCTTAGCATTGTCCGGTATGCCATAGAGCAGGATGGCATTGGGCAGGCCCGAGGCGACCTGGTCGTGATGAACCGTCGCCCGCAGATCTGTCGTCGCATTGATGGACCAGCCGAAGTTGCTATTCAGTGTTCCATTGTGGAATGTGTTGCGGGGGATCGCGTTCGATGAATCAAAGCGGGAGAAGTCCACGAAATAGTCGAAAGGGCGATTGTGTCCACTCAGCGTACCCTCTTGCCGGTAAGTGCCGAAGTTGCCTCCTTCCGCCAGATAGTCCAACTGCGGCAAGGGCGTGGTTCCCTCCGGCGTGCTCAGGCTGACAACTCCCGAAAGAGCGTCCGCTCCGTAGATTGCGCTGTTTGGGCCGCGGAGGACTTCGACTTTTTGGATCCCAGGAGATGCGATATTCGCGAAATCTACGCCTCCTCCAATGTCGTTGATGCTGATACCGTCGATCAGAACCTTGTTGGCGTCGCTGTTTCCGCCGCGAATATAGATTGCGGTTGTACCACCCGCTTGGCCAGTCTGTGTGACCTGCACTCCGGGGATGAGCCTTAGCGCTTCCTGGATGTCGCGAGTGTGTTGGAATTGATCCTGGGTAAGCACCGCAACGGATGAGCCGACATTCTGCTGCAGAGTCGGAGTTCCGGTAGCAGTTACAGTTACCTGCTGCGAAAGACTATCGAGCGAGAGTGCAACCGCAACCCTAACTGATCGGCCACCTTTCAATTCGATCGGCTCCGTTTTGATTTGAAAGCCTGGCGCACCTACTTGCAAGTGATAGCTGCCCGCGTTAGGGAAAGTAAGTACAAAGCGGCCTTCGCTATCCGTAAGGGTCTGTGCAACTGACCGGATACCTTGTAGTCCCTCTACATGGGCGTGCGGTATGACCGCGCCTGAAGGATCGGATACTGTTCCCTCCATCATTGTTTGAGCGAAGCCGGCGGTTGCAGATGCAACGCCGGCCAAAAGGAACAGAGTCCAGGCTCGCGCGAACCTTGGTCGACGACGCGCCACGATTTTCCCCTCGGAATCTACGCAGGACCGGTCTCCTGACTTGCGCTTCTTAGAGCTTTTAGTGACTTAGCTCTAAAAACTGAACACCTTCCCGAGATCACTCCCAGTGGTTTCGGCCCTTTGCCCGAGTTCAGTTTTCCGCGCTCACAGTTACGGGGTAGTGGCGGATTCGCACCGCGCTTCCCGATCATCCTGCTGGGTTCGAACCGCTTCACTTCTCTTGAAGGCGGTCAGGTGTATTACGGTTCGAGGTGCGTGCGAATACACCTCATGGATATAACTGCTTTGCCAGATCTTCGAGCGCATCGAAAGCGACCGGGCTCGGGTATTCGACACGGTCGTCGAGGTAAAAGACTCGTCCGGTTCTCACCGCGTCGAGGGTATTCCATCCCGGACGTTGCTGTAGATCACGGAGTGAGAACTTGCCGCTTCTAACCAGAAGCAGTGCGTCCGGCTTGCGCGCGATGACGGCTTCCAGGCTGACCTGCGGCCACTCCTGGCTGATGTCATTCGTGATGGAACGAGCTCCTGCAGTCTCCACCAGGTCCGAGATGAAGGAGCCCTTTCCGATAGTCACGATCGGGTCATACCAGACTGGCATGAAGACTCGGATCGGCGAATGCTGTGCGGCGCGAGCCCTCACTTCCCCTTCTCGCTCCTTCAGACGAACAACGAGCGCATGTGCGGAATCCTCGCGATTCAGGGCGCTCCCGAGAATTAGCAGAGACGTGTAGACACCCTGCAAACCATGTGGGTCCAGCATGAAAACGGCAATCCCGTAGCTGGTCAGCTGTCGAACGCTCTCGATGTTATTGATTTTGCCACTTCCCACGACCAAATCCGGATGGAGCGCGACGATGGCTTCGAGCGAGGGGCTCATCGGCAAGCCTATGCTGGGCTTCGACTTTGCGGCAGCAGGGTATTTTGTGAAATCGCTGATCGCGACTACATTCTGACCTGCGCCAAGCGAATACACATCATCCACCACGCTGGGGATGAGACAAACAATGCGATTCGGGTGATCCGGCACGACGACAACCCGGCCTAACTCATCCATTACCTTACGGTCCGCGCGTGACGGCGTCGCCGCGGCCACCATCAGCAGGGCAACGATCCAGAGACCAGCGGGCTTGAGAGCATCGGGCTTGGCCGATCGAGGCGAGAGTCTCCAACGCACTCGTGCCGGAACCCCAACGTTCTTGGACCCGGCCGCTTGGGCACTCATTGCTGAATCTCCGATTTGCCTTTGAGCACCAGCGGCAGACCGGCCACCATGAGAATCACATTCTTCGCTACAGCAGCGACCCTCTGGTTGATTTCCCCCAGCAGATCGCGATACTCGCGGCCAGCGGGATAGGGCGGGACAACACCGCTCCCAACTTCATTGGAGACAAGGATCACTTCGAGCGGAGGGTATTTGAGCAGCCCGAGCAACCGTTCTGTGGCGCAGCCGGCCACATCCGAACCCGCATCGAGAAGATGTGCAGCATGGATTGTCAAGCAATCCACTAGCACAAGATCGGCTTGTTCGGCGCTTGCGGCTATCGCGCGATCCAGTGCAAGAGGTTCTTCCACCGTTCGCCAATGGGATGGACGTTCCGTCTGATGGCGGGCAATTTTCTGCTGCATTTCAGAGTCGCTCGCCTGTGCAGTCGCGACAAAGGTAACTCTCTTTGCGCGCGAAGCGAGCGCCTGGGCATAGCGGCTTTTGCCACTGCGCACGCCACCGAGCACCAAGGTGACCGTGTTCTCTTTCTCTTGCATAAGCCCTCACAGGGCACGCGGGGAGCCTGTGTTATAGGGGAAATGAAAAAGGCAGCTTCGTGTCGGCTCCTTAGGAGCCAGCAAGAACGCTCTCCAACCCTCCCATCGAGGTTGAATCAAGCCCAGATTGGCATCTGGCCGGTCTCCTGACTTGCGCATCGCTGAAGCTGAACGCCTTCCCGAGGATCCCTCAGTGGCTGAGCTCTTCGCCCTGGTTCAGATTCTCCGCGCTTACAGTTACGGGGTAGTGGCGGATTTCCACCGCGCTTCCCGAAAACCCAGATATTTGGGTTATAGCCCGATCAAAAGCTCGTGTCAATGCTCGGCTCGGATGCTCCGCTCGGATTGCACGAAAGCGGATCCACCTTTGGACGATTAAGATGATAGGCACTGAATAGGAATGCGGATCAAGCCGGTGCATCTCAGACGACAAGCGCAACCGTGATACCCCATGGGTCTGTGACGAGCCAGCGCGAGCCGTCTTGGCGCGGTGGAAATCCTTGCGCGAAGAGACTCCGAATCGTCTCTTGTCTGGCTGCCTCGGTCGGTAAAACAAACTCCCAGAAGAGCATTCTCGCGTCTTCTTGCGAAGCGATCTGAGAGCCTGCAGCCCAGGTATTTACACCGACGTGGTGATGATATCCGCCGGCTGCAAGGAATAGAGCCCCCGGAAATCGCCATGTCATCTTATCCAAACCTAGCCCGTGATGGTAGAAGCGCGCTGCCTCGCCGAGATCTCCGACGTAGAGATGAACATGCCCCATCAGCGTTCCAGCCGGCATGCCCTGCCACGGACCAGCAGACGTGCGAATCAAGTCTTCAAAGTTGAGCGGCTCAACGGCAGCGATGAGCTCACCGTTGTCATAAATCCACTCTTTGCGGGGACGATCAGCATAGACCTCGATGCTGATTCCGTCCGGATCAACGAGATACAGAGCTTCGCTGCAAAGGTGATCTGCGGAACCAGCACTTGCTCCGATTCCCTGCAGATGAGAGACGAAGCTACTCAGATGGGGCCGCGTGGGCAGCAGCAATGCGAAATGGTAGAGGCCCAGACGCTTGCGGCGGGCGAGAGGTTTGATTCCGGGGAAGTGCTCCAACTCTACCAGTACCGAATTCGAACCACGCGCACCGAGTTGGACAAAGCCTTGTTGCGGCCGCGCATCGGCGATTGGTTCCAGACCAAGTGTTTGGGTGTAGTACTGGAGGGACCGGTTCAAGTCGCTGACGGCCAATCGCACTTTCCCGACCGCACTTCCGGGGTCCGCCCTAAAGTTGGTCAATTCTCGAGTTGGAGGCGTTGATGTGCTCACGACAGAATGGCCCTGCCGCCACTCTTGTATGTTAACGCCTTTGAAGGGGTGAGTAGAAGCATTCGCCTCCGAGGGGAAGCTGAGGGCCTGTCACGGGGTTCTGATGCCGCCAACACGCGTATACTCCGGTCCTAGCTCGGGATTGGCAGTTCATGGAAAAAAGCAGCGCGCCTGTGTCCGACCATTTTAGGATCGAAACGCCTTTCATTATGAGCAGAACAGTGTACGCGATCGTTTGGGGTGGTCTATTGTGCGGCGCGTTGGATGCCGCTGCAGCGTCATTGTTTCTGAGAGCCCAAGGTGTATCACCGATCCGGGTGTGGCAGGGTGTGGCTAGCGGATTGAAAGGCGAGAGCGCCTTCCGGCAAGGGTGGAGGTCAGTCTCGCTAGGATTGATCCTGCACTTCCTAATCGCATTCGTTGCAGCCGCTTTTTTCTGTGTGGGAGTTCGCTTTGCTCGAGGAGTTTTGAACGCTCCTGTGGCTGCAGGCGTCCTCTATGGATTCGTCGTGTTTCTGGTGATGAACTTCATCGTAATACCGCTTTCCGCGAGACCGAAAAGGCCATTCACGGTAAGCGGCGTTGTGGGTCAATTGCTGATCCATGCTCTTTGGGTGGGGCTGCCGATTTCGCTTTCAGCAAGCCACTTTTTGAAGTAGAAGCACCCACGGGACCCTTGCGAAATTATTTCCCGAACCATCCGCCATCGACATAGATACATTGGCCGGTCACATACTTTGCCTCGTCGGATGCTAAGAACGCTGCCACTGTTCCAATCTCACAAGGCTGCCCTGGGCGGCCGAGTGAGATTTGGCTGACAACATTCGCCAGCAGGTCGGGTTTCTTCATCACCCAATCCGTCATGGTGGTTTGGATCAGTCCTGGATGGATACAATTGACGCGAATCCCCAGGGGACCCATTTCCGCAGATGTATTGCGCGTGAGTGCTTCAATGGCCAGCTTGGCAGGTGCATAGTGGCTACGGCCCGGCAAAACCTTGCCTGCCTGAATGGACCCGATATTGATCACCGAACCTTGGCGGCCGGCTTCAACCAACCTCTGGCAAAAGATTTGAGAGCACAGCCACTCGCCCCGCAAATTGATATTCACGACATCGGACCACTGCTCGTCGGTCAAATCAAGGAATGGCACGATCGTCTCGATACCAGCGTTATTCACCAGCACGTCGATCGGCCCGATCTCTTTCCAAGCCCGTTCGAACATAGCCTCAACTTCCGGGCGTTTGCTGACGTCGGCGCCGATCGCCAGGGATCGACGGCCTTGTGCGCGGACCCATTCCGCCACTTCTTCTGCCTGGGGGCATAGCGTTTTGTCGTTGATCACGACGTCGGCGCCCTCTTCGGCAAACACCTCCGCAATTCCGCGGCCGATTCCCTGGCCGGCTCCCGTAACGACCGCTACTTTGTTTCGGAGTTTCTTATCCATCGTCGTCGATTCCCGATCCCATATGACCTAACAGCAGCGTGAAGCCTCAATTGCAGGATGTTTAGTGAATCGTCCAACCGCCGTCCACCATCAGCACATGGCCAACGATCATATCCGAGAGGGGGCTGGCGAGGAACAGAACCGCGCCAACCAGATCGTCGGGCTGATTCCACCGGCCGCGCGGGATCATCTCCTTGGTAGCCCACTCCTTATAACCCGGGCGCTCCAGTATATTTTTGCGCGAGGCTGTTTCCGTAATGCACGGCGCCACGACGTTGACCAGAACTCCATCCTTGGCCCACTCCAGGGAAAGGGCGCGCGACAGATGATGGACGCCTGCCTTCGCTGCGGCGTAGACGGAGCGCAATTTGAATGCGACTTCGCCAAAATTGGAACCGATATTGATGATTCGGCCCCCGCCTTGAGGAATCATGACCCGGGCCGCGGCTTGGCTGGCAAAAAAAACGCTTTTGAGATAGGTGTCCATTGTTTTGTCGTATTCCTCTTCCGTGACATCAATGGCCGGTGTAGTGCCAGTCCACCCCGCATTATTCACCAGGATATCGATCCGTCCGAAGGTATCTTTGGTCTTGTCGATCATGGCCCTGATCTGGGCTACATCCGCGACATCGGTGAGCACAACGATCGCTTTGCGCCCGAGAGCCTCGATCTCCGCCTGAACTTCCTTGATCTCCTCGTGGCGGCCAGAGGGGTGCTTTGCCAAAACCAGATGGGCGCCGGCGTGCGCAAGACCTACCGCGATCGCCCTTCCGATTCCCTGGGAAGCTCCTGTGACTACGGCAACTTTGTCTTTCAACTCAAAACTTGAATAATCCACGATATGTAATCACTCCGGCGGTCTTCAGGAGGCGACGACGCGGCGCGCAATCGTGCCCACCCGGTTTTGAACCTTGAGATAAAGCTGAGAAATAGTTTGTCTTAAGCAGGCACAATGTTCTTCTGTTTGCTGTAACTATTGCGCGCACAGATATCTTCGTTGCGTAATGCGCAAACACGAGCAGCCTAACAGTGGCGCGCTGACTTCGTCAACCGTTTTGCGGCGCGTTCTACCGACTTGCGACGAGCGCTCTATTCCTGATCCGCGGTTCCCGGCAAACTAGACCGGATCGCAAGCTTTGGCAGCAAATTTCAGCTCACATTCGACGGGAAAAAGGATGTGGTGTCGCGAGTCCCACCAGCGCACCCCGTTGATCTCAAACGCAACGCTTCCCGGCGGCAGTTCGGAGCGCTTTGAACAGTTTGACAAGCACAACCGAAAAGGCGCAAGCTAATTGCGCATTACGCAATAGGAGTTGCGGTGTGGGCTTCATGACTGGGACCGGAGCCTACGTCCTCGGAGCACTGCGCAATTTCGCCGTGGAACGATTGAGCTTTGGTTACTGATTTCGGGCGGCGGTCTAGGAGGAAAGTACTTTGGAACGGAAGATCACTCGGCGAGCGGTTACGAAGTCTCTGCTTTTGGGCGCAGTAGCGGCGGCTCTCCCGACCCCAATGGTTGCGGCCAAAGCAAGGCACATCCAAATAGGACACACAGCAATCACCTGGTCCAACGACCAGGTCGAACAGGCTATCGCCGATATTTCCAGCCTGGGATTCTATGGTTTTGAAACCTTCGGCCAGGTCCTCGAGAAATGGGAGACTCAAGGCGGATTAGGCCGTGTTTTGGATGAACATCAACTACCGCTCGTCTCTGCATATTGCACCTTGAATTTGACGGACGCAGCCAAGCGGCAGGACTCAATCGACACAGCCGTGAAATGGGGCAAGCTGATCAAGAAATATGGCGGCCGAGTTTCGGTCATTGGTCCTAATCCCGTCCAAAGGGATGCCTACGATTTCTCCGACCACAAGGCGGACATTGTGACTACGTTGAACGAGGCTTCAAAGGCAATCAGTGATCTGGGACTCACGGCTGCGCTTCATCAACATACCGGGACCTGCGTAGAATCACGCGACGAAACCTATGCCGTACTGGACGCAGTCGACACCAGATACGTAAAGTTCGGGCCCGATATCGGCCAGCTTACGAAGGGCGGTTCCGATGCTCTGCAGGTAGTCAAAGATTTCCTACCGCTGGTTCAGCACATGCACTTGAAGGATTACAACGGCAAGGATCCACATTTGATCGGATACTGTCCGTTGGGCCAAGGGAAGGTGAACATTCCTGCGATTCTGGACCTCATGGAAGGCAAAAAAATCAGTGGTATGATCAACGGAGAACTCGACAATGATCCAAAGAATCCGTCGCCCACTCCACCCCTAGAGTTGGTGAGACAAAGCAAAACGTATCTCCAAACAATTGGAGTCAAGTTCCGAGCGTAGAAATCAAAAGACTATGCCTGCCAATAAAGCTCCTCAGGTCCCATTCATACAGAGTCTCGACCGTGGGCTGATGATCCTGGAAGCGATCGCTTTGTCGAAACACCCTGTTTCGCTGGGGGAGCTGGCGGATCTTTTGAGCGTGGACCGGAGCAGCGCATTTCGCCTTGCTCACACGCTGCGGCGCAGAGGCTTTCTTGCATCTCCGGCGGGCCGCAAAGACTACATTCTCGGACCTTCCATGTGGCGGCTTGCGCAGCAGTATGACTGGAGCAACATGCTAATCCGTGTTGCCAATCAGCATCTGAAGTTACTTGCAACTCAGATCAATGAGACGGCGCATATAGCCATCCGCGAGGGAAAGAATGCGCTGTTCATCGATTCCGCGGATGCGAATCACGTCATCGCCGTGGCCGGCCAAACCGGTGAATTGGTACCCCTCTACTGCACAGCTCATGGAAAAGCTCTGCTCGCGGATACAGAGGAGCAGGAACTCAAGGCGTTGCTCGGCCCTGGTCCGCTGCGGAAGTACACAAAAAACACCATAACCAATATCGCCGCCCTGGCGAAAGATTGCAGCCTTATCAAGAAGCGCGGATATGCGACGGACGAGGCGGAATTTCGCGAGGAGTTGCGCTGCCTCGCCGCCCCAATCCGCGTAGAGAATGGAATGATCGTGGGATCGATCGGCATCTCGGCTCCGACATCCAGGTTTGTCAAGGAGCGATATCGCTCCTACGCCGAACAGGTCTGCAAAGTAGCCTCAGATATCGGTCTCACCTTGAGCAGCGTTGAGCAAAGCACGGAGCAAGAGCCGAAGGAAGTCGTCGCCGGCTAGAGCCTGTTAACACTATTCGTGTTAATCAGGCCGTAGAGCAACTTAGAGCGCCGGGAACGCAATATCCATCCCGGCGAGGGTCCGCGCTTCTCCGATCCGCAACGGCAAATTGACCCCTCCTTCAGCGCCCCGAATGGCGGGCGCTTTTCCGTTCAACACAGCATTGTGGTACTCTTGCAATCGTCATTGCGCGTAGCGCAACGATGTCCTTTGGGGCGCGTTACCTAAACGATCTGTGCAAGTAGTCGCATGAAAAACCCTATCCTGGATTTTGAAATCGATAAGTCCTCTCTCCGATACGTTGGGAGCGGCCTACAACGTCCGGAGTGCATCTTGGCTGAACCAGACGGCACCCTCTGGGCCGCAGATGCACGTGGCGGCGTCGCTAAGATCACTACGGACGGAAAGCAGGAGATTATTGCGCAACGGCGCTCCGACCACTTCCAAAAGGTAAGTAGTGAGGCGGCGCAGTACCTTCAAGGAACTCTCCCCAATGGTTTGGCCTTTGCACGAAACGGAGATATTTTGATTTCGAACTTCGGGACAGATTGCCTTGAAGTGATGACTCGCGAGGGCGAATCGAGAGTGCTGGCGGATAGCATCGACGGCGAGCCGATCGGGAAGGTCAATTTCGTCCTACGGGATTCGCAAGACCGGATTTGGATCACCGTCTCCACTCGCATCAAGAACTGGATGCATGCGCTGCGAACTGACCTGCCGGATGGATATATCGCGAGATACATCGACGGCAAGTTTCGCATCGTAGCCGACGGCTTCCACTTCACCAATGAGATTCGATTCGATGCCCGGGAAGAGTTTCTCTATGTGGTCGAAACGACCGGAGGATGCGTCAGCAGACTCCGCGTCGACAGGGATGGCGCTCTTGGGGAGCGCGAGGTATTCGGCCCATCCAACCTCGGAAGAGGAGCATGGCCCGATGGCATTGCGTTCGATACGTATGGCAACCTTTGGGGCACAATGGTTTATTCCGACAAGCTCTTCGCGTTAACTCCCGAAGGAGATCTTCGGGTTTTTCTCGATGAGGGGGACCCCAAGAAGGTGGATGCCTTGGAGCAGGCATTTTTCAACAACGCGGTCAATGAGGAGGTCCTCTTTGCCACTGGGCAAGGAATTGCGCCCTGGATGGCGAGCGTGACCTTCGGGGGCGATGATTTGAGGACGCTCTACATTGGCTCACTCAAAGGCCAGAGAATTCCATATTTCCGTGCTCCTATTGCTGGACTCCCCATGGTGCATTGGAAAGAAGAATCACGGCTATCCGCGAGTAGCCGATGACTCCACGCGCGGACTAGAATTCGAAGCGCGTTCGATTCACGAAGGGACCTGTCGTGAAGGATGGATCGAGAGAGCGGCCGCGAACTCAGGGCCTGTTAAGACTAATAAGACGGCAGCGACGGGAGCAGATTTGCTGAGTACGAGAGCGAGGAGAGACGCATACCGGGTGTATGTTAGCGACGAGTGACCAAGCAATCGGAAAAATCTGCCCCGTCCCTGCGGGTTGCGGTCAAAATCGGGCCATCCTTCGTTGAAATCCTTGACTGGGGACCCGCCACAGCCTTCGGATTCCGCCTCGTCTGGCCCGATTTTCCCTCGCAACGCTGTCCACCCTATTCCTGTTAACAGGCCCTAATCCCGGCAAGATGAACCAAGAGGTTTAAAAATTCTCTCGAATAGGAGATCTGCAATGATCACACAAGAGAGTGTGCAGCTGGCTACAAACTATGTCGGCGGCAAATGGCAGCGCAGCCAGTCGTCATCAACCGCCGAGGTCATCAATCCCGCTACCTCAGAAGTTCTAGCGCAGATCGCTCTCGCGGAAGCCGCCGATGTCGGAGCTGCGGTCGAAGCTGCAGCAGGAGCTTTTCCAGGCTGGCGACGGACTCCGCCACAAGATCGCATCCAATATATGTTTCGCTTTCGCGAACTGCTGCTCAAGCGTCTCGATGACCTGGCGCGCCAGATCACGCTCGAGAATGGCAAAACGCTGGCCGAAGCAAAAGCCGAACTGCAACGGGGCATCGAGAATGTCGAGGTTTCCTGCGGTATTCCGACACTTATGCAGGGCTATAACCTGGAGGACATTGCAAGCGGGATCGACGAGATAATGATCCGTCAACCGCTGGGAGTTACCGCTGCGATCACTCCATTCAACTTCCCCGGCATGATTCCTCTGTGGTTCTTGCCATACGCAATCGCCACCGGCAACACTTTCGTCTTGAAGCCGTCGGAAAGAGTGCCGCTGACAGCGCGGATGATTTTTGAGCTCCTGCACGAAACAGGGCTCCCTCCCGGCGTGGTAAACCTCGTTGTTGGCGCTAAACCCGCGGTGGACGCTCTCTTGCAGCATCCTAGTGTACGTGCTATCAGCTTTGTCGGATCCACGCCGGTGGCCAAATACATTTACGCGCAAGGCGCGACTCACGGAAAGCGGGTCCAGTGCCAGGGTGGAGCGAAAAACTACGTCGTAGTCATGCCCGACGCCGATCTCGACATGACAGCGAAGATTGTCAGCGACAGCGCGTTCGGATGCGCCGGACAGCGTTGTCTGGCAGTTTCCGTAGCGGTAACAGTAGCCGATACCGATAAGAAATTCGCAAACGCGTTGGTAGGAGTCGCTTCACAGCTTCGCACTGGTAACGGTCTTGAACCGGGCGTGCAAATGGGGCCCGTTATCACACCCGGCAGCAAGACACGGATCCTGGAACTGGTCGACAAGGGAGTCAAGAACGGCGGTAAAGTTCTTCTTGACGGACGCAATGGCGTGAACGGGAACGATAAGAAAGGTAACTTTATTGCGCCGACGATTTTGACCAACATCGATTCGGAGAACGCGCTCACCACGACTGAGATCTTCGGGCCGGTTCTCACTTTGAATGAAGCCGGCAGCCTAGATGAGGCAATTGAAGCGATCTCACGAAATCCTTATGGCAACTCATCCGCTATCTTCACCTCGAGCGGTTCTGCCGCCAGGAAGTTCCGGTATGAGATCCCGACCGGTAACGTCGGTGTAAACATCGGGGTAGCCGCACCTATGGCGTACTTCCCCTTCAGTGGATGGAAAGACAGCTTTATGGGAGTGCTGCACGGGCAAGGGAAAGATGCGATTGAGTTCTACACGGACAAGAAGGTCGTCGTGGAACGCTGGCCCAAGGAGTGGTCCCGCAAGTTTTAGATTGCAATACTTCCCGAGGAGGGTCGATGCTGCAGGGCTGGGGAGAGTCAACACCCTCCGCCTGCAGCATCGCCGTTTGTAGAGCCCTCTTTTCATTGCGTTTTCACAATTACTGTGATCTGACCAGAGTTGGTTATGTGCAGCTTTTCTTGATGAAAAGCCGCGTTCGGACTCCAATTCCTGGACTACACCAATTGTGAAAACGCCGTAGAATGCTCTCACCGGAGGTCCTTGGTCAGGGAAAACTCCTCTTCACTTCTGCGCCGTGCTCGTTTCAGGCAATGCGAATACGTAGTAGCCCTGCGTTTCTGTGCGAGCGGGGGCGGCTCCGGATTGACGCGCCGGCAATCGTCCTTCAGTCCCGGCGAGGACCGTATCTGGCCTGGCGCTGATCACGATATATTCGCGGCCACCGACTTCATAAACTGCAGGGATGCCCTCGGGACCGGCGGGAAGCTCGGTTGCCCAGATTTCCTTCCCAGTGTCTTTGTCGTAGGCGCGAAAGGTTGAGTCTGATTTCGTGCCGGAGAAGATCAATCCGCCGGCCGTGACCACTACGCCTCCACGCGGCCAATAACTTCCCGTGTTCTTGATCCCTTTCTCGGCTAACTGAGTGACCCCTCCCAAGGGTATCTGCCACTTGATCGTACCTTTGTTCAAGTCGTAGGCAGTCAGGGTTGACCACGGCGGTTTGATCGCCGGAAGCCCGTCGCTGGAATTCATGTAGCCGTACCCGGTCCAATAGCGGACCTTATCGCTGCCGTCCGTGGCTGACGGGACGGTCGTTGGACGGGGAGTAGAAAGAAAGGCCAGCAGATCCGGCGGCACGTGAGCATTCGAGGGATCCTTGAGATAAGCAACCAATGCATCGAGGTCATTGGACGTGAGATCGGTAAATGCCGGCATAGGCGCCGCGCCATTGGCAACGGTGCTTTTGACGCGATCTGCGCCGATGCGGGAAACGATGTCGACCAGCGAAGGGATGCTTGGAGGTTGACCTGTCAGCTCCGCTGTATGGCACTGTTGGCAATTTTGCAGATACAGGACCTTGCCCTGTGTCGCTGGAGAACCTGTCATTTGCCGCCGGGGAGGCTTCGGCTCGAGCTTGATCATCGACGGCGCGTCCTTCGACTGGATGTACAGAGTGCCGGTCTCAGGATCCACGGCACCACTGCCCCAATTGCCACCACCATTGTTTCCTGGCATTTCAACGGTGTTGGTTGTGTTGACCGGGGTGAAGATGCCTTGATTGCGCGCTGCGAGGATCTCCTGACGGATCTTCTCGCGTTCCGCGGGATCGGCGATATACGGGTCTATGTCATCCGCAGTGAACTTCTGGCGAGCGAAGGGAGGCGGCGCGGTCGGGTAAGGTTGCGTTGGCCAGGAGTGTTCGCCGGGCATATCCGATTGAGGAACCGGACGTTCCTCGATCGGCCAAATCGGCTTACCCGTGACCCGGTCGAAGACGTACAAGAAGCCGTTTTTACCGGCCTGCGCGACGACGTCGACCATCTTGCCATCGTGGCGGACGGTCAAGAGCTTTGGAGCAGTCGCATTGTCATAGTCCCAAAGATCATGGTGAACCGTCTGATAGTGCCAGAGATATTTGCCTGTTCTGGCGTCGAGCGCCAAGATGCAGTTTGCGAATAGATCTGCGCCAGTACGGTCCGCTCCATAGAAATCGTAGGTAGCCGAGCCGAGCGGAAAGTAGGCGATCCCACGCTTCTCGTCGACTGTAATGCCGCCCCAGGTGTTGGTTCCACCAATGTACTTCCAGGCATCTTTTGGCCACGTATCGTAGCCGAATTCGCCAGGATGCGGCACCGTGTGGAAGATCCACACCATCTTTCCGGTACGTACATCGAAGGCGCGAAGGTCGCCCGGTGGAGACCCATATTCCTCTCCTGTAGCCGAGCCCATGATGAGGAGATCTTCAAACACTCGGCCCGGTGTACCTGACTCAATCTGCCGGATCGACTGCGGGTCACGGCCGAGCCCTTCGCGGAGATCGACACCCCCGTGATCTCCAAATGAGTCGATGGTCTGGCCGGTGCGAGCGTCGATCGCGTGCAGAAAGTTGTCACAAGAGTAGAAGAGGCGCCGGTCGCTGCCATCTTTACTCTCCCAATAATTGATGCCGCGGTTCGTGATCAATCGAGGTGAGCCGTTGTCATGGAGCCAGATCTGCCGCCCGGTCGCTGCATCCAGCGCCACGATCGCGTTGTCATTCCCGACGACGTACATGACGTCATGAGCAATGACGGGGTTGAAACCGAAGCGAAAACCATTGTTTCCCGCGGGATAGAACCAGACTTGCTTGAGCTGAGTAACGTTCGTCTTATTGACTTGGGTGAGTGACGAATACTGGGCGGAGTCCATGCCACCCTCATAGTCAGTCCAAGTGCTATGAGCCTTGGCCCCAGTGGCCTGTACAGTCTTTGGGTTTCCGGTGACGACAATCAGAACAGCACTAACTGCAGCGGCCTGCAATCCGATCACCGGCCAAAATGGAATTCGCATGGACGCACAACATCCCTTCGCTGATGTGATGCCCCGTCACTGAACGGGCAAAATTATTCCTCGGGGGACTGAAGCTCACGATGTTGGCAATGACCAGCCTGCCCGGTAGGCACGCTGGAACATCGCGTTGGCCGACTCGGAGTTTGTGAACTTCTCTTTCTTGGGATCAAAGCGTAGCATCTGCCCCTTGAAGCGAATTGCGATATTACCCAGCAAACAGACCTGCGTGAGCGCACCGCCGTATTGCCAATTTGCTGAGGGCTGCGTACCGGCCCTTGCGCACTCAACCCACTCCAGCCAATGGCTGGACGGGCGGGGCAGGGTTTTCGCGGGGCGCTTGTACGATTTGTTCAGCTCCTCCGGTAAGAGCCAAACTTGTTTTGGGGCGCCTGGCAGGCTGCTGTAGACAGGGCCATAGACGATCGTGCCTTTGCTCCCCAGGATCACGCCTCCACCGTTGGGGAACGGCTTCGCAGTGTCCCATCCTTTTTGAGTCGGAGGCGAGGCGTAGCCGTACCAGGTAAGAGGCACGGCTGGGCGGGTTCCACGCGCGGGAAAGCGATAATGAACAATCGACATGCGCGGGAAGGTTTGTGTATTGACCTTGGGGTCGTATTCCGGGTCGGTTTCTGCTTCGATAGTTTCCGGAAAGCCTAAGTCCAGCGCCCAAAACACTGGGTCGATAAAGTGAGGGCCGTGATCGCCAAGAATTCCAGTGCCAAAATCGAGCCAGTTCCGCCATCGCAGGGGAAGATACATCGGGTTGTATTTGCGAGTGGGCGCCGGTCCCAGCCAAAGATCCCATTTCACTTCCGCGGGGACCGGAATGTCGTCGTTGACGTGTGCGATCTCCTCATAAGGCGATTGGTAGCGTCTCAGATTGTTCGCTGGCGACTGGAAGACTTGAATCTCCTGTACACTTCCGATTGCCCCGTCCTGCACCCATTCGACTATCGTCCTCACATCTTCGGAAGCATGTCCGACAATTCCCGTTTGCGTGGCTTGTCGGCCGTGCTTGCGAGCCGAATCCATCATCGCCCGCACTTCGTGAACTGAATGTGCAAGTGGCTTGTCGCAATAGACGTGCTTGCCCATCTTCATCGCGGTGAGAGCGGCCGCTGCATGGGAGTGGTCGGCGCCGCACACTACGACAGAGTCGATGCTTTTGTCGCTCTGCTCAAGCATGATTCGCCAATCGTCGAATCGCTTGGCTTGCGGATAGTTTTCCGCAACCACTTCGGCCATGGTCGATTTGCCGGGAACCTCCGAGGGAGACCGCCAGTCCACATCGCAGATAGCGACTATGTTTTGAGTAGCTAATTCCCTGAGGTTCACCGAGCCGTAGTTGCCTATCCCGATGAAGGCGATGTTGGCTTTGTCGCTGGGGGCGAGGTTGCCAGCTCGACCCAAGACCCTGGATGGCAGCAAGCTCGCGCAGCCCGTTGCGATCGCTCCGGAGACTAAGTCGCGTCGAGAGATCAGCGTCTGCTTCTTCATCTACTCCCTACTGTTCTGCGGGCCGCGGACGTTATACAAACGGTGCAGGAGACGCTTCGGAGAATGAAGTCGGGCTCGTGATCATTGACTTCAGATACGGAGTTCTCATTTGCAAACGCAATCTGTTGAATCAAACAAATCGGAGCCGTTGGCGAGAAACCAGCGGCCCCGATTTGCTTAACGCTAGAACGTGAACCGTCCGCCGAATTGCAGTAGTCTGGGCAGATTGGCGGTTGTGGTGATTTCTCCAAATTGAGCATTCCCGACCGCATTACTGGGACTGGCAAAGGCGAACTGAACCCGGTTAAAGAGGTTGAATGCTTCTACCCGGAACTCGAAGGCTAGATTTTCGTGGATCTGTGTGTTTTTGTATAGTGCGAAATCGTAATTCGCAACTCCAGGCGTCCGTAACTGGGGATCCGTACGAGACTCGTTCCCATAAGTGAATGGATTCGCTGGCGTGTGGAAGCAGCTGGTGTTGAAATAATCATTGGCCGCGTTTTGAAGTTTCCCAAGGCGGTTATAGATGCTGCCGCCGATCGTCTTCTTGCAACCTGGATCAACGTTTGGCCTTTGAGTCCCAGCGAGCGCGTAGGTGCCGATATTGTTCACCGTTGTAACCAAGCCCAGTGGATAGCCATCTTGGAAGGTAGTCACTCCATTCACGCCCCAACCCGCGGCGAGCGTATTGGCAACACCAGATAAGTTCGAGAAAAACGTCCTTCCCTTCCCGATGGGGAGCTCGTAAACGTAGCTGACCACCAGGCGCTGCCGTGAATCAAAGCTGGAAAGGGCATATTCGCCATGTAGGTTATTCGTATCCTGATAACCGGCTGTAACTGACGCTGTATCCAGCCAGCTCGTAAGGTATTCAGCGTTCGTCAGCAACTTGGAGAAAGTATATGACCCAAGAAGAGTACCACCGGCAGCAAACCGCTTTTCAAGCTTCAGTTGGAGTGCATTGTAATTGCTGACCCCCGCATAGTGCCCGCTGTTGGTAATGCCTCCATACTGAGGAAATGGCCGCAGGAGCTGATTGTTCGGCACAGTGCGGTTTTGCAGAACCCCTTGCGAGACCTTCCCGTAGAAAGGATTCGTGACCTGCTTTGTGAGATAGCAGGTTGCCGAATTCAGGACAGGCGCGCAGTTTGGGTCAGCGGCCGCCTGGGCGAGGGCGCCATCGGGAATCTGATTAATCGCGATGCTGACGGGCAGGTTTGCTCCGTGGAGACCTGCATAAGCGGCTTCAAGAGCCACGCCCATCGGGAGCTCACGTTGAACCGCAACGTTCCATTGATAGGTTCTACCATTCGGTTCCGTTGCATAGAGTGCTTGTGGATTGCCGCCAAGGAGCGTTTGCTGATAGGTCGGGCTGCGATGCGGAGCACCCAGCAGGCCATTCGGATATGGATTGTCCAGCGTATTGGCCGGAGTCTGATTGCTGTTGGTCGACTGAACCATAATGTTATTGATGAAATTGATACCAGCCTGCAGCGGAGCTTCCGGGAACTGCAGATCTGCTGGAATGACAAACCTGCCCCATCCCACACGGAACACCGTTTTGTCATCGAAACGGTATGCAACGCCGATCCGTGGCGAGAACTGATCAAAGTGTTCGTTCCTGACTCCAGCGACTGGATGCTGAGGGGTATTCACTAGATCAAATGCACCCGGGACGCCCACAATGGGATTGATCTCGGTCGGGTTGAAAGTATCCGCATAGCCGTGCCGCGCAACGTAAACTCCCGGAACTTCATACCGAAGCCCCAGCGTGAGCGTGAGCTTGTTTGTCGCCTGCCAAGTGTCTTGGGCATAGTAGCCCTGGTAATACATGTGCTGGAAGACTGGAGGGGCAATTTGAACAGTCTGCGTGGTACCCCCCGCTGAAGCACTGACGTCGCCCAGAAGAAACGAAGCGAAAGGATTGCCTGTGGGACCCGGACTCGAAGCATTGCTGCCGGTAAAGACATTGTCAAAGACAAAAACGCCTCCGGGATTATTGTTTTGGAAGTAATCCATCTCCAAACGCCGGAGGTCGGCGCCGCCCTTCAGCGTGTGCCGTCCAAGAACCTTCGTAAAGGTTGGAGCAATCACATAATTGTTGTTGATGGAGAAGAGTAGCCCGGTACCAACACCGTTATATGTTGGGTTGGACATACTGATCGTCGGGAGGGTAGTGGACGGAGAGAAGCCGTTGTATTGCGCAACCTGCGAGAAGTACGAAGGAAATCCGAGCTTGGTTTCATCGTAACCTAAGGTGCCCGGCGTTCGTTTATAGTTCCAACGGAGGTAAGAAAGGTGAATGTCAGCAATCGTGGTCGGATTGAAGATGTAGGTATCGCCAATTACCCCCTGCTGCGTTGTGAAGGCTTCGGGTGAGATCGGATCACCGCTGATCAAGCCGTTTTGGTAGGGCATCGCTCCGTGGTTCTGTGATTTCCACCAGGTGTAGCGCTCGAATAGCTGCTGCTTGGAACTCAACTTCTGATCGCCACGAATCGTAAATTGATCGTTGACTCCGCCGGCATTTCCAAACCGCGAGAAATTCTGTATGCCGGGGCTTTGACCAGCTTGGGTCGGCTTTGCCCAATACGGAAAGTTGATGAGATTTTTGGCAACTGTGCTGAATCTACTGGCAGGAATTTGATTGTTCGGGAAGGGCGTGCGCGTGACCTTTTGCCCTGGCGGGCAGGCCGCGTTGCCGTTAAAACCGCAGGTG
>DASYBJ010000232.1:0-2511 GCA_036500845.1 Acidobacteriaceae bacterium
TACAACAGTAGCCATCCTTTTAATCTGCTTGCCGGAGCCGACATCAACGGCGACAATCACTTCACCAACGATCGTCCGCCGGGAGCCCCGCGCAACACCGGCATCGGTCCCGACTACGTGGACTTCGACATGCGCTTGAGCCGGGCATTCAGGTTCGGCAAAGAATGCAGCCTGAAATTAACTGCGGAAGGATTGAACATCGCAAACCAGACGAACTACGCCAGCGTGAACAATATCGTCGGCGCGGATTTCGCTCCGCCGTTCCACGTTCACGGCACTGCCAGCCTCTCGCCCAGCCAGCCCCTGGGCTACACCGCAGCTCTGCCGAAACGCGAGATCCAGCTTGGAGCTAGGTTTGCCTTTTAGGGAGACGCCGATTCAGTCACAATCTTAAAGCGGACGGGCTTTCACACTCGTCCGCAGGTACGCGTTCTTATCATTGTCTAGCCTGGCTAAGCTAGGGAGTGCTGCGGGCGAGAAACTGACGAACCAGTTTCAGGAACTTCATGGTGCCATGACTGCGGAGATGCGCCATGGTTTCAGAAACCAGTACATCGGCTCCGGCAGCCCTGCTCAGTTTCATTTATCCATGTGCAGGGCGGCATCAAGGCAAGATTCATGTTTTGCGTTGCTCGCAAACACCCTGCCTCAGCTCACGGCGCTCTTGAGTGTTTTGCTTTAAGCACTAACACCTAATCGTTACCCCAGATGAAAGGGCAGTTGTATGAAAATTGGTTTTCTGAGTGTGCCTCTAACAGGTCATCTAAACCCAATGACCGCGCTAGCGCGCACACTGGAGTTTCGTGGACATGAAGTCCTCTTTTTTGGCGTGCCGGATGTTGAACCCGTCATCCGTGCAGCGAATCTAAGGTTCGTCCCTTTCTGCGAGAAGCATTATCCAATAGGGTCCACAGAAAAGATCTACAGGTCAGTCGCCAAATTGCAAGGTGACGATGTTTTAAGACAGCACCTGGGCGGCATTACACCATCTCTTCTCCACGATATGCCTGACTGTCTGCACAAAAAACTCGAGGAAACGAATGTTGATGCGATGGTGCTCGATAAAGGTCACTCATTCATGGAACTGGTTCCTATAAGCCTTGGGATACCTTTCGTGCATATTTGGAATACGCTTCACATCGACACATCTGGGGCGACTCCCCCCTGTCTCTTCAGTTGGCCTTATGAAAACACCCCAGAAGCCCATGCACGAAACATCGAAGGATTGATACAAGTCGGGGGATATTTTGCGCCGATTGTAGCTGCAGCAAAAGCTTACGCTGATAGAGTTGGCTTGGCCATTGATTGGAGCGATCCACGAGCGACGTCGTCTAAGCTTGCCGAAATCACGCAAACTCCTCGCGAATTTGATTTCCCAGGCATATCCTGGCCTTCAACTTTTTACTACGCGGGTCCGTCTCATGACGGCGAGGGTCGTCAATCAATTTCGTTTCGATGGGAAAGACTCGAAGGAAGGCCGCTCGTTTATGCATCTCTCGGAACGCTGGTAAACGGCATCGAACGCCTTTACAACACCATTTTGCATGCTGTCGAGAATCTACATTCCGTTCAGGTTGTCCTCTCAATCGGAAAGAATGTGAACCTCAGTGATTTGAGATCGATTCCTTCCAATACCATCGCTGTTCAAAGCGCTCCGCAAATCGAATTGTTGAAGCGCGCAGCTCTCTGTATTACGCATGCGGGAATGAACACCGTACTAGAATGCCTAGCCCAAGGCGTGCCGATGGTAGCTCTTCCCATAACGTACGACCAGCCTGGGATTGCGGCACGAATTGCGTACCACGGCGTAGGCGAATTCCTAGAGCTGGATCATCTTGACAGCCATACACTCTCGGACTTGGTGGTGAAAGTGCTCGGTGATCCGAAATATCGAGATAAGGCGCAGTATTTCCAGAAGGTAATCGCCGAGACTCACGGCTTGGATTTAGCGTCAACGGTGATCGAGCGAGCCTTCATGAGCGCATTAGGGGCACCGACTGTAGGAAGCTGACACAACAGTCCGACTTTGGACATCGTAGAAGCGGTGCTCTGCAGTCCGGACTGCCGGCATTCCCCACGCCTCAATGAACACGATGTTGCTTGGAAGGCACGTCGTCCGTACGAAACTGTTCACAGCAAAAACCCTCTGCTTGTGGCGATGCTCACCGCATCAGTTCGGTCAGAAGCACCTCGCTTGAGGAGAATGTTCTTCATGTGCGCTTTTATTGTCGCATCTGAAATCGAAAGATGAGAGGCAATGATTTCGCTCGCTCATGCGCTCGCAATCCGATACCTTCAGTTGGGTGACCGAGGGCGCGTTCGGCCGTTTCGACACTTCCACCCCACGCGTTGAAACGTGTTATAGAACGGATCGAGCATAGTTTCCAGTCAGACGTTAGCCTCGCCTCACTCGCCGAAGAGGTCGGTTACAGCCGCGGTCATTTTCTTAAGATGTTCCGCACCTCTACGGGCATGACACCTTATCAATATGTACTCAAGCGTCGCATTGAC
>DASYBJ010000233.1:0-52368 GCA_036500845.1 Acidobacteriaceae bacterium
GAGGGGAGATAGGGTTCGATCGAGATCTCGGCCTCGCGCCCGCAGATTTGAGCCGCGAGCAGCTCCGCAGTCCCCAACGAGGTTGTGATCCCCAGACCTTCGTGTCCCGTCGCAAGGAAGACCGACTCATCGTGCGGCCAAGGTCCGATCAGCGGCAGTTTGTCCGGAGTGGCGGTCCGAAAGCCGGTCCACACACGAACAACAGGGATTTGCTCCAGCATAGGCAGGTACCGAATCGCACGCTCTAACATACGCGAAAGCACGCCGGAATCTACTTCCGCGTTCTCCGCGTCAAATTGACGGGACGAACCGATCAGTATCTGGCCACTCGCACGCGGCTGCACGTTGAATGCGACCGAGTCCTCGGTCGTCAAGTGGGCGCTCTTCAGGTAGCCGAGTTCCACGATTTGATGCCTCACCAAGCCGGGGTAGCAATCGGTAAGAGCAAGATGACCCTTGCGTGGGCGAATCGGCAAGCCCTCCGTGAGCCTGCCCGCATGCTCACCCGCAGCATTGACGATCCGATTACTTTGCAAGACCGCTCCGCTCGCGAGCTGCACTGCTCCTTGTCCCATCGCGATTGCCCGTTCATGAATCAGGAGTCCACCGGCGGCGATGCATTGCTCTGCCAGATGTTTGGCAACGGCTGGCGCATCTACAACACAGTCCGATGGAACCAGCAGCCCAGCAGAGAGGCCGGACCTCAAATTTGGTTCGAACGCATACACCTGGTCCGGACTGAGTATCTTGGTCTGAACTCCGCCTTCGCCGTAGTGCCCGTGTTTGCGAACGATCTCTCCCATCTCCTCGTCGTCCTCTGCAATCCACAAGGTACCTATGGGCTTGTACTCGCACGATGGCGGCAGGCTGTTGGCAAGTTCTTTCCAGAGCTGCTGGGAATAGTGAGTTAATCGAAACTGCGCCGGTGAGTCGTCGAGGATTACGATGTGTCCCATCGCCGCCGCCGTCGCACCCATCCCCGGGTTATCGGCCTCGACCAGCGCGACGCGCATGCCTGCTCGGGCCAGAGCAAGCGCACAGGCGCTGCCCACGATTCCCGCCCCGACCACGATGCTGTCAAATTTCGACATCAGCTCTCGAGATACCCAAACAGAAGGGATCAGCCGGATTCAGCAACAAATCGATTTCTGCATAGACATAGGCGGAGCCGGTGATACAAGGTATCACCTTGCCATCGCTCAGCCGATAGCTCGCTTCAAATACGCTGCCGACAAAACTCTCCTGCCTCCAGATGACGCCAGGAGCAAGGTTGCCGCTGGCCGCGAGACAAGCCAGTTTGGCGCTTGTTCCCGTACCACAAGGTGATCGGTCATACGCCAAGCCGGGGCAGAGTACAAAATTCTTGCTCTGTGCGTCCGGCAATCGCGAGGCAACAAACAACTCTACGTGGTCGATCTCGCAACCGTCGCTGCCACGGATCCCCGCTGCCGCCAGTGCTCTGCGGATGGCGGTTGTGTACCGAGTGAGACTATCTAATTCGGAATAAGAGAGCGCGAAAGGATGTTCGGCGACCAGGAAAAACCAGTTTCCGCCCCATGCCACGTCCCCGGTCACAGTTCCGTATCCCGTTACATCAACGGTGACTCGCTCTGCACTCCTGTAGCTGGGAACGTTCTCGAGAGAGACCCGGCCATCAGCGAGCAGCTCTGCAGTCACAACGCCCACGGGAGTTTCAATCCGGTGAACGCCTTGGCCGATACGGCCAAGATGTGCAAGGGTCACGATCAGCCCGATTGTGCCGTGGCCGCACATGCCAAGGTAGCCGACATTGTTGAAGAAGATGACCCCTGCTGCGCAGCTCCTATCAACAGGTTCGAGGAGAAGAGCGCCGACGAGAACATCCGAACCTCGCGGCTCATTGATGATGGCGCGGCGAAACTCGTCGTGCCGGCTGCGAAATCGCTCGAGTCTCTCCGACGCGGTTCCATTTCCCAACTCGGGCCCACCGGAAACGACAACGCGCGTGGGTTCGCCGCCAGTGTGCGAATCGATTACGCGGACCCTCGCTATCTTCGTGCCGACAGA
This sequence comes from Acidobacteriaceae bacterium, assembly GCA_036500845.1. Classification (GTDB taxonomy): domain Bacteria; phylum Acidobacteriota; class Terriglobia; order Terriglobales; family Acidobacteriaceae; genus PALSA-350. The sequence continues at coordinate 2,047 of DASYBJ010000233.1, forward strand.
TTCCATCGGATCGCTAGCAAACGCGGGGTCTTCGAATCTGCGCACGGGCCGACTCATGAGAATCCCCTCGGCTTCCACCCATCTGGCTTGATTTTCGCGCGCAACGCTTTTCGCCCCTGATACGGTGAACAGGCCTAAGGCAGCGAGTAAACAAACAACTGCCCAGCGTGGGCCTGAGGGCGAGCGGGCCCGGAGGCGAAGACAGCAACGTACTGCTTGCCGTTCTTGCCACGCCATGTGATAGGAATTGAATTCACGTCGATCCCCAAATCCGTCACCCAGAGTTCCCGCCCCGTGCGCGAATCGAAGGCCCGGAACTTTCCATCGATCGTAGCCCCAATGAAAACCAAGCCCCCGGCAGTTGCGATCGATCCACCATTTGTCGTCGGAGTTCCTGTTTTAGGCACTCCTAGTTTATCCAACTCTTCAAAGGAGCCAAGCGGAACCCGCCACGCGATCTCTCCGGAGTTCACGTTCACCGCCACAAGCTCTCCCCAGGGCGGCTCCTGGCACGGCCACTGCTTCGATCCGTCCCAGAAGTAGTCGCCCATTTTCGGCGGCGCCTTGTCTGGTCCTACACGGCGGTAACCTTTGCCGTCTGCTCGCGGGACCAACTTATTGAAGTTTGCCAGACTCTTCGTATCTGCGAAAACATACCCGAGTTTGGGGTCGAACGATCCACCGCCCCAGTTCGTTCCCCCGGTCCAGCTCGGAAAGATGACACGAAGTTTTAGGCCATACTGCGCGAAGGGACCGCCGGTCATTGCGCCCCCTTCGCTTGCAAGCAGGTCCCGGCAGTACTTTTCGTGTTCCGGCGTGACGGTGGCAATCTCATCCGGCGTAAAGGTGGTGCGCGCCAATGGTGGAGGCTTTACCGGCACCGGCTGGGTGGGCGAGTATTCATCGCCGGGAACAGGGTTGTCACTGGCAACGGGAACCTCGTTCACTTCGAAGACCGGCTTGCCTGTGAGACGGTTGAAGATAAAGAGATAACCTTGCTTCGTCAGCTGCGCTACTGCCGGGATCTTCTGCCCGTTCTGCTCGGTCGTGATTAGCATCGGCGCCGACGCGAGGTCGTAGTCCCAGTTATCGTGGTGCGTCGTCTGAAAGAACCACTTCATCTTGCCAGTTGCCGCATCAAGCGCAACCAACGACGATCCGTAGAGGTTAGAGCCCTTCCGGTCGCCGCCGTAAAAGTCCGTATTTGGAGTGCCGATGGGGACGAAAAGTACGCCCTGCTTGGTATCGACAGTAATAAATCCCCAGGAATTAACGCCGGACCGGCTGACCCATTCATCACCCTGCCAAACCTCGTGGTTGGGCTCGCCAGGCTGCGGAATCGTGTGGAATGTCCAAGCCAGTTTGCCCGTCCGCATGTCCCAGGCACGAATGTCACCAGCCGCGCCCAATGCGGGCATTTCCCCGGGACTCGACCCGGTGATCACAAGATTCTTATAGAAATTCGGTGGAGAGGTAATCGAGAGCCGTGCATTGGGGAACTTTTCAGTAACGCCAGCTTTAAGATTCACCAGTCCACCTTCGCCAAAGGAAGGAGACGGCTTACCAGTCTTCGCGTCTAGCGAGATCAGCCATCCGTCAAGTGTGCCGAACACAATTTGTGGTGGATATCCTTTGGTGCCAGGCCAGTATGAGACACCGCGCAATGCAGGGGTATGTTTGCTCTCGTATTGCCAGATCGTGTGGCCAGTTTCCGCATCGAGAGCGATGACGCGGTTGAATCCCGTGGACATGTAAAGGACACCACGGACAACGATAGGAATGGATTCGGACGCTCGTGGGGGCCTGGCTGGCGCGGCGCCCGCCGGGCGCGGAGAACCTTCGGGGGGCGTTTCCGCTGGAGGTTCTGCGGAGAGGTCGACGTGGGGGGTCGCTGGCTCTGTCGGGGGCGGCGCGCTCGCGTCTACAGTATCGAACTGCCATGCGAGGCGCAGTTGTCCGACATTCTTCGTATTGATCTGCTTCAACGGCGAGTACCGCTGGCCGCCCGGATCATGGCCGAAGATTGGCCAATCCGTTTGGCCCTTCGAGGGCGACACGACAAGCAAGCAAAAGAAAACGAACGAACCAAAGCGATATTTGAATTTCATTTTTTTCCAAAACGGATCGTTCCCGCGCTTGAACGAAGTTTCCATTTGGGGCAGGGAGCCTTTTAACTTGGCCACGGCCAACCCGCGTAGTTTGGCCGCTCGAACATACTATTGGCTGAATCGAAATTTGTGAACGTCTCCCTTTTGGAGTCGAAAGGCAGTATCTGCCCCTTTGTGGCCGATGGCGATGTTGCCAACACCCAATTTGCGTTAAGATGACCCCGTAATCCCAGCTTGCGGAAGCACTCCGTGCCGGTCTTCGCTGACTCTACCCATTGCTACCAGTGGTTCAAGGGTTCAAGGGACGTGGCAGCCTTTTGTACGCTCTATCAAGTTCTTCGGGCAGGAGCCACACTGCCTTAGGAAGTCGAGGCTCGTCACCAGGAAAACGGCTGGCGATCTCTTCCACTGGCCTCTTTCCTCTCCTCAAAAGACGACTCGCGCATGCATCGTAATCTGACGCGGATCAAACGTCGCCACGCCCAAAGTGCCAAACGTATTACTCGTACCGAGTCCTGGAATCAACCCGGAACCAGGATTGTTTATCGCATTCGTGCTACCAAGAGCACCCGTAAGTGTATTCGTGAGACTACCGGTGAAAGCTCCGGTAAACTCCGTATGATTCAGCAGATTCGAAGCTTCTCCGGCAACCTCCAGCTTGAATCGTTCGTTGAGAGGGAAAGTTCTCCTCAGGCTGAAATCCATATTGAAGCGGCCTGGCTCACGCATGTCTCCGTTCGTTTGTGCTGAACTTCCATTCCAGTACAGATCCGGCACAATACTCCCATTCGGAGTCGTCACTGTCGGTCCGGAAAAGGCACAGGAGTTGTACTTGAGGAACGTGTACTTCGGTGGAGTAACAGTCTTACCGCAGGGCAATGTCACTTTTGTGCTCCCGTTGTACCAGTGCTGGAGAGACTTTGGAACTTGTAGAGCTTGACCCGGAACCCGGTTGACTCGTCCCGTGAGTCCATTGCTTAGTCCAGAAACATAGATGGGCATTCCACTCTGAGCTGCAATCACGGAGCCGATACTCCAGTTGCCAAGCACATCTCGTGCCACCCGATTGCTGAGAGCAAGCGGCCCATCCGCCCCGAAAGGCGATACGTATACCAAGGTCGCGACAAACCGATGCGGCTGATCGGCGGTTCCATAGTTCTGATTACTGCGAAGATTAATTAAGTCTGGATTGCTGATCGATCCTGAGGGGTCGACCCCTTGGCCGTCCTCGATACCCGTGCTTGTGAAGTCAAGCTCTTTACTCCACGTGTAATTCAGATCGAGGTGAAGTCCAGCAGAGAACGCGTGGCTCAAACGGACCTGAAGCGAGTTATAGCTCGCGAATCCATTCGAGCCATTCAATCCGGAGCCGGTAAAAAAAGACCCATTCAAGCCGCCGCCCGTGAGTAGGGGATATGGGAGCAATGGAATAAATTGTGCGATCGTTCGCGCTGATAAAGGTCCCTGAAAAGGTAGAAGCGGGCCCGTGCTTGGCTGGTACGGATTCGGGACGAGCATATTCGCCGGATTCGTGGCGCCGTTGCTGGCGATGTATTGACTCCTCCAGGCGGCAAGCGTGCTGCCCGGGATGAATTGGAGGTTTTGGAAGGCAAGATTGCGAGTTGTCAGGTGGTCCGAATAGGAAGCACTCCAGCCTGTTGCGAGGAGCCACTGGCCCCCGGGTCCAAAGGACTTTTCCAAGAAGACATTGGCCTGCTTTGCCATCTGATTTTTCAGATGCCGGTCAAAAAATGCTTCGGCCACGCCATAGATCTGCGGTGCTGCGGCGTTTGAGCCCGTTGCCGCGACCAGAGGAGCAGGGTTGGTAAACATCGATACCGGAACTCCATTCGGATTGGTGCCATATGGTTGTGCGAGATTTCCCGACGCAAACGATGCCTCACCGAGGTCGTTAGGACTCGAGAAGTATCCTGTGTTGCTTGGCAGATAAGTAATGCCGAAGCCGCCGCGCGCCACTAAACTCGGATTTACCCGAAATGCGACGCCGATCCGGGGTTGGAAGTCGTGATATTCCGTGTCCCACAAATTGCGGCTATACCCCATCGTTCCGGGAAAGTCGATGGCGCCTTGAGTGCCAAAGGCATTCTTTTTCGTAAAGTCGTACCCGGCAAGCCGGTTGTAGCGCTCTGTCGGGCCGGGTTGCAAATCCCAGCGCAGACCAAGGTTCACGGTCAACCGCGGCGAAGCCTTCCAGTCATTCTGCGAATAAACAGCAAAATACTTGGCCGCATACGCTGGTTTTAAGTTGGCGCCGGGCCGCACGAACCATACGCCCTCTCCAACCAACATGGTTGCGCCATTGATGCCCGATAGCAGAGGAGATGTATTCCCCGGCGCCACGCCACCAGTCGCGGTGTTGTATTCAAAGGTGTAGTTCCCCCCGGGGTCATTCGCGCAACACCCTCCGATGTTGGTCGAGGCCTCTTCGAAGTCGGTGTAGTTCGCTAGGATGACCCGATATTCCGAGCCGGCTTTGAACGTCCAGTCTCCGTGCACTTTTGTGACGCTGCCGCTCAGGTGATGCGAGATCTGGTGTTCCTGTTTGTTGGCAAACTGACCCCCTGAGAGAGCGGACCAATTGCTGCCCCCTCCCGTGCCGGCGCCGATCTTCGGGTTCACGACGGGTGCCGCGCCAGGAACGGCAAACAATGCCTGAGTGGCTTGCGGGATACCGAACGCGCCGTACTGTGTAAAGCCGGAATGGTTACCGGCGAAATTGATCGCATCGGTTCTCGTGGCCCCGTAGCGTACATCGACGAAGAGTGTGGGACTTATAACTACGGTGTCTCCGATCTGCGCGTAGGGGTTTCTGTCTTTGATCGTCGTCGGAGAATCGTTGAATCCCTTCGTGACGAACTTGCCCCAGTAATAGGGTTCCAGGATGGTGCCGAAATCGTAGCCACCGCTGCCGTAAATCGAGTGCCTGCCCCGTTTGTAGTCGACCCGATTATTCAGCGTTTGCCTTCGTACCGTGTTTACCACGGTCGCCGTAAAGTTATTTGTGTTGTAGATATCGTCCGGCGTCCGGTTCGGTTCCGGGTACAGGCTGTAGATGTACTTAGCGTATGGGTTGGGATTCGGAATGATCGCGTTTGGAAAAGGAGCGCGTTGATACAGGTTGCTGCCCGTCTGTGTGACGCTGAAAGGATTAAACAGTTGGGCCGGAGCGGGAACGCCGTTGGCATTTTGCTGGAAGGTTCGGCTGAAATTTCCCACCCTCTCTAGATCTGTGGGCACCGTTTCAAGGTACGTCTGGCCCTGATTGAACCTAAGATAGTGATAGCTGGAAGCAAAAAACAGCGTGTCTCTGTGGATTGGGCCCGAAATCGCTCCGCCAAAGTCATTTACTTTGAAGGCCGGCCTGCGAATTCCCTGTTCGTTGTTCCCCCACGTGTTTGCATTGAGGGCTTCGTTCCGTATCAGGTAGGAGACTTGGCCGTGGAACTGATTCGTGCCGGACTTTGAAGTAATGGCCATTACGCTCTGACCACGACCGTGATCCGCTGTGAAATTGTTGCTGATGACCCGGACCTCCTGGATGCCTTCTTCGTTGGGAATGATTGACGCCTCGTTGAAGCCATCACCCATGATGGAAAGGCCGTCCAATTGAATGTCGTTCTCAAAGGCACGGCCTCCATTCACGCCGATTGCAGAAAACTCAGCGCGGCCGGCGACACCGATTCCAAACGAATTTAGAGTCTGACTGGTCGACGTTTCATTTCGCGGTTGCACGCCGTTCTGCAGCGTTACGTAGTAAAACGGGTTCTCGGTGATGTTGGGAATCGCATCAATTACCTGTGAGCTCACGCCAGCCGAGACGGTGCTGTTCTCGGTTTGGAGCTGCGCCGCCGCAGCCGTAACCTCGACCCGCGCCGCGGCTGACCCGACCCGGAGAATTGCATCCACTCTCGCCGTTTGTGACGGATCCACGTGAATCCCGTTCTCGCTATACGTCTCAAAACCAGCCTTCAATATAGAGACGGAGTAGATTCCTGGCTGCAAGTAAGGAACTGTGTAAAAACCTGCAGCAGTGGTCTTTGTGGGATAGGCTACGTTGGTCTCGGTATCCGTTACCGTCACATTGGCGTCCGTCACGATGGCACCGCTCTGATCTGTTACAGAGCCGGTGATTGTCCCTGACCGGATCTGAGCAAATCCCTTTGCCGCTACCAGGAAAAGACACAAGCAAATGCAGAAATTAGGACGATGATTGAACATGACAGCCTCCGAATGGGAAAGATCAATGCCTCGACTCTTGTGAACTTCAAGCGGGCACAACCATAGCGGCAAAGACTGGGGCTTTGACAACGTTAGACACGGGAGCTAACGTCGCCTTACATAACGATAAAAAAAGGAGTTACGAGATGGTGTCAGCTCTAACGGTAGCTACCTGCGCGCTGAATCTTCTACGCTTCGCGGCAATGCGTGCGGGCTTTACCAGCTGGAAGGACGAATGTCGATTGGAGGCCCTGCCCGGCGTCAGGCTTTCAGATCTGACTTCCGTCTGCGAGCGCGACCCGCCGCCCCGGGATCTCGGTACGCCAGAAGCTCTGGCCGTCAGGTAGCAGGGGCATGATGCCAGGGTCGACTGGTGAACCGCCGGAAATCCTAACCCGCTGCTATAATTGCCGACGCCAAAGGCCAAATGCAGACAATCCCTCAAAGCAGTACCCGGACCAACAAGGTCATCCAGACAGAAGGGGAGTCTGCCTCCCTGCAGCAGCATCTGAAGGAAATCGTAGAAGGGGCGGCCTTTAAGGGAAGTCACCGCAGTGGCCAATTCCTTACGTACATCGTGGAACAATCCATCTCGGGGCACTTCGATGCGCTTAAAGAGCGGATCATCGGAGTCAATTTGTTCGGAAGAACCCCCACCTACGACACCGGCGAGGACGCGATCGTGCGAGTGACCGCCAGCGACGTCCGCAAGCGGTTACTGCAGCATTATGGGAGATATGGGAACACTTCCGAGTGGCGCATTAGCCTCCCTTTGGGGTCGTACATTCCCGAGATCTCCCGGGAGGAGAATATCGCGATTGCGAGCGTCCTTGACTCGCACACGGCTCCCCTAGTTCCTGAAGCAATGCCCCACGTCTCAGGGTCAAATCCCCAGAACGTTCTTCGTCCTGAAGTTTCAAAGGCGAACGACAGGGGCGGAACGAGATGGCGATTGCTCAGTCTTTTGCTGATTGGACTGAATCTTGCCACATGGGGCATATTTTGGATCCGCTCTTCTCGATCAGGCGCTCCCGCCATCCTTCCATGGTCAGCGTTTTTCCGGTCGCAGCATCCCACTCAGCTCATAACCAGCGATCCGAATATTGCCGAGATCCAAGGATTGACTCGTGCGTCCCTTTCGCTCTCCGACTACGCGAACCAGCAGTACATCCCGAATGCTGATTCGTTGTCGCCGCAACTGATTTCGCTCTGCAAAGAGATCCTTCGGGGGGATAAGGCCGCGGCCGTGGATGCAAGAGTCATCGCAAGCATCGCAGAGTTGGCTCAAGCGGCTTCAAACAAGCTCAATGTGCATGTGGCTCGGGATATCCGCCTCTCCAATCTGTACACGGACGACAACTTGATTCTGCTGGGAAGTCCTCGTTCGAACCCTTGGAGCGCCCTCTTCAATGATCAACTGGATTTCAGATTTGCTTTTGACGACGACTCCCAACAGGAGATCATCCGGAATGCGCATCCGCGTTCCGGAGAACCGTCATCGTACATTCCCACTGCAAAAGGATGGGCGACTGGTCAATCGTTTGCGACCATTAGTTTTCTTCAGAACCCGGGCAGAGATGGACAAGTCCTCCTTTTAGCTGGGGCGAATGGGGAAGGCACAGCGGCAGCTGGAGAATTGGTAACAAATCCGCAAAGACTCTCGGATGCTTTGCGACAGTGCGGTATTTCATCTTCCACTCCGGTGACCCATTTTCAGCTCCTGCTTCGCCTGAATACGATGGCCGGTTCGCCCAGCAATGTTGACGTGGTTGCGTGCCATGTTCTCCACGCGCTTTCTGCTCGTTAGCCCGGCTTACTACGGTTCATTCGGTCTATCTCTGTCCCACGTCTCGAAACCCAGTACGCCGTTTTCTTTCCAGATAGCAAAGTGATACTTGGGTGTTTACGATACGAGAGCCGCATATCCTACACCTGTGATAACGAGTCCGCGGCGAACGCCTGAATTGAGGACAAGGAAGAATGGGCGCAGCCGCGCTTACTAACAAGTGAAGCCGGTAACGCTGAGCAGACAAGCACGACGGTTAAAGCATCGGTAATTGACGTGGCTTCGGTCCCAGCGGGAAGGCTTCGTCGATTTCAGCGATCTCTCGCTTCGTGAGTTTCAGTTCGCCAGCTCCCGCATTCTCCACCGCATGCTCGACGCTAGAGGCCTTTGGAATCGTGAACAGCTCGGGCTCTCGCGTCAGGAACCGCAGAGCAACCTGGCGGGGCGTCGCTCCGTGTGCATCGGCAATGCGTGCAAGAATCTTTCCGCCGGGCGTCCGGGGACCAGGAAACTCTCCGTGGCCAAAAGGGCTATATGCTGTTACCGCGACGCCGTGTTCCTTACACCAGGGAAGGACGGCATGCTCGATGGCACGTTCCTTCAGATGATAGAGCACCTGATCGCATGCCGGATGCCCTCGACCTGCAACCGCCCGAATCTCCTCCAGGTCCTGCTCATCGAAGTTGCTCACTCCCCACCATAGGATCTTTCCTTGACTCTGAAGATCTTCAAACCCCGCAACAGTGTCCTCCAATGGATATTCGCCCCGCCAGTGCAAAAGATAACAGTCGAGATGGTCTGTTTTTAAACGGGCCAGGGATTGTTCGCACGCTCGTACAGTTCCATGTCTCGAAGCATTTTGGGGGAGAACTTTTGACACCAGGAAGACCTCATCGCGGCGTCCCGCGATCGCTTCCCCGACAACCTTTTCTGCCCTGCCGGAGCCGTACATTTCGGCAGTGTCGATGTGGCTCATGCCCAGATCTAGCCCTTTACGCAAAGCTGCGACCGCATTCTCTTGCGATGTGGAGTCGATTTCCCACGTGCCCTGACCGATGATCGGGACTGCACGTCCGGTGTGGCCGAATTTTCTCGATTCCATATGGATGTTTACTCCGATCCTGAATTCGATGCCTGCGCTTCATCCCAGGGTGTCGAGCCCGGCAACGAACCATTGCCTTGGGTGAGACACCTATACCAAATCTTGAGACGTCGGTACCGCTAAAGGACAAGGATCATGGCCAAAAGAACTCGCTAACGTTAACATTGGAGCGTTCCAACGAGGACCGTTGGGCGAACGGCAAGTAAGCCGGGACTTGGCGTCTGACCGTAGTGTGCTTCTCAGGGCTGCGTTCGGGACCGCTAGCCGGCTGCTCGAAAAGTGGAAGGTCAGGGTGCAATGAAACAATAACTGTAGCTTATCTCGTTGTAGTAAGGATGAAAAGCACGATGCGCCGGCGAGCATTGGATGTTCAACCAATCGAATAAGGAGTGTTGTATGAAGAAAGTGATTGTGGCCGCCCTGATGGCGTGCACTGCATTGGGAGTTTCGGTGGGTGCGTCGCCCGCTTCTGCTCAAGTCAAGATGACGAAGGAGCAGATGATGTTTTACACGTCGCAATGGACGGGTGACCGATTCCCCGACGGGCGGCCGAAGTTACCAGACGATCTGCTGAAGCGAGCCCTCGATGTCTCGATCGAAGATGCTTGGGAGTATCTCCGTTCTCAGGGCTACCATTGCCAGTACGAAGGCGGGTGGCAAGCTCTCCACATCGACAAGCCTTTTGCCGGCCGGGCGCTCACGGCTCAATATATGCCCTCGCGGCCGGATATGGTGAAGGCCATCCTTGCCGAGGGAAAAGCAGAGGGACGCGTAAGTGGCAACAATAGTTGGCCCATTAACGAACTGCAACTCGGAGATGTTTATGTTGCTGACGGCTTTGGGAAGATCGTTGAAGGAACCTTGATCGGTTCGAATCTAGGGAACGGGATCGCAGCTCACACGCACACCGGCTTCATATTCGATGCCGGCATCCGGGATCAGGAAGAGAACCGGGAGATACCAAACTTCAATGGGTTCTACCGCGGTTATGATCCTTCGGCATGGGCCGATATGGTGCTGACTGCGATCAATGCCCCGGTTCGAATCGGGCGCGCCAGTGTGTTGCCGGGAGATCTCGTGCTCGCCAAGACCGATGGAGTGTTGTTTGTCCCCGCAATCATGGCGGAGGCGGCGATCAGTTCGGCCGAGTTCACGAACCTTCAAGATGCTTACAACTTCGAATTGAATCAGGAAGGCAAGAACGGTGCGGAATTCGAAGGCGGCTGGAACGCTAAGAAATATGCGGGCTTCAAGCAATGGATCGATGCCCATCCAGACAAGTTGAAGATGCCGCGCTCCGAATTCGATCAATTGCTCGAGAAGGCTCAGCAACCGCGTCCCCGGCGCAATCCCACTGAGCCCTAACTCAACGGTTCTAGGCGTGAAGCTTCATACTACGAATGGCCGTGAACCGCATTCGCAATGCATGGAGCGCAGCCAAAATGGGGTGCCCCATTCTTCGGCTGCGCCTTTCAGCCGAAGGGTGGGAAACCACAACAGCATGCATCAAGATTCCCGATATGCAACTTCTGCCGGAACAAAACTAACATCAACTGAGCGATACCGATCTGTATTGGCACCTGTACGAAGTGCAGGTGAGAAAACCACAACAGCACGCATCGATATCGGCCATTCGTATTTTCAGGGTCTGTTTTTCCGGTCTGGTCTTAGTCTGCTCTAGGCGAGGAGCGCACCGGCCTTACGCGGGCCTTCCTCGAGTTCCTCGAAGAGCTTGTGGAGGTCCATATAATTCCAACCTGCCATGATCTTGCCATTTTGAACAATGATGAAGGAGGACCCGGCCAGAGCGGCCTTTTTGCCGGAGGCTGGGAAACCAAGGTGATCGCCGCGGTGCGTCATACCGGCCGTCCAGCGGATGGCGACGCGGTCTCCCTCGGCAACGACCTCCTCAACGTTGATCACCAGGTCGGGAAAGGCTCCGCAGAACGAGCGGTGGATTTCTTTGAAGGCTTCTGGTCCCTCAAGCACCGAGTCTGGGTCAGGGAAGCCATAGCACTTACCGTGAGGGTGGAATATCTCGTCAATGGCCTTCTCGCTTCTCTGATTCCAGACCTGCTCAAACCAGCGTCTTGCCAGTTGCTTGTTCGCTTCAGACATGGCCTGCCTCCGATGTGCGGAGAAGCATAGCATTGAACGGGCTGACCTGAACAGCGCTCTTACTCTTGCGGAAAGAACTTTCTGAAAATCTCCGCAATGCTCTCTGCCACAATATTTTTTGTCTTTCCGGATATCAGTTCATGTCCTGCGCCTGTGATAGGCAATAGCTCTGTTCGTGCTGGAATTAGCTGCAGAGCTGCCGCCATCTCATCGATCGACCCGAATCCGTCTCGCTCCCCATGAATGAAAAGACCAGGTGTGAGAATCTTTGGGAAGTGCGAAGTTCGCAATTCGTGGGGTCGCTTGGGCGGATGCAACGGGTAGGAGAGAAGCAGCAGCCCTTGTACTTCTTCCTCTGCCCACCCAGCATCGGATGCCGCCAGCATTGTTGCCTGACGTCCGCCATAAGAATGCCCGCCCAGAAAGACGCGATTGGAGACGAGCTTTCTCATGGAACTTGCTGCGCTGCGGAGGCCCAACTGATCGGATCCTGCGCTACCGGGCGGGGGCGGACCTTTCGGTCGCAGTTGTCGAAAAGGAAGGTCGTACCGAAGTACCATCATGCCTGAGGCGCACAGTGCATCGGCCAACCCAACCAGCAAGGGCGTCTGGCAGTTTGCTCCAGCGCCGTGGGTCAAGACAACGCCGTCTCGAGTTGAAGATGTGGGGCGATGCAGAAATCCTCGAACGGCGGGCTCGCTTGAGGACGCGTCAATAAATTGTTCAACCTGGCTCATCCTATCGCTTCACCAAACCATGCGTCGCAAGACTAAACACAACGTCATAATAAATTGCGCATAATTTATGCCTACGGCGCCTGGAATCTGTTCACAACGCCTCATTGTCATCCCGGCCGCAGCGAATCCTTACTTTAGTCATCATGAGCGCAGTCGAGGGATCTGCGGTTTTGTCCGGCGTAAAGAATTTTCACTTCGCGTGGAATTCCTCACCATCGGGAATATCGCTCCATGACAACCTACGCAATTATCCATGGCGGCGTGTTTTAAACGTGGCCAATATGCATCTAATAGAGTATGCGCGTGTCTTCTCTTCGGATACATAGCAGGGTGACATCAATGTATTTTTTCGGGGGGTCAACAGCCGTCTCTCGAAGCAGCCAGTTTTCCTCAAAAGAGGCTTTCCACTCTTTCCACGCAGAACTCATTCGCTACCCAAAGGTAACTTTCCGCGCTTACCGCGCTTACCGCGCACTATTTTCCTCCAACCGGTGCCCGACTCTGGGCGACGATGACAGTGAAGCACAGCATCGCAACCTGCAGCCGCTCGTGACCTGTCGCAGTGACTTCGTTAAAACACAGGGTCGTAGACCTTTGCGTATCGAGCAATAGATTCGGTCGCTTCCACAATATCTCCTTGCACTCGACACGCAATTACTTATGACGTTCTGCTCAGCAAGGGATCCGGACAGTTGGCGAGCCAGAATCTGGCCTTCGAGCTCGTCCTCAAGGCAGTTGGGATGGGACGCGACTTGGCTACTCGGGCAAGCGCCTCCCCTTGCACCTCGCGAAAGCCGAACCTTCCCACTCGGCTGAGTGCGCCCACACTTTCGTAACCCTGGAGATGGACTGGCGTCCGAGCCTGGAATGGGAACACGAACCGCCGTCGGTTAAAGTTAGACTGATGGCTTTGGCCGAACTCTTCAAGAAGCAGACTTGGAGCACTGTCTGGATTCTCATTCGGCGCGCGCCCCGCGATCGTTGGGCGCGAGTGGCACTTTTGCGTTTTCTTTTGATCTTGACAGTGTTTCTGGCATATCTCGCGTGTTGGGGTCTGCTTGCACGCCGCCTGCTCTTCGATTTGTTCGGGCTCCTGCTGGTAGGGTCACTCGCTGCGGGAGCGTTTTTCTTTTTCCTCACCAGGAAGTGGACAGAACGCTACGATTTGATCCATCTCGAGAAGGAACTGCCGCCGGTTGTTGCCCCTGACATCAAAGATCGCGTCTTGCGAGAGACTCTCCTGCTGGCTGCGATGCTCGAACGAGCAGGCAGCGAGCGATCCCAGCAGAGAGGATTGGAACCGGGCATTGATGTGATCACGCGCCGGGTAGTGCTCGACGAACTTCGCAAAAATGGCCTTCTCGATGACTTGGAGTCTCCCTATTTCGATTTGTTGTTGGTCCCGGATGGTGCTTGGACCGAAGAGCAGAGGCGAGCTGTAGACTCTTGCTGGGAATTTCTGGTCGTGCTTCGGTGGAGCCTGGGCGAAGATCCTACTCTCAGGCCGATCTGGTTAACACCCGAATACGATCTGCGGATGGCCTCGAATCTTCTAGAACGCACAACGTCGGCAAATCTCCGGATGCTTCCTCCTTGGGAGATGCGTATTGAGCGTGATCGCGCAGAAAACTTCTTCACGCGTTGTCAGATTGAACTTATCGCTCGTGACGCGTGGCCAAGAGCGAGTCACCAGCGAGGAAGACAGGCAAAAGCAATGGAAGCGGAGATTGATGCGAGGCGACTTGGCGAGGATTACTTGCTGGGTTCAAGCACGATAGGCGAACTCGAGTTGTCGGAAGTATGGAACTACGCAATCCGCAGCCACCATCGCCAGAAGATCTTGCAGCTTCTGGCAGAAATAAGTGGGGGAGATAGACCAGCTCCATCCTTGCACGCTTTTCTCCTGAAGCACGTGGCAACGAAAACCCTGGATAAGGTAACTTCTGAGTAAACGGAACGCAGCGCAACCCATTCATCTCAACGCAAACATGGTTTGTGATTTCGATCGATTCCTGAGCAGTCGTTCTGGTGACTGCTTTTCATTTGTGGCAAGTCCTACGGTGTAGGTTGTTCTCCCACGCGTAGTTCCGCCTCTCCCGCGACGTCCGGGATGACGACGTGCAGTGCGTGCGCCGGAACGTTATACGTCGTCCTTAACGGCGTAGCCGTATTCGAAAGCTTCGCGTTCGCTCTTGCAGAGGGCCAGTCATAGACCACGACCTCGATACTCTTCCACCACGGCGCGTAGGCTCCGTCGCGGGCGCCGAAGGCGACGACGACGGCTCTGCCGTCTACCCGGCAGGAGAATCCCTGACGGAGGAACGCGCCGTGCTGGTATCGGAAGCTGTGGCCATCATCCAGGTAGATTGAACCGTGGCATTGGGGGCCAGGATAGACACGAAGCTCCAGAGGACCTTTTGGGACCTCGTTGGTGCTCTGGATGACCGGCTGGAGGGGCAGGATGCTCCCGGCGCGGACATAGACTGGAAGTGTCTCGAGGACCGGATGAATTTTGCGAGGCGCCGGGAACTTGGTCCCAGGGGCCGCATTGGCGATTTCGACGATCGAAGGCGCCGTGGGAGGAGTAGCGGTCTTGAGACCTGTCCAGAAGTCGTACCACCTGCCTTTTGGGAAGGACACCGTGTAGTCGTCGAGCATTTCAGCAAAAGGTGGAGGCGCGATGAGGAGGTCCGGACCGAGCAGGAACTCGGTGTCTAGTCCCTCGAAGGCCGGCGACTGAGGAGCAAAGATGTCGGGGAACTCGAGGAAAGCTGGCCGCATCAGGGGAATGCCGGTGCGCGACGCTTCGTCGGCCAGCGTGTAGATGTACGGCAACAAACGATAGCGAGTCTCGATGTAGCTGCGGCGAATCGCTTCGTGCCTGGGGCCGTGGACCCACACTTCCTGCGGCAGGGAGCCAAGGGTCGTGTGGTCGCGGTACATGGGGTTGAAAGCCCCAATCTCGATCCAGCGAGTGAGCAGATCAGGCGGGGGAGAGCCATTGAATCCGCCAATGTCGTCCCCTACAAAGGAGATGCCGCTGACGCCCAGGTTGAGGAGCATCTGGGTTCCAAGGCGGAGATGGTTCCAGGTGGAGGAGTTGTCTCCGGTCCAGGTGAATCCGTAGCGCTGGCCTCCCGCGTAGGTAGCGCGCGTGAGGACGAAAGGACGTTCGTCGGGCCGCAGTTTAAGGAGCCCTTCATAGGTAGCCCGCGCATTCTCGAGTCCCACGATGTTGTGAATCTCGGCGTGGGTAGCCGTGCGGGTCGCGAAACCGGGCTCGTCGATTCGATGGAGAGTGTCGAGTGGCATGGTCTTGCCGGGTCCATCGAAGACGGAGGGCTCGTTCATGTCGTTCCAGAAACCATCAACTCCATCACGAACGAACTGCTTGTAGAGACCGCCCCACCATTCGCGTGTCTGCGCGCGGGTGAAATCGGGAAAGACCGCCGGACCAGGCCAGACTACGCCGACAAACTCGCTGCCGTCCGGGTTCTTCACGAAATGATCCCCGGCCTTGCCAGTGTCGTAGGGAGCGTAGCCCTGGTTTGGAGCATGAGCGATGTGCAGATCGGTGATGACGACGAGATGGAACTCTTCCTTGTGGAGATCGGAGACAAAGCCGGCGAAGTTAGGGAACTTGACAGGATCGACCGTGAAAGGACGATTCCTGTACTGGTAATCGATGTCGAGGTAAAGCGCGTCGGAGGGGATCCTATCTCTCCGGAGGCGCTGGGCGATCTCTCTTGCTTGGGATTCGGGGGAGTAGCTGTAGCGAGATTGTTGGAAGCCGAGAGCCCAGAGTGGAGGAAGCGGCGGTGTGCCGGTGAGGTAGGCATATGCCTCGACGACCTGTTTCGGGGTCGGGCCATAGAGCAGGTAATAATCGAGTGGTCCGCCCTCGGCGCCGAAGGAATAGGCGTTACGCGCTTGCTTGCCAAAATCGAACCAGGTGCGCCAGGTGTTGTCGAGAAAGAGACCGTAACTGCGGGTCCCATTGATCGCCACGAAGAAAGGGATGCTCTTGTAGATGGGGTCGGTTGATTCCTGGGGGCCGATATCGGTATTCCAGAGCGTGTAGGCTTGGCCTCTGCGGTCGAACGTGCCTGTCTTGTCTCCGAGGCCAAAAAAATGTTCTTGGTCCATCTCTTTGTACACGGAGAACCCGCCCAAGTTGAATTCAACGGGCCGTCCGAGCGCATCGGCAGAGATGATGTTGCCGGCCAGGTCGCGAACGACGAGGCGCAGAGGATTGCGCTCGACCCGGACATCAAGAGACGCGGTACGAAAGCCCACAGACGCTGCATCCTCGGTGGGCCGCACGTCGACCGACTTGCTGCGCGGACCCGGAAGTACTGCCCAAGAAGCATCCTCGGGTAGCGTGCTTTCTGCCGCGATGCGAACTCGCAGAATGTCGTCACGAAGGGCGGTGATGCGCAGCTGCGCTGGTCCGGCTTGGATCTGAAGGCCCTCGCGCAGCGGCTGAGAGTTCGATAGGGCTTCCAGCACGATCCTGGGCTGTGCCACGACAGCGGGTGTCTGTGCAGCCGCGGACGTGAACGTGGCAACGGTTATCAGAGCGAACAAGAAGACGGAGAATCGATGGATAGGATGGTCGGTCATCGGAACCTCTCCGGAATCCCCTTCAAACAGCCAGAGCATGATACCTCCGCAAATGCAGATCCCGGCTGCTCCCTTTCATTTGAACAAGGAACTCAGGCATATTCCGATTTGCGCGAAAGCTTGTGGTGACTCCGGACGAGCGGAAGCCCCAGCCTCATTGTCGAGCACGGTAAGCGGAGAATTCTCTTGAGCTGTGAGCCAAGCTCGTTACCGGTGAGAATTGATTTCCGATGCCGAGGATGCACACAGCGGCGCTGATTTCCTGAGGCTGAATAAGTGGCAGAGGGGTTCAGCATTGGGGCCCGATCTGACATTCTTACTATTGACGTGCAGGAAGACTTCGCCCAAATCGTTAAGCAGCAGGCTGACATCGTCCGCATCATCGGCGAGTATGTCCGGCTGAAGAAGTCTGGCGCGCAGAATTTCAGCGGCCTCTGTCCCTTTCACAAAGAGAAGACGGGGTCCTTCTCTGTCCATGCGGTCCGGCAGTTTTTCTACTGCTTCGGCTGCCATGAACGCGGGGATGTTTTTGCGTTTATCCAAAAAATCGAGAACATGAGCTTTCCCGAAGCGGTCAAACTTGTCGCGCAGAAGTGTGGAATTCCCCTGCCTAAGCGGGAATTCTCGTCTGCCGAGGAGATAGAGGAGACTCGCCAGCGCGGTAAGCTCCTCGAACTGCATGAGGTCGCAACTGCCTGGTTTGAGGAGCAGTTGCGCCAACCGGAGGCAGCCCGCGCGCGCGAATATCTCACCAATCGCGGTGTAAAACCAGAAGCAATCCGCAAATTCCGCATCGGCTACGCTCCGGAGTCTTTCAATGCTTTGCGCGATCGCCTGCAGAGCCTTGCCCCGCCTGAAGTGTTGCGGCTCTCCGGCCTCGTCTCTTCGAAAGAGCAGCCCGACGGATCGCAGGGGACGCTCTACTCGCGTTTCCGCAAACGAATCACTTTCCCCATCCACAATGAAGCGGGACGCGTGATCGCGTTCACCGCTCGGGCTCTAGACGCGGACGAGAATGCCGGGCCAAAGTATCTGAATTCGCCTGAGACTCCCCTCTATTCCAAGGGCCAGGTGCTATTCAATCTGGACAAAGCCAAACAGGCGATCCGGCAATTGGATTACGCCGTGCTCGTCGAAGGCCAAATGGACTGCATTACGGCGTATACGACCGGGGTTCAGAATGTGCTGGCGACAAGTGGGACGGCGTTCACCGAGATGCAGGTACGGCTGCTGAGCCGTTCTACCAAGCGTCTGGTGATCAATTTCGATCCCGACACAGCCGGGGCGAATGCGGCGGAGAAGTCGATTGCGCTGCTTATCGAAGAGGGATTCGAGGTGAAGGTGGTGACCCTGGAAGGCGGTCTCGATCCTGACCGCTTTATCCGTGAGCGCGGAGTCCATGCCTATGTAGCGGCTGTAAAGGCCGCCAAACCCCATTCGGAGTACTTGACAGGGCGCGCGATTCAGCTGTATCCGCCTCGAACGGCCGAGAATAAGCGCAAGGCTATCAACTACTTATTGCCGCATATCCGGCGCATCCCCGATCCTTTCGTGCGGGACGAATTCGCCATGGACGCGGCGCAGAAATTGGGAATCGATTCGGCCCTGGTGCGCGAGGAACTCAAACAGGCGGTGCGCAGGCGGAGGGATCAAGTTGCTCCCTCCCGGCTGGATAGCCTCACAGAGGCTGAGCGTCTGTTTCTACGCGCTCTTTGCGCCGGCCGGGAAACCCGCGTGTTTCTAAGGGCATCGCACGCAGTAGAGGAAGCACCGGAATGCTTTGAGAGTCTCCCCATTAAGGGCCTCCTCGAGCGGCTTCGCGACCGGGGTATTTTGGAGCCCCTGGCAGCGCTTGATGACGCAGCGGATCGGGCTTTGTTGGCTCAGGTTCTTTTGAAAGAGCACGAGGAGACGAGCCTTGAACAAGTCGAAGCTGCGCTCGAAACCCTGAAATACCGATCACTGGAGGCCAGGCAGAGGCATTTGCGGGCGGAAATCGCAGAGGCAGAACGACGCGGAGACTGGGCGCAAGTGGCTCATTGGGCTGCGGAGAAGTTGAAGGTGGATCGGGCGATGCGGCTTGAGGCAAACCGCCCGGATTGAGCCGTTTTTGGCTCATTTCCATCTAATTGGTATCGGATCGTGGGAATGGGCGAAGGCGGCTTCGGGCCGGCATCGGCTGAGACGGGCAAAAAACTTGCCAGTCAATAGAGCGGTGGCCGTTTTTTGTGATATTCTGCTCCGATAGGGGACGTGCGTCTATTTGCCAGCGGTTCATCCGTCTCGGAGATTTGCCTCAATAGCGGCCACATCGCACTTAGTCCTTCCTGAGTAAAGGACCGATCCGAAAAAATTTCGCGGGAGATGAGACGCGCTTGGCTATCGAAGACAAGTACGAGGAAGACATTCAAAAACTGATTGATGCAGGGAAGGAAAAGGGTTACCTGACCTACAACGAGGTCAATGACCTGATTCCGGGAGACCTGCATTCACCCGATGATCTCGATGATCTGCTGACCACAATCGGCACCCAGGGGATTGATGTCCTGGAAGGTGGGCCGAAGTTCGGAGCAGAGAAGTTCGAGGGTGACGGTGAAGAAGGTGAGGACGTTGAGCTCGATCTCACGCCCGGCACCTTAGAAAAAACCAATGATCCTGTCCGCATGTATCTGCGCGAGATGGGAACGGTACCACTGCTCACGCGCGAGGGCGAGGTCGAGATCGCCAAGCGCATTGAACGTGGGCAGATGCGGGTCCTCAAGGCGATTTCGCGTTCTCCGATCGTGATTCGAGAGATCGTGGCTCTGGGTGAGGACCTCAAACGCGGCGTGCGCAACATCAAGGAAGTGGTCATCTTCGACGAGGAAGAGATCACAGAGGAGATTTTGCAGGCGCGCATCCGGCAGACCATCGGCCGGGTCGACACTTTGCTCAAGCACCAGAAAAGAGCTGCCGGCTTTCTAGAAAAGCTGGATACGATCAACCCCAAGGCCAAGGCGCGGGAACATCGCAAGACGCGCTGGCTGATGAACCGCGAGCGGGTGGAAGTTTCCCGCATTGTTCGCGAGCTCAAATACACCAACGGAGAGCGCAAACGGCTACTCGATAAGGTCAATAAGACCGTCGATGCCATGCGCATGCTCGAGCGGCAGATCAGGTCGCTCGATCAGAAGCATGACCAGTCGAAGAGCGAAGAGCTGCGCAAGGAGTACCGGCGCCAGCAGAAGAACTGCAAGACCGACCTGGAGAAGCTGGAGCAGGAAGCCGGAGTTTCCATCGCCGAACTCAAGCGCACACAGCGCGAGATGATTCAGGGCGATATGGACGCCGAACAGGCGAAGCGTGAGTTGATTGAAGCCAACCTCCGGTTGGTGGTTTCAATCGCCAAGAAGTACACCAATCGTGGACTGCAGTTCCTCGATCTGATTCAGGAAGGCAACATCGGCCTGATGAAAGCTGTGGACAAGTTCGAGTACCGTCGTGGTTACAAATTCTCGACGTATGCCACGTGGTGGATTCGTCAGGCGATCACCCGTGCGATTGCCGATCAGGCAAGGACGATTCGCATCCCGGTGCACATGATCGAGACCATCAACAAGCTGATCCGCACTTCGCGGCAGTTGGTTCAGGAACTTGGACGCGAGCCTACCTCAGAGGAGATTGCCCGCCGGATGGATATTCCGGTGGCCAAGGTCCGCAAGGTACTCAAAATCGCGCAGGAACCGATCTCGCTTGAAACTCCGATTGGTGAGGAAGAAGACTCGCATCTTGGCGACTTCATCGAAGACCGCCAGGCTGTGTCGCCTTCCGAAGCCGTCATCAGCGTGAACCTGAAGGAGTATACGTCTCAGGTACTGCGTACGTTGACCCCGCGCGAAGAGCGCGTGATCAAAATGCGCTTCGGTCTCGAGGACGGCTCCGAGCATACGCTCGAAGAGGTCGGTCAAAGCTTTCAGGTCACTCGGGAGCGTATCCGCCAGATCGAGGCTAAGGCATTGCGTAAGCTGCGCCATCCGTCGCGGTCACGCAAGCTCAAGGCCTTTGTCGATGGCGTCCGCGAGTAGCCACCGGAAGCAGCTTCGAAAATTGATTTGTTGTTCATAGCTAGCCTGCGCTTTGCGCAGGCTAGTCTGTTTTGCCAACTTATTCTGCGTCTCTCCCCACGAGCATCCAATCTAACCAACAAGCAACGATCAATCTGTTTCTTTTCGGGAGCAACGACGTGCCATCCTTGACCAACGAAGCAATCGAGAAGCTGAAACATGCCCCGCCAGTGCCTGGCGTTTTGGACGTCATTCTTAGACGCTGGAGCCCGCGTGCCTTCGCTGCCAAAGAGGTTTCCTCCGAAGACTTGATGAGGCTTTTTGAGGCTGCCCGGTGGGCCGCATCTTCTTACAACGAGCAACCTTGGCGGTTTCTTGTAGGCCGGCGGGGCGATCAGACGTATCAGAAGATTTTCGAATCGCTCGTCGAATTTAATCAGTCGTGGGCCAAGAGCGCACCTGTCTTGGTTCTCTCTGCAGCGAAGAAGATCTTTACCAGCAACGCCGCCGAGAACCGCTTCGCGCTGCATGACACCGGGGCAGCGAACGCTAACCTTGCACTCGAGGCTACCGCCCTCGGTCTGCATACACACTCGATGGCCGGATTCGATGCCGAGAAGGCCCGCGCGTTGTTTGCGATTCCGCAGGATTATGCCATGGGCTCGGTCACCGCGATCGGCTATCTGGGCGACCCGAATACATTGCCGGATGCAATGCGCGAAAGAGAAGTAGCTGTGAGGGATCGGAAACCTCTTAATGAGATCGTCTTCTCCGCTTGGGATAGTCCAGCTAAATTGTAAGGATCTGCTTAATCAAGGAGGACGTCAGACCTGCGTGAGGAGAACCCTGTCACAGTGTTGCAATACTCTCGCGAGAGTTACACGTGTGTGGTATTGTGTGGGATCTTAAGTAAACTTCACTTGTGAGCACCCTCCTTCCGGTCGATATAGAAACACTGCCTCGCAGCTTGGTCCTGGACCCTCCCTTGACTGATGCCGAGTTCGAAGCGCTTTGCCGGGCGAATGACAGCATTCGATTCGAGCGCACGAGAGAAGGAGAGATTCTTATGAATCCGCCCGCGGGAGGATTCACCAGCGAAGGAAATGCAGAAATCGTTAGGCAGTTGCGGAACTGGTGGACGATTCACCGGGAAGGAAGGATGTACGATTCAAGCGCGGGATTTTATCTTCCTGACGGTTCCATTCTGAGCCCGGATGCCGCTTATGTCCTGCCGGAGAAGCTCAAGGGATTAAACAAGACAGAACTGGCCGGTTTTCCACACCTCTGCCCCGATTTCGTCATCGAGCTCTTATCGGAGTCGGACAGCCTAGTGAAGACCCGGCAAAAGATGGAGCGTTGGATTGGGAACGGTTCGATGCTTGGCTGGCTGATCGATCCCCACGCGCAGAAGGTTTACGTTTACGAATCGGGGGTCAAAGCATCGGCAGTATCTGGAAGCCCGGTCCGTGGAAGCGGACCAGTCGAAGGTTTCACTCTCGATGTGAACGAAGTCTGGCGCTGCTACGAAGTGTAGGAATTCCCGGAAGCGATTGAGAGAGCCGATTGCTCGAGCGAAGCGGCTTTTTTGCACACAGTGGTCTCCCAGCGTTAGTCCTGCTCTCGTGAGAGATGCCGGCCAGGTGCTCCGCCTGCATTCCGTCGGTAAAACCATCTAGGATGACTAGGTGCGAAAGATCCTGCTGTTGGCCAATCCACTCTTTGAATCGCGTTGTGGACGGGAGCTTCCCCGCATCTTGCGGGTGTTCGAGCAGTCTGGGGCGCACGTCGAGGTTCTGGAAACAGGTGCAAACCGCGCGGCTGGGAGCAAGGCGAGGCGAGCCGCAGAACAAGGGATCGACGCTGTCATTGTCTGCGGCGGGGATGGAACCGTCTTTGATGTCTTGCAGGGGATTGCAGGATCGGATGTTCCTCTTGGCATTGTGCCCTTCGGGACCGGCAATATTCTGGCGCAGAATCTAAAAATCCCGAAATATCCGGTTGACGCGGCGCGCTGGCTGTTAAAAGCAAAGCCGCGTTCCGTGCCCCTGGGAAGGATTACCTGCTGTGTTCCCGGGGGTAGAGAGACATGGCTGTTCGGCATGGCTGCAGGAATGGGGATGCACGCCGCGGTGATGGAAGCGGCACGGCGTTCCGAAAAGGACAGAACTGGCCGGGCAGCTTATTTCGCGGCAGGACTCAAGGCACTCTTCGCACATCCCGTCCAGCCATTTCACTTGGAGATCACGACCGTCCAGGAGCAGGTCTTAGAGCGGAAAGCATCCGAGATGATCGCCGTGCGGGTTGCGGAGCTGAACTTCTGGCGTCCGGGCGGCGATCTAAGCTTTCCGTTCCTGCGCCTCGCGAGCGTCGCAGGCGAATCGCGATGGCAGCTTACAAAGGCCACCTGCGATGCGTTTTTCTTGGGCGGGGGTCAACGCAATCGCCGGATACCGGAAGGCGCACCGGCCCGCTATGAAGACGTGTTACGCGTAGTATGCCGGCCGATCACAGGCATGCGCTATCAAGTGCCTATCGTGGTCCAAGCTGACGGAGAAGTCCTAGGAGCCTCGTGCGCGACGATCGAAATGGCAGGCCTGAATCTACAACTGCTCTCCGGTAACAGCTGAAGGGTAAATAGTCCTGCATCTCATTGCGGAACGTCAGCGTCAAAGCTCCCTGTCTCAATCGTGTCGCCGTGCTTCATCTGAACGAAGATGCGGTATTTCCCCGGTGTGGGAAAACCATATGGGAAACCCACTTTGTTGGGTAGCGCGCCGTTTGCCGAATCTCCTGACGTCATCGGCATTGACATCGTCATGTCCATAGGCGCGGGCATGTTGCTGGCTCCGTTGCCGGCGGGTTGAGCGAGCATCATCGCCGCCATGGCCGGAGTACCGGAAGGATGGATGTGCGCAAAGACGGCTCCATCGCTCCGGATGAAGGCTGCATGGCCCAGCATCCCCATATAGAGAGCCATGTTGCTGGGCGGCCTACCCTGCGGGTCAAGGAGATAGAAGGTAAAGACTTGAGGGCGGCGCGCTCTAAGCACAGGCGGCCGGGCCCAAACCATCTGATAGCCATCGGGCAGGCGAAAGTTCGTCTCGGCGCTCTTCATTCCCGTTGACTCAAGCGGCGGGGCTGTACCTTCAGCGTCGTCGCCGCTCAGAGCGCGGCCAGCGAGCTTGGGCACAGTAACTCTCGCCACCATTGTCTCGGGGAACCCGTCTGCGTGGACCACATCGGCGTAAAGCCGGTAGGCTCCCGCAGGCATCGAGGGCAGCGGCAATCGGAATTCGCCCGGAGCAACGCGCGTCGGGTGAAGGTGGAAGACGACATCCATCTGAGGTTCGCGGATCGCATAGAGATGCATCAGGTGGTCGTGATCGAGGATAAAGTCATCGAGGCTGCGCCGCCGCATCCAGCTCTGCCGCCCAGAAGCTGGATCCGCAAGAGAGAGATCAAGCACTTCTCCGGCTTTCTCCCCCGTTTTCAACGATGCCTGCATCGCAATCGGCTGGTAGACGTTCCCGGCGTAAATCGCGGCTTCCACATTCCACCATTTGTTTCCCAGCCATGCTGCGAGCAGGAGAACGACGAGGGCGGCGGTCATCGCCCACCTGGCACTCTTCCGTACGTCTGGGATAGGAATCCCTGGGGCGAATTGCGCGTCCCGAACACTCGCCCCCACGATGCCGACCATCCCGAGCACGAGGAGTGCTCCCAGAATGAATAGACCGGCTCCTAGCATCGGCTGCATCTTGAGTATCGCTGTGGGGGTGGCAGCTATCGGTACCCTAAGTTCACCTGTCCCCAACCTTCCACTCACGAGAAAACGCACTTGCCAGGACCCGCTGGCCATCATCCAAAGGTTGCCGGTATAGAAGTCCGGATCGTCCGGCGATCGCTGCATCATTTCGGGAACCGGCGGATGCTTCGCAGCCTCACCTGTCAGTGGCATGGGTGCGATCTCAATCTTGTCGATCTGCCGTGCGCTCGTGCGCACCTCGACGCGCGCGACACCAGGAATCACCAGCGGCGGCTGGAGCGTCACAAAGACCTTGTAAGGTCCTGCCTGCCCTTCGGCGTACACGTCTGGGCTGCCGACATGGGCATGTGCAGGTCTAGCGCAAAGGAGAGCAGCCACGAAGAAAAAAGCAGCGAGTCGGCCAAAGCGGTCAGCTACCAACCGGTCAGCTAGAAAGCTGGTCAGCGGAAATTTCGTCAGGCAGAACCCGAATTCAGCTCTTGACGTACAGGAGTGGGGCTGATTCACCTCCTTATGCGCCAAGAACCTTCTCCTGCTCCAACGCCACCATTGCGGGCACATATCCAGGGTCTAGCTGACCGGCCTTTAGCTGACTTGCTGCCTTTAGAGGATGTACCGCGATAAGTCCTGGTCTTTTACGATCGAGGCCACCATTGCGCGCACATACTCGGGATCAATTAAAACCACACGCTCTTTACCGCCGGAAGTCTCTTCGTCGCTCATCGGGAGTGGAACGGTCGTTCCGTTGTCAGCGCCCTCCACATCGCGGTTTTTGCTGAGGTCGGGAGCGACAAAGCTGATCTCGTCGAGAACCCGTTCCATGATCGTATGCAGGCGGCGTGCGCCGATGTTTTCCGTCGTCTCGTTGACCCGGAAGGCGAATCTTGCCATTTCCTCGAGAGACTCCTTAGTGAAGCGAAGTTTCAACCCCTCGGTCTCGAGCAGCGCGGTGTATTGCTTGGTCAACGACGACTTTGGTTCTGTGAGGATTCGAATGAAGTCCTCGACCGTGAGCGATTGCAATTCGACGCGAATGGGGAAGCGGCCCTGCAACTCAGGGATGAGGTCGCTTGGCTTCGAGACGTGAAATGCTCCGGCAGCGATGAAGAGGATGTGGTCAGTCCGAACCATCCCGTAGCGCGTATTCACTGTGGTTCCTTCCACAATGGGCAGAATGTCGCGTTGCACGCCCTCGCGCGAAACATCTGGGCCGTGGCCGCCTTCCCTGCCGGCGATCTTGTCGATTTCGTCCAGAAATACAATGCCGGAGTTCTCGACCCGCTCGACCGCGAGGCGGGTTACCTGGTCCATATCTACCAGCCGTCCCTCTTCCTCCTGTACCAGGTATTCGAACGCTTCGCTAACGTTCATCTTCCGCTTCTTCGTGCGCTGTCCAAAGAGGTTGGGAAGGACGTCCTTGAGGTTGATGTCCATCTCCTCCACGCCCTGATTGGAGATGATCTCGAACGAAGGGGCGTTCCGCTCGCGCACATCGATTTCTACGGTGCGCTCGTCCAGCTTGCCCTCACGGAACTGTTGTCGCAGCTTTTCCCGCGTGCGATTGTGGCTGTCTTGGCCACCTGGCTGGGCCGTCGTACTGCCGTCAATGGTTTGTGGTCCGGAGCTCGCACCTGCCGGAGCAGCCGTCGCCGGGGGTAGGAGCAGGTCGAGCAGGCGCTCCTCCGCATTTAACTCCGCGCGATCTTCGACCTCTTCGAGCTTCTCCTCGCGCACCATGTCGATGGCGATCTCGACCAGGTCCCGGATCATCGATTCCACGTCCCGGCCGACATAGCCGACCTCGGTAAACTTTGAGGCTTCCACTTTGAGAAACGGAGAGTTGGTCAGCTTGGCCAACCGCCGGGCGATCTCGGTCTTGCCGACCCCCGTCGGGCCGATCATGATGATGTTCTTGGGCATGATCTCTTCGGCGAGATCGGGTGGGAGCTTTTGCCGGCGCATGCGGTTTCGCAAAGCAATGGCAACGGCGCGCTTTGCGGCGCGTTGTCCAACCACGTACTTGTCGAGTTCCGCAACAATTTCGCGCGGCGTGAGATCCTCGAGGGTGAGTTCTTGGTCTTCTGCTGTTCCGGGTAAAAAGATCGCCATGAGCCTGCTCCTTTGGGCGGCAGTTTCTCCTAAAGAAGAGCGCGTTCGCTACGCGTGTAGTTCTTCAATGGTGATTTGATCGTTCGTGTAAATGCAAATTTGGCCAGCGATACGGAGCGACTTCTCGGCGATCTCGCGCGCAGGAAGCTCGGTGTTTTGCAGGAGAGCGCGCGCCGCGGCCAAAGCAAAACTTCCCCCGCTGCCGATCGCGGCAATCCCCTCATCCGGCTCGATGACGTCGCCGGCTCCGCTGAGAAGGAAGGTCTGCTGCGGATCGGAGACGACCAGCAGCGCTTCCAGATTGCGCAGCATTTTATCCGTGCGCCATTCCTTCGCCAGTTCCACAGCCGAACGGCCCAGATTGCCGGCATATTGTTCGAGTTTTGTCTCAAAGCGGCTGAAAAGGGAGAACGCGTCAGCGGTGGAGCCTGCGAAGCCTGCCAATATCTTGTCCTGGTACAGACGGCGGATCTTGCGCGCAGAGTGTTTGATAACACTCTCTCCCAG
Source organism: Acidobacteriaceae bacterium (assembly GCA_036500845.1). Taxonomy (GTDB): domain Bacteria; phylum Acidobacteriota; class Terriglobia; order Terriglobales; family Acidobacteriaceae; genus PALSA-350. The sequence continues at coordinate 29,185 of DASYBJ010000233.1, forward strand.
CGTGACTTGCCCGTCCGCCGCCATAACAACACTCGCATTCCTGCGCACGCACAGGACGGTGGTCGAGCGTATACGCCGGTGCCCGCTTCCAGACTGGTCGGCGGGGAAGATGGCCTTGGCGGAATCCGATTTTGCGGTACCTAAGCTCTCTGGAGCCGCAGGAGAGCTTTGGAGAAGAGGAGAACGAGTGGACATGCCTAGGCTTGAGTATACGCCTCAGATTGGGGCGTATTAGGGATGCGCGGTTCGTATTGTCAATGCTGCGTCAGTGCGAGGCCGATCCTGCCCTCGTAAACGCCTCTCTGCTGTATTCTTCCTTTGTCAGCCTGTTCCATCCCTTACGGAGACTGAATGCACAACTTCACACTGCGCGACTCGCACGTGTTTGGTACGCTCGCGGCAGCCGGGTTCGTGTTGGGGGGGATGGCAACATACGCGCTGCTTCGCCGCAAGCCGAGTCCGGATGAGTTGGAGCAGAAGCGCCGGGATATGCTGATCCGGCAAGGACGCATTATCGATGGAACCGTTATCGATATCTCCGATCTGAGCCCGGAGGAAAGCGGCCGTTCCAACGGGCTCAAACTCATCCTTTACAAATACGAGATTGCGGGAGTTGTCTACGAGTGTTCCCAAGATGTCACCATGCTGGCCCACGTGGTGAACATCTACGATTGCCGCCTCAGCTTTCCGGCATCTGTGCGGTATGACCCTCACAACCCCGGCAACTCGCTGATCGTTGCAGAAACCTGGAGCGGACTGCGTGACACCGCTAACTCTGTTCCCGTCCACCGTGCCGGTCTCGCAAAGTCCACCCCCGCTCAGCCGGGCGAACACAAAAATGTTGCCCGGCAGGTCGGCGAGTCAGCCAAGCACGGAAGCTAAGGCCACGAGTGCCTCAGGACATAACGCCATCGGGCCCAGAAGCTGATCGTTCTACTGGGGTTTGGCTACTGGGGTCTGGCTAAGGGCTGGACCCTCTAAAGATGCAGATCGGGCGTATGGCCCTTCACGTGCATTCCCGGTACACTAGTAACATGCATGTCCACGGCTCGGCGAACGAGAAAACGCAGCGTGTCCTGCGGTTTTCTCTTATTGCGACGCTGGCCTATGTAGCGCTGACATTCTTTGCCGGGATCCATGCCCACTCACTGGCGCTCATTTCCGAAGCCGGCCACAATGTCTCCGATTTCTTGGCATTGCTCCTCTCTTTTGTTGCGGTTTACTTTCAGGCCCGGCCGGCCACAGACAGCAAGACTTTCGGTTACCAGCGGGCAGGCGTGCTGGCGGCATTTCTCAACGCGATCACCTTGATTGTTCTCTCCGTGTGGATTGCGATCGAAGCCGTTCATCGGCTCAGTGAGCCGGCTCATGTGCAGCCGCGCATCATGATGGTTGTTGCCGCAGCCGGAGTGCTGATGAATGGCGTGATCGCCGCGATGCTTTGGACGGCCTCGCGCGATGTAAATATCCGCAGCACATTTGTCCACATGCTCGGCGACACACTCTCAACGGCTGCGGTTATTGTTGGAGGCGCCGCGATCTTCCTTACCGGCCGGAACTGGATTGATCCCGTACTTTCGATCTTGATTGCTGCGTTGATCTTGTGGAGTGCTGTGTCAATTGTCCGTGAGACTCTCAACATCCTCCTCGAAGGCACCCCTCGAGGCGTCTCCCTAGGCGATATCCGCATCTCACTGGAGCACATCGAGGGCGTCGAGGATGTCCACGATCTCCATGTCTGGAGCTTGGGTTCTCAGACGCACGCGCTTGCCAGCCACGTAACGATTGCAGATATTCCGCCGTCCGAGAGCGCGCTCATTCTCGAGCAAATCCGGTGTACGCTCCGCGAACGTTTCAGGATCTATCACGCCACAATCCAGTTCGAGCATGTCGAATGCGAAGTAGCTCAAGCCGGCTGCGCCCCACCGGTTGAAGTAGACGATCACGCTCATCACCGCCACAGCCATAGCCACTCGCACTGAGCAGCGACAAGTAGGTAAGAGGCGGTCAGTTCAGAACCGATCACCTAAAAACCGGTTAGCGCAACAGGTCTTCTCGATTGCCCCTCCCGGCGGCGGCCGGATCCCCACATTGCAGAACCATGGCCGTCGTTGTTGATGGACCAATACCTGTGGCCGCAATACTTCACAGTATGGCTGTTCACCGTTGGCATTGCGGCGTGGGGAAGGCGAGTTGAAGCAACGAGCGAGGCACAGGAGGATGGATCAGCCCGATTCTGAGCGCCGCAAAGCAGCTTTTCCGGAGCCTGATTGGTCGCGCGGCTCACTTGCGCGAAGAAACGAGTCGTCCAACAAGAAAGACGGCGAGAGAGATCTCTCGCCGTCTTTCTTGGATAATACAGCTTTAGTTTGGTTTAGAAGACGACCTTCAACGCGAGCTGGATGTTCCGAGGTTCGTTTACCGTATCGGTGATCTGGCCAAACGAGTCGATGCGCTGACCGGACGGCGAGTATCTAGGACTGGCGTTATTGCTTGGCGGTGCCAGGCTCACGAAGTTGAAGGCATTCAGGAAGTCTCCTCGAAATTCGACATAGCTTCCTTCGGTTATGGCGAATTGCTTGGAGAGCGCAAGATCAATTTGCTTGTAGCCGGGGTCGCGCTCTGAACCTACCCGCGTGCTCCCGAAGGCGGTCGAGCTTTGGGCGCTGTAGGCACATATCCCGTTGTTGGTATCGCTGGCGCAGGGCTGAGCCGAGGGATCGGTGCCAAACCAATTGTGATACGACTGGTTGACGATCTTTAGTGGCCGCAGATGGTTCGCACGTGCGTAGCGGGCATTGACCGTGGTGGAGTAGGCGCTGTCGGATAGAACAGTGATAGGGAAACCAGTATGGAAGCTCATAATGGTTCCCACCTTCCAGCCGCCGACCACCTCATCCTCGATGCGGTTCATTCCGCTGCCGAACTGCCTTCCCCGGCCAAAGGGCAACAGGTAAACGCCGGAGACGGAAACAGTGTGCTGGGCATCGAAGAACGCCGGGCCGTAGTCCGCCCCACCGTTGTAGGCGTCTTGCCAGTACGCACCCTGCGAGTCCCCTGCTCCGCCAGAGGCGCCATAATATCCGAGGTTATTGCTGAGACCCTTGCTGTACGTCCAGTTAGCATTGAACTCGAGTCCATGACTTTCACGGCGCCGGGCTGTCACTTGCAGCGCGTTGTAGTTCATGACCGCTTCCGATTCCGTGAAGCTTATAACGTTGATCTGGCTCAGGGCCGGGTTGATCTGGGAGAGAGTCGTGATTGGCAAGGGGCAAGTCAGGCATGCGCGCTGGTTGCCTTCTCGCGGATCCACCAAGTGCGAGCCACTCTGTCCCAGGTAGGCCGCAGTCAGGGAAGTGGCATTGTCGAGCTGATATTCGGTGGTCAGGTTGAACTGCTGGATGAGCGCAGGCTTCAAGTTCGGTTGCCACGCCCGCACGTTACCGGAGTAGGTCGACGGATTGGACGGGCGATAGAACCCGTTGCTTACGCTCAGAAATTGGGCTCCGTTTGCACAGGAAAGGCCGGCGGTGCAGGAAGCGTCGACGAAGAACGGCGGATTCAGCGTGAGCCGTAGATTTGCGCCGGTACCCTCGAGGAAGTTAGTGATGCCATATCCTCCACGAATCACGAATCTGCCATGGAACTGGTCTGGTGAAAAGGCGAAGCCCAACCTGGGCATGAACCCGCCATAGAAAGCGTTGTAGAGGGCGCGGGGCGCGCCGTTGACACCTGCATTCGTAATTGCGCCAGTGACGAGGTTGATGTTTGCCTGCTTGTTATTAACCTCGATATACGGCTGGTCATACTCCCAACGAAGCCCGAAATTTAGTGTCAGGTTGGGGAGAAACTTGAAATCGTCCTGGACAAACAAGGCGTCCCGCCATTGACGCTGTCCCCATCGGCCGGTCAGCGCGCCCTGCCCTTCAGATGTGACTTGATTCGCCAGGAACTGCTGCACGCTGCCATTGAAATTAAACCAGCCAAGGGTTCCGTCGTTGCCGGAGTAGTAGCGGTTTTCCTGATATCGAAGCGCCTGGCCGCCGAACTTAATCGTCTGCCTGCCGTGCTGCCAGGTGAGGTTATCTCCGTAGGTGATGGCATTGACGATGCTGTCGCTGTCGATACCTCCATAAGCGCCATTGCCGTCTTGCCCATTCGGCGCGCCGATATCGTCGACGGTTCCGGAGTTCACCTTGTTGCCGATGACCAGGGTGCTGTGGCCGGGCACGAGTTGTATGCCGGGGATCCCGAGTTTCGCATTCCCCGTAAGACCCCATTTACCGGAAACGTCGGTGGGGGTCTGGATGTAGCGGGTACGGCCAACGCCGGCGCGCGCCTCGTTAACAATGTTGGGCGAGACCACATGGGTCCAGTTCAGGATGAAGCCGGTGTAAGGATCGTTATTGTTTGTTGGAATATCCGTAGGCAAAGCCACTCTGACGTAGCCGTCGTGTTCGCGTCCGATGGAAAAGCGGCCCGAGACAGTGTCTCGAGTTGTTGCCTTGTAGTCGATCTTTATATCACCTTGGTCATTCTGTACTGCCTGAGCAGAAGAGCCGACAAAGTTACTGGTGACAGTTCCATTCACACCAGGTGCGTTCGGCAAGGGATAGAGCTCCGGATGAGCGAAGAGATACGCCGCGGCCGGATTCGGGTTTGCGATGCCGTTGAAATTGCGATCCGCGGCGGCAACGACAGCGCGCCGTTCCACGGTGGAAAAGTGCTGGCGAGCTCCTTGATAGTCGACAAAAAAGAAGAGCTTGTCGCGGAAGATGGGGCCGCCCAGAGTGCCGCCAAAAATTGCGCGGTTGATGGGAGCCTTCGCAGCGCCTACTTGATTGGCGGCCCATGTGTTGGCATTCAGGTTCTGGTTTTCGCCAAAGAAGAAAGCATCGCCGTGAAACTGGTTCGTCCCGCTCTTGGTGACCATCACCACCTGGCCGCCATTGGCATTGCCGTACTCCGCGGTTGCATTGCCGGTGATAATCCGCATCTCACCGATTGCATCAACGTTTGGACTGTACCCGATGTAGTTATCGATTGCCTCGTTGATGTCGGCGCCATCCAGCGTGTAGTTGTTGGTCTGCTCGCGGTTCCCGTTCACAAAGAATCCGCCGTTATAGGCTGCGCGGCCCACGGTATCCAATGCCTTGGGGTTCGGCGAAATGGCGCCGGCAACGGTGAGTGTCAAGGCAGAAAAATTGCGGGCCTGGAGGGGCGCTTCGGTAGCAGTTGTAGCCGTGACGGTATCGCCAGTTGTGGGATTCTCGGTATTCAGGATGGGCGCGGCAGCAGTAACGAGGACGTTGCTGGTCGTCTGACCCAGCCCTAGCTTGATGTCGACCCTCGCCTCTTGATCGACCTCAAGATGGAAGACACTGGTCGTTTGCGATGCGAAGTTTGGCGCGTCGACGCTGATCTTGTATTGCCCAATCTGCAGAAAGCGCAGAGAGTAGATGCCGCTCGGGTTGGTTTGGGTTTGGGTTGCCACGCCGGTAAGCACGTTCGTGGCAGTTACCTTCGCGCCTGCCACCACGGCGCCACTCGGGTCTGTTACAGTTCCGGTGATTGAACCGGTAATGGTCTGAGTCAAGGCTGGGGTGCAGGTCATGATGACCAGCACTAGCGTCAAGAGACAGTTGAAGCCTCGCGTAAGTCCGTTGCGCATTGAGTTCCTCCAAAATGTTGTCTGGCGAATCAGTTCCTGTTTTTTCTATCAAGATTTCGGGCCGTAGCTGGGGTGCACCGAACTGCTGCTGCGATGCAGCACCAGGGTTTACGAATTCCTAAAACGAGAAGCCGAGCGGTCGCGCGCTCTATCCTTTGCTCTGCTTATCCATCTTGAAGAGCGGAGCAATAGCGCCTGCTGCTTATCCTTGAAACGGGCACCGCGAACTCTTTCTCCCTGAGTTATCGCCGCACCTGCAATTGCAGCCAGTTTCAGTTAGTTCAAATTCGACCCCATTCGTAGAGGTGTTAAAAAAACTTAAATATTCGGATGCCAGATAGTATAGACAACTGTACTGAAGTGCAAGCGAAAAAAGACAGCTCTAGGGATTTCCAGAAGAAACGTCCCGAGCGGCGGTACTTAGGGGGTTGGACGCCGGCCAAGCAGGGCGGGTAGGAGGTAGCGCGCAATGCACCCTAACCCTATCTTCCGTTCTTACGTCGCGCACAAGTGGACGGCTACCCGAGGCGGCCTGTGAATGGCGTCACGTCCGGTCCTTGAGAGTGAGCACCTCATCGCTGTCAACCAGGTTACGAGGCTCGCATTTTCATAAAGGTGTATAGACAACCCCGGCGGACGCGTTTAGAAAGGTGCATACGGAACAAGCTGACCGAGCCGATCCTGCACGGCGCCAGAAGCAGGCCTGCGCTTTTGGGATCTTATTCTAAAGATTGCCAGACGCTTTCGCCGGCCTCAGCAGAAGGTAATCCGCGCGAGAGAAAGCAGTAGGTGGGAGAAAGTGTCGAATTTTCAGGTTCAATCTGCCGAAACCATGCACCGGTTAGACAAGAGTGGCTTCATCCCGCTGTACTACCAAATTCAACGGGTGCTGATGGAAAAGATCCGCTCCGGAGAACTCTTGGAAGGGGATCCAATCGAGTCGGAAGAGGAACTGGCGCGTCGATACCGGGTAAGTCGTATGACAGCCCGCCAGGCTCTCCACGGACTGAAAGCTAGCGGTTACGCCTTCAGCCAAAAGGGACGCGGAACGTTTGTGACTCGTCCGAAAATGGAAAAGAACATCATGCACTTGCGGGGCTTCACGGAAGATATGAAGCAGCGCGGCATGGTGCCAAGTTCGCGCGTACTTGAGCAGACGGTCACGAAGGCGACAGACGATCTCGCGCAAAAATTGAAGATTGTCCCCGGAGAGTCCATTATGCGTTTGCGACGCCTCCGGCTCGCCGATGGTATCCCGATGGCACTTGAAGAGTCCAACATTCCCCTCAGATTCTTTCCGGGTCTCGAAAAAATCAGTTTTGCCAAGCAGTCTCTCTACTACATTCTTCGCGAAAATTATGGCGCCCGAGTAGCGTGGGCCGACGAAGTTATCGAGGCCCTTCCCGCCACGCGGGAAGAATCGGAGTTGCTGACAATTCCCAAGAGAGCCAGTATCTTGGCCATCTCGCGGATACTTATGACGACAGAGGGGACGCCGATCGAGGCTGCTAGTTCTAGATATCGGGGCGACCGCTATCGTGCTTCCATTCGCGTCCCGACCACTACGATCGAATAAGCTCTTGCGGATTCTGATTAGGATTTTGTAGCTTCTACGAATCGCGCTGTGATGGTCTCCGGGCGAGTGATTGCGGATCCAACCACAACTGAATATGCGCCCATGTCCAAAGCGCGTCGTACTTCCTGCGCTTGGGTTACATGTCCTTCGACAATCACCGGAACTTTGAGACGGGCGATGAGACTTTCAATCAACGGCCAGCAGACTGTTCTGATGCCAGCAGTCTCGGAGGTATACCCGCAGAGAGTGGTCGCGACCACATCCGCGCCGGCTGTCTCTGCCGCGATCGCATCTTCGAGCGTGGCGATATCCGCGCAGACGGGAACGCCCAATTCGCCCTGGATACGGGGGATTAAGTCTTTCCAGTGCTCGTCTTCGATGAGTCGCCGGCGCGTACAGTCAAGAGCAACGATATCTGCACCGGCATCGCCCACAGCACGTGCGGATTTGAAATCCGGTGTTATATAAACGTCGCCGTTCCGATCGTAGGTCTTGATGATTCCGATGATCGGACAGTCGGTGATAGCGCGAAAAGCGACGATGTGTTCGACACCCTCCGCCCTAAGGCCAGCGGCTCCTCCACGCAGAACGGAAGCTGCGATTCTAACGAGGGTGTCCGTATGATCGAGGGGATCGCCGGGGGCGGCCTGACAGGAAACTATCAGTCGATTTCGAAGTGATTCCAATCGTTCGGAGCGATGTGATGTGATCGGCACTATGGGAGCCATTCTGAAATTGAATTGCGCAGTACCCGTTGGGAGTCCAGTTGAATCTGCCTTGAGTCAAAGATACAACTGACTGAAGCTCAATATAGAGTGATCTCTCAAACGGGGTCTCCGTTTCGGAGACAGAAGCTCGCTTCAAGAACCTTCGTTTGCAGCGGAGGTGTAGCCTTGCCCGGTCGCAGGTGGAGCATCACTGAGAGTGATAGATTTCCGCGACACGCTCGATCGTGTCAATCTCGCTCACCGGCTTGTCGTTGCGAATGCGTATGATGCGCGGGAAGCGCAGGGCAAAACCGCTGTTATGACGATCCGAGCGCATGACGTTGTTGAAAGCTACTTCGAGAACGACGATCGGCTCTACCGTGCGCACACTGCCGAAGTCCTCGAGAGTGTGTTTCTTAAAGAACTCTGTCAAGGTTGCGATTTCGGCGTCTGTCAAACCGGAGTAAGCCTTGCCGATATTCTTTAGATCCTCCGCGTCGCGCACCGCGAAGGTGTAATCGCTCAGAATGCCCGCACGCTTGCCATGGCCATATTCGGCGGCGGTGACGACCACATCGAGAGTGGCCAACTCGCGCTTGAGCTTGAGCCAGGCCAAACCGCGCCGTCCCAGCAAATAGGCACTGCCTTGTGCTTTTAACATCACGCCCTCGTTTCCGCGCGCTCGGGCGTCGACATAGGCCTGTTCTAATTGCTCCGCGCTTTGGAGTTTTACCGCGGGTGCGAGGACTAGGCGCGGAAAACCAGCTTCTGCCGCTTGCGGCGGGTCGAACTGCAGCGTGGCCTGCCTGTTTTGCGGCGCCAAAGCGGACTGGTTTCCGACGATGGTCCGCGTCTCCTCCCGGGTGACCAGATCGACCAGCGCTTGCCGCCGCTCCGCTAAGGGTCGCTCCAGCAGCAACGTTCCTGCGGCGTAAAGCAGGTCGAAGGTCATGAAGACAACTGGCGCCTCTTGCCGCATTTTTGCAGTCACCTGCTTCCGTCCCAACCTGGGCTGCAGCGTAGTGAACGGCAGGGCGCGTCCCGACCCCGGAGTTGGATCGCCACCTGAGCTCCCGTTCGGATTCCACGCCAGGATCTCGCCATCGAGGATCACGGGCTCCTGAAAAGAGCCGAAGGCTTCGACGATCTCGGGGAAGCTCGGAGTCATATCTTCACGGGTGCGCGAGAAGAGGGCGACACGCCCTGGCTGCTCGGGATCACCGCAGTGAATCTGTGCCCGGACGCCGTCATACTTGTCCTCTATCTGGGCCCCCAGTATTGGAGGCCCAATCGTCTGCGCCTTGGTTCCTTGAGCCATAGCAACCGGAGCTTGGGAAGAGTCGCCCGTTTCGTGAGCCGCTGCTTCCAGTTCTGAGGATTCTTCTTCAATGAATCTCTCAAGGGCCTCCTCGACAGTCGCTACCGGGCTCGCCAGCATGAACCCAAGAGGGTGGAAAAGTTTCATCCGCGCATCTTCCAAGCGCCCTTTGGCCGCAAGCATCAACACCTCTGCCAAATCACCGTTGAGCGTCATTGCCCTTCTGACTGCAGAGAGCGGCGCCTCATAGGCCGCTGCAATCGCTTCTTCCACCAGGCTCTGCTTCACACCGGTACGCAGGTCGCCCAAGATGATCTTGATGATGTATTTGGCTTCGAGCGGTGTCGCCCGCTCTAAAAGCTCCTCGACCAGCTTCTGCTTCACCGCAGCCTTCTGCGCATCTGCGACAGCTGCGAACGCAGCATCTACCTCGGCGAGGCTGAGAGTGGGATCGACATTTCTCCGCCCCCACACGGCAATGAGCAGGTCATGGGCCGCCGCGCCTAAATCTCCGTGCCGAAGATAGGCAGTGTGCATCGCGGCTTGGCTGGCTTTCGAGAGCTCAGCCAGGACACGCGACAGGAGAGCCCCGCCTACATTGAGTTGGCGGGCGGCTGTTTCAGGGAAGGGCTTCCCGGAAAAATAAAGTGCTGCCCGCGCTGCGTCGTGTGCCTCTAACGAGCGGAGATACTCGCCCATGAGTGCGCGCTTTTCGAGCTTGCGGCTGGTCGCCGTCAACTGCTCACAGCGCTCCGCGAATGCAGCAAACGATCCTGTCATAGTCGAGCTCTATCTATGCTGTCTGATGCCAATGGTTTCTCGACAGCCTTTAAACGAGTCATTCCTGCCGCGGAAGGCGTATGCCTCGGAAGGGCAGCAGCGGCATACTGAGTGGTAAAATAGAACCATGAATGGCCGTCACGCCACCTCGGTTCTCACCCAGCACGCCCTTTCCTAGCGGCTCCCGCCGCTCAGCGCCGCTTTTCTGCATTTCCCGTCACTCTCTTGAATACCAACCGCCCAAATCAGACCGGCGGAAAGGAAATCGCCATGTACGACCGTTTACAGCAGATGGAAGAGCGCTACGAAGAGCTTGGGCGCCAGCTCGCCGACCCGGCAATTGTTACGGACCAGCCGAAATACCAAAAGACAGCGAAGGCGCACCGGGAGATGGAAGCCGCCGTTGAGAAATACCGCGATTACAAGCGGGTGCAGCAAGGAATCTCCGATGCCGAAGGTATGTTAAATGAGAGCGATCCAGAGCTGGTCGCGATGGCTAAGGAAGAACTCTCGCACTTCGAGCAGCAATTGCCGGGGATCGAAGAGGCACTGAAAGTATTGCTCTTGCCTCGCGACCTGAACGATGAAAAGAACGTCATCCTCGAAATTCGCGCCGGCACGGGGGGCGATGAGGCCTCGCTCTTTGCCGCAGAACTCTTCCGTATGTACTCCCGTTTCGCGGAACAACACCGTTGGAAGGTCGAGGTTCTCTCCCGTTCCGAATCGGGCGTAGGCGGTCTGAAAGAAGTCATCGCCATCATCGAGGGCGAGCGCGTCTACTCGCAACTCAAATATGAAAGCGGTGTGCACCGCGTCCAACGTGTCCCCGCAACGGAGACCCAGGGGCGCGTCCACACCTCAGCCGTGACTGTTGCTGTGCTGCCGGAAGCAGAAGAGGTCGACGTTAAGATCGAACCGAAGGATATCCGTATCGACACGTTCTGCTCCTCTGGTCCCGGAGGCCAGTCGGTCAACACGACCTATTCGGCCGTGCGGATCACGCATTTGCCTACAAATACGGTGGTCAGCTGTCAGGACGAGAAGTCGCAGATCAAGAACCGTGAAAAGGCCTTGCGGGTACTGCGTGCACGACTCTACGAAGTCGAGATGGAACGTCAACAGGAGGCGCTGGCTAAAGAGCGTAAGCAGCAGGTAGGCAGCGGCGATCGGAGCGAGAAGATCCGGACGTACAATTTCCCGCAAAATCGCTTAACAGACCATCGCATAGGGTTGACGAACCATCAGCTGGCCGAAGTGATGGAAGGCAAGCTCCAGCCGACGATTGATGCCCTGATCGCACACTTCCAGGCCGAGCGCCTCAAGGCTGAGACCGCGGCTTGACGTGGAGGTCACGGTTCGGCAGGCGATCGAGAATGCCGCCGCCCTTCTGAGCGCGGTGGTTTCCAATCGAGACTGCAATACAGTCCAGCATTCGATTGACGTGGCCAAACGATCGGTGAGGCTTGATGCAGAGGTGCTATTGATGCACCTTCTCGGCTGCAGTCTAACCGCTTTGCTCACACACCCGGAACGTCTCCTATCGCCCGACGAGTCCGCGCGCTACGACGCACTCCTCAGGCGCCGTCTGGCCGCGGAGCCCATCCAGTACATCACCGGCGAGCAGGAATTCTTTGGTCTTACCATGAAGGTCACGCCGGATGTGCTCATTCCCCGGCCGGAGACTGAGCACCTGGTCGAAGCTGTGCTCCACCGGGTCAGTCGCGCACAGACGATCCGCATCCTGGATGTGGGTACAGGGTCGGGCGCCATTGCCGTTGCGTTGGCCCACGCGCTGCCAAAGGCGGGAGTCACAGGTGTGGATCTTTCGCTCGCTGCTCTCGAGGTGGCGCGGGGAAATGCGATTCGCCACGGAGTCTCGGAACGAGTGCAGTTGCTGCAGTCCGATCTATTGGCCGAGGTCCGCGGCGAGCTTTTCGACGCAGTCGTTTCCAACCCTCCCTACATTGCCGAAAGCGAGGACCTCGAGCCACAGGTACGCGACTACGAACCGCACCGCGCTCTTTTTGCCGGCCCGAGCGGACTTGAGATTTACCGGCGGCTGATTCCCGAAGCGCATCTCGCACTCAAGCCAGGGGGCTACCTCCTCCTCGAGATTGGCTATCAGCAAAGGGCAGCTCTTTCCGAGCTGCTAAATCATTGGGAAAACGTAAGTTTCATCGACGACCTCCAAGGGATTCCCCGGGTGGCAATTGCCAATCGCCCAAATACGATTTCGCTGCAGCGGTGACCGGCGCTCTTATGCGACAAATTGCCGTTCTCGGGCGGGAGGCAGGCGTCGAGACTCGTTCTCCGTCCGCTTAACCCGGAGATGGCCTGGCCGGGCATAATAGAAAAAGAGGGCAATCATGGCGGGTTTAACACAATTACCTGAGACACTCCTGAGCTTTGAGCAAAAACTCGATCAGCTAGCTGCCGTCGCGGTGAATGCGGGGTTAGGGCTGGCACGTGGACAAGAATTGGTCATGACGGCGACGATTGATGCACTGCCGCTCGCACGCCGCATCACGGAGCACGCCTACAAAGCCGGTGCCTCGCTCGTGACCACATTCTTCTCTGACGAGGAATCCGCGCTGCTTCGCTATCGCTATGGCGCCGACGAAGGATTTGACACTGCACCTTCTTGGCTCTATGAAGGCATGGCGGCGGCTTTCCGCAATGGCGCGGCGCGCCTTGCAATCACCGGCGGCAATCCGGCACTTCTCTCCAAAGAAGACCCGGAGAAGGTCGGCCGTGCGAATCGGGCTGTATCCAAAGCCTATCGGCCGGCACTCGAATTGATTACAAGGCACGACATCAACTGGACAATCGTGGCGTGCGCGACGCCCGCTTGGGCAGCCACGGTCTTCCCTGATCTTCCGGAAGACGAAGCGGTCGCAAAGCTGTGGGATGCGATCTTTGCTGCGTCCCGCGCCGATCTCGATGACCCGATTGCGACCTGGAAGCAGCACGATGCAGGACTGCACCGCCGCGCGGATCTCCTCAATGCAAAACGGTACGCGATCCTCCATTTCCGCGGTCCTGGAACTGATCTTCGCGTCGGTCTGGCCGACAATCATCGGTGGATGGGGGGCGGCACTCTCGCCAACAATGGGGTGTACTGCATACCCAACATGCCGACGGAAGAGGTCTTCACCACTCCCCATAAGGATCGCGTCGATGGTACGGTCACCAGCACCAAACCGCTGTCCTACCAGGGAACTCTGATCGAGAAGATCGCTGTGCGCTTTGAGGGCGGCCGCGTCACGGAAGCGAAAGCTTCCAAAGGTCAGGAGGTTTTACAGAAGATGATCGACACCGATGACGGCGCGCGTCGTTTGGGAGAAGTGGCGCTGGTGCCGCACTCCTCGCCAATCGCCAAGAGCGGGCTTCTCTTCTGGAACACGCTTTTTGACGAGAACGCGGCCAGCCATATTGCCCTGGGGCAGGCCTACAGCACATGTCTAATCGACGGAGACAAGCTGACGCCGGAACAGCTCGCCGCGAAAGGCGCGAACGACAGCCTGATCCACGTCGATTGGATGATCGGGTCCGGAGAGATGGATCTTGATGGGATCACGTCACAGGGAAGTCAAGAACCGCTGATGCGCAAAGGGGAGTGGGTCTGAGGTGACGCGCGATCGCAGCTGACCTGCGGATAGCGCCTCTTTAAAAACCTAGCCCGCTCTCTTGTGTGCATTCATGTACTCGCGGAGGGCGGCGTTGATCCGACTTTGATATCGCTTTCCAGTGCTTTGAAAGAATGCGACAACATCGGAATCAAGTCGAATTGTAAGCTGGCGCTTGTTCTCGCTTGGGACGAGTGCCCCCGGCCGTGTCCAGCTTACATCTACCCGAGACGGGATTTCGCTATGATCAATCTGCTCGTCTTTCTTGGCGAGAAGAGTCTTTTTCTGGGCCGCCGTGAGGGTTGGCGGCCGCTGAGGATTGAGATGGAACTTAACTGTTCCAGTACGCCTGGCGTTCATCACTATCAGCCTTTCGTGCGGAGATGATGCGGATCCGGTTCTCGCGTGCTGTATAGAGAACTGTGACTTCAAATGCCCCGGCGAGCCCTACAGTAATCCACCGCTCCTCTCCGTAACCCTCGCGATCGTCTTCGCGCTCAATACGGTTCTCATCCAAGAAGACCAGCGTAGCGAAGGGGAAGGAGATTCCGTGTTTTCGGAGATTCGCCGAGGCTTTCCTGGAATCCCACTCAAACTCCACATTGCGAGTGTACTACATTTGTAGTTACACACCAGTACGCTTCGAACGGTTGGCTGTGCGGCGAAATCTCGTTCGAGATCTCGCCGCAATTTTGTCAGGCGTGTGCTGCGGCAGTCTGGGGGGCTTCCGCGCTGCGCTCAACCACTTCGAAGCGCAATTGATTGTTCAACGGGTCCGCATCGACCCGGACCACATCTCCGTTGAGCACCTCGCCATCCAGAATCTTGATGGCGAGCGGATCCTGAATCAGGCGCTGAATGGCCCGTTTGAGCGGCCGTGCCCCATACTGCCGGTCATAGCCAGTTAAAAGCAGCTGGTGGCGCGCTGCCTCAGTGAGCTCGAGCGTAATTTTTCGATCCGCCAAGAGCCTCCGCAAATCGGCTAGGCGCAGATCCACGATGCGACCCAGCTGTTCCTCCCCGAGCGGCCGGAAGAGAACGATGTCGTCGACGCGATTCAGGAATTCTGGCCGGAAGCTTTGCCGTACAACATCCATTACTTGGTCGCGAACTGCTTCAAAGGCTGCATCGCTGTTTAGGTTTTCCCCTTGGAGCAAGTGCGCGCCGAGGTTTGAAGTCATGATCAGCACAGTGTTCTTGAAGTCAACGGTTCGCCCCTTGGAATCGGTGAGGCGTCCGTCGTCAAGGACCTGAAGCAGCACGTTGAAGACATCTGGATGCGCCTTCTCGATCTCGTCGAAGAGAACGACCGAATATGGCCGGCGGCGCACTGCTTCCGTCAGCTGCCCACCCTCGTCGTACCCGATGTAGCCCGGAGGCGCTCCGATCAGCCGCGCCACTGCGTGCTTCTCCATGTACTCCGACATATCGATACGGATCAAAGCCTGCTCGTCGTCGAAGAGGAACTCGGCCAAAGCACGGGCAGTTTCTGTTTTTCCAACGCCGGTCGGCCCGAGGAAAATGAACGAGCCAATAGGCCGCTTTGGATCGCTTAAGCCGGCTCGAGAACGCCGAATGGCATTCGCCACCGAAGCCAATGCCTCGTCCTGACCCACAACCCGCTCGCGCAAACGATCTTCCATCTCCACGAGTTTGCGTACTTCACTCTCCAGCATCTTCGTGACTGGGATTCCGGTCCATTTGCTGACGATCTTGGCGATATCCTCCTCGTCGACCTCTTCCTTCAGGATGCGGCCGCCTCCCGCTCCATCCTGATCGGCGCTGAGCCGCTTGAGCTCGGCCTCGAGTTTTGGCAACTCGCCATACTGAATTGCGGCGGAGCGCTCCAAATTTCCGCGCCTGGTCTGTTCCTCCATCTCGAAGCGAAGCGCCTCGATCCTCTTCTTGAGTTCCGTTATGCGCGTGATGGCTTCGCGTTCCCGTTGCCACCTTGTACGCAGAGCAGTGGCCTCTTCTTTAAGGGTGGCGAGCTCTCTCTCGATCGTCTGGAGTCGATCTCTCGAGTTTGCATCCTTCTCCCGTCTAAGAGCAGCGCGCTCGATCTCGAGCGAAGTCATCTGACGCTCGAGCTGATCGATCTCGGTCGGCACCGAGCCGATCTGGATGGCGAGCGATGCGGCTGCCTCATCGACCAAGTCGATGGCTTTGTCTGGCAGAAAACGATCCGTGATATACCGGTGGGAGAGAGTAGCTGCGGCCACGATCGCCGAGTCTTTGATGCGCACGTTGTGGTGCTGCTCGTAACGCTCCTTCAATCCACGAAGGATCGCGATGGTATCTTCAACGGTCGGTTCATCCACGAACACTGTTTGGAACCGGCGTTCGAGGGCCGCGTCCTTTTCGATATATTTGCGATATTCGTTCAGTGTGGTTGCGCCGATAGCGCGCAGTTCGCCACGCGCCAAAGGCGGCTTGAGCATGTTCGACGCATCGATCGCCCCTTCTGCGGCGCCCGCCCCGACGAGCGTGTGCAACTCGTCGATGAAGAGAATGATCTGTCCATTTGACTCTTCAATTTCTTTGAGAACTGCCTTCAGGCGGTCTTCGAATTCACCGCGATATTTTGCGCCGGCCAGCATGGACCCGAGATCAAGCGAGATGACGCGCTTGTCCCGCAGAAGCTCCGGTACGTCCCCTGAGACGATGCGGCGGGCCAGTCCTTCGACGATGGCGGTTTTTCCAACGCCGGGCTCGCCAATCAAGACGGGATTGTTTTTAGTGCGGCGCGAGAGCACTTGCATGACGCGGCGGATCTCTTCGTCTCGGCCGATCACCGGGTCGAGTTTCCCGCGCCGCGCGAGCTCCGTCAGATCCTTCGCGTAACGCTCAAGCGCCTGATACTTGGCCTCGGGGTTCTGATCGGTAACACGTTGATTACCGCGGACTGAAGTTAATGCTTTGAGAATTGTGTCGTGGGTCGCCCCAACGGAGGCCAGCAGCAACTGTGCCGGATCAGTCTTAAGCTGCGCAAGCGCGAGCAATAGATGCTCCGTCGATACATACTCGTCCTTAAAGTTTTGTGCCTCTTTGAATGCCTGGTCGACCAGCTTCTGCAAGCTTGCAGAGAGCGAAGGCTGTGCGCCTCCTCCAGAAACCTTCGGCAGGAGGGCGATCGCTTGGTTTGCTCGGGCCAGCACGTCCTCCGGCTTGACTCCGATCTTCTGCAAGAGCGGAACAATAATCCCCTCTGTGTCCTCGAGCAGGGCTGCGAGCAGGTGCATAGGTACAAGTTCTGGGTTGCCATTCTCCGCTGCCACTGAACTTGCTCTCTGGATCGCTTCTTGCGACTTCACTGTGAGCTTTTCCCAACGAATTGCCATAATGTTTTCCTAATTAGAGATGGTGCGTCTCTTGGCCTCTAAAGACCGGACTGCAATCAAATCACAAATCGTATTCACGCTGGCCTGCAGAGGCCAAAAAGACGAATGCAGCCGCTCTCAAGTCGAGGAGCGGCTGCCTGTCGCGAGATCCCGCGAATCGTGAGAGAAACACAGAAAGCTTCGCTTCCCTTTACGCGGTTTTGGCGGTGTCCACCGGGGTCGGCCTGGCGCCCTCTACTTGCTTCGGGGCCTCGACCTGCTTGTTGCCAGAACTAACGTCAACTTTGATCTGCTTCGGCTTTGCCTCCGCCTTCTTATTCAGCCTGATGCGCAGAACACCATTGTCGTATTCGGCCTTAACGTGCTCTGTGTCGACGGTGTTGGGCAGCGTGAAGGCCCGATAGAACGTGCCGTACCGCTGTTCGATACGCTGAAAGTTCTCTTCCTTTTCTTCCTTCTCGAGTTTGCGCTCTCCGCGGATTGCGAGGATATTGTTCTCCACCCGGATATCGATGTCTTCAGGTCGAACGCCTGGGACCTCGATCTTCAGCGTTAGCTGATGCTCATCCTCGTAGATGTCCACCGGGGGCACGAAGCCGCCGGTGCTCATCAAATCATTCTCTCCCTGCTGGTTACGCGAAAAATCCTGAAAAAGCGAGTTCATACGATTCTGCAACGCGGCAACATCGCGGAAAGGGTCCCAACGAGTGATAACCATGATATTCCTCCAGGAATTTTTTGGAATGGGTCTCGACGACCGACCACTCCCTTTGATGGAAACTATAGCATAACAGATGCACAAAAGTTGAGTGTTTTAATATCACATATAAGTATTTATTAATCTGTTGTTTGCGGAATCATCAGTGATTCTCCTCAATCGTGACGAGCATTTGAGTAGGAGTATCCATCGCGATTTACCCATCGAAACGATGCCGGCTCTGCGAGTAGTCCGAGCCTTCTGAGCCTCGGAATCGCAGAGAACCTAAGGGAGGAGAGGGGGGCCGGAATCGCAGGGTTGCCCAAACTCGAGAAACTCGGCAAAGTAACTCGGCTGCCGCCGTCTGTGCCTAGGACGCAGTCACGGGGAGCTCCGGCGTTGCCTGCAGCAGGGCTCGCGTGTACGGTTCTTGGGGGGCTTGGCAAAGCTTCTCGCACTCTCCGATCTCGACGAGTTTGCCTGCACGTAGTACCGCGATATCCGTCGAGATGTAGCGCACGAGCGGCATGGAATGCGAGATGAAGAGGTAAGTAAGCTGGAAACTCTTCTGCAGTTCCCGCAGCAAGTTCATAATCTGCGCTCCCACGCTGACATCGAGCGCCGAGACAGGCTCGTCCAATATGAGCATCTCGGGGCGGAGTGCCAATGCCCGCGCGATGTTGATCCGCTGTCGTTGGCCTCCGGAGAACTCGTGGGGATAGCGTCGCAATGAGGATTCGTCCAGCCCGACTGCGGCGAGAAGGGATCTCACCTCTTGTTGATTCGCCTTGCTGGAAGATCCGGACCTATGAATTTCGAAGGGCTCAGCAACGATTTGCGCAACCGTCATTCGCGGATTGAGGGCCGCGAACGGATCCTGGAAAACGGGCTGCAGGCGCCGGCGCAATTTCCTCAACTCCCCTGCCCGAGCACCGGTTATGCGTTGTCCGTCAAAGCGTACCTCTCCCGAGGTGGGTGGAATGAGGCCTAGAATCATCCGTGCCACGGTGCTCTTGCCCGATCCCGACTCGCCCACGAGCCCCAGCGTATCGCCGCGCCGAATCGAGAAGGAGATTCCATCCACGACGCGCTTTTCTGATGCGTGGGCAGCGACGATCTTTTGCTGTTGGGGATAACTCTTGGTGAGCTCGTGGACTTCCAACAACGCCATGGCTGGATAGTAGCACCGCGCCAGCCGCTAACCTTGCTCAGGAGAGCAAGGGTCAATTGAAATTACATCCCATTTTCATGGTTGCGAGAAGATGCCCACCTTTAGCTCGGCTGCGCATCGCCTGCACGTCTTGATTATTATGCCCGGCCGAAATCGATGAAGGCCCGTTCTGGATCGGTATGAATCAGGGTTACATTGATTACGTCACCCACAT
Source organism: Acidobacteriaceae bacterium (assembly GCA_036500845.1). Lineage (GTDB taxonomy): Bacteria > Acidobacteriota > Terriglobia > Terriglobales > Acidobacteriaceae > PALSA-350. The sequence goes on from DASYBJ010000233.1 coordinate 48,286, forward strand.
CGAGCCCTTGCTCGCCGCGAACAATCTTGCCTTCGACCGGAGGATCGAAGACACGGACGAACACTCCTCTCTCGTTTGCCCCAGTAATCACGCCATGGAAAGTCTTTCCAATACTGCCGGCCAAGGCCACCGCAGCGACCCGCTTCTGCATTGCGCGCTCGACCTTACGTGCTGCCGTTTCCCGTTCTGTACAGTGCTGTGCGATCGCAGCGAGCTCGTCATCCGTATAAGGGGCGGGTTCATTGTGCAGCATTGCTTTGACTACGCGCTGGGTAACCAAGTCCGCAAATCTTCGATTCGGAGCTGTGGAGTGGGTGTAGTCGAGCGCCGCCAACCCGAAATGCCCTTGCTGCTCGTCCCCGTTCCCCTTAGACAGGACATATTCCCCCGGACCCATCAGCTTGATAATCGCGAGCGAGAGATCCGGATAGTGGATTGGATCCGCTGCGCGTTGCTGCCGAAGAAAAATGTTCAGCGCGCCGGAATCAGGCTCTGCAGGAAGTTTCGTGCCATGCTGGGCGGCCAAGTCCACGATGCGCGCCCATCGTTCTGGCGATTTCACGACGCGGCGGATACACGAGCGCTTTGCCGCCTTCAAAGTGCGGGCCATCGTCTCGTTCGCTGCGATCATGAAGTCCTCGATCAAGTCTGTCGCTCGATTCCGCTCCGACGATTTGATCGCCTGCACCTTACCATCGAAAATGACCGGGTCCGCTTCAACCCGATGAAACTCCAGCGCGCCTTGACGCACGCGTTCCTTCCGTAGAGCTTGCGCGGCCTCGTCCTGCAGCTTTAACTGCTCCTGGAGCGCCCGCGCAGTCGCCACCTTTGCGTCTGGATCGGCCTCTTGGCCCAGCCATGGCCCCACCTTGCTGTAAGCAAGCTGGGCCTTATTCCGAACCAGGGCGAGATAGATATTGCGTCGCCCACATGTTCCGTCCGCAGCGACCAGGAACTCGATCACCACTGAGATGCGGTCCTCATTCTCGTTCAGAGATGTGAGGCCAGTGGACAGTTCCGTCGGCAACATGGAGAAGTTCCGTACCGCTGTGTATACCGTTTGTGTCTGATATCCGGCGTACTGATCGAGCGGGCTGTCCTTTGCGACAGCATGAGAAACATCCGCAATCCCTATCTGCACACGAATTCCGGCGTCAACGCGCTCGGCGACTTCGATCTGGTCAAGATCACGAGAGGTGTCGTTGTCGATTGACGACCAAACGAGATCGCGCAAATCGAGAAGATCCTTGAACGGCGCAGCAGTGATCTGCGCACGAATTTGGGCTAATTGCTCGTCGGTTCCGGCGGGAAAATCGGTACGAAAACCCTCGCGGATCATCTCCGCTTCGGCAGCTGCTGACAGGTCGAAGTTTCGCGCGGACATGCCAGGAAAGACTAACACGCAAGACAATGGGCAGCGGCGCGGTTTGGATCACTCTCCAGACCGATTCCGCTCAATGCAGCGGCTGCGCAGACCGATCCCGCAGGGTGGTTAGATGTCCAGGTTTTTCACGTCGAGAGCGTTTTCCTCGATGAACTTCCTTCGCGCGTCTACATCCTCGCCCATCAACGTGCTGAAGATTTGTTCGGTTTCCGCGAGGTCCTCAAGCTTTACGGACAATAGGGTACGCCGGTCGGGATCCATCGTCGTCTCCCATAATTGAGGAGCCGTCATCTCACCCAGCCCTTTATAGCGCTGCACCTGGTAGTCACGACGTCCATCTTCGATCACATAGTCGAAGAGTTCGCGCGGTGTCTGCTTGGTGACGGGCTCCTGCGCCGCACGAGGTACCTTCTTCTTGGCCGCCGCAGATGGGTCAACCTCGCCTTCCTCGGCTTCTGCGGCGGGCGCCTTGCCAACGTAATCGATCACAAAGGGAGGCTCGAGCTCCTCTCGAATCTGCGAGTACTTCGACATCATCTGCCTGTATTCGGGCGAAGAGGCCAACGTCCAATCGATACGCCGTTCTGCCCCTTGAGCGTCAGTAAAGCTGACCGACCAAGTTTGATGTTCTTCGTCGTAGATAGGCTTGGCTACTCCCTTGAACTGGAAATGCTTCGTCAGTTTTTCGAGCTCGGCGTGCAGCTTCTTGATCTTGGCCGGCGGCCCATCGCTGCCCTCGAAATCCGCGCGGCGCACAAGGTCAAGCTTGGGCAGCAGCGCGGTGATCTCCTCATTGCGCAGATGCTTGTTAGCCTTGTCAAAAAAGCCAAGGTAATCATTCAGCTGCCCCATGAACTTGGTAAGAGCCGCGCCGTCGATCTTCTTGCCGTTTGTGCCAAAGCGCAGAATCATTCCGTCGGAGGCCCGCTTCACCATGACCCGAACAAACTCTCGATCGTCTTTGATGTACTGCTCGAACTTGCCCTTTTTTATCCGGTAGAGCGGGGGTTGGGCGATGTAGACGTGGCCACGGCGGATGAGTTCCTGCATATGACGGAAAAAGAATGTTAGGAGCAGCGTACGGATGTGCGAGCCGTCGACGTCGGCATCCGTCATCAGGATGATCTTTCCATAGCGCAGTTTGGCCGCGTCGAAATCATCCTTGCCTATGCCGCAGCCGAGTGCGGTGATCATCGCCCGAATTTCTTCGTGGCCGAGCATTTTGTCGTAGCGGGCTTTTTCGACATTCAGGATCTTTCCCTTGAGAGGAAGTACGGCCTGAAATTTACGGTCCCGCCCTTGCTTTGCTGTGCCGCCTGCCGACTCGCCCTCGACGAGATAGAGCTCACAACGATCTGGCTGGCGTTCGCTGCAGTCGGCGAGCTTGCCTGGCAATCCACCGCCATCGAGCGCACCTTTGCGCCGCGTCAGGTCACGCGCCTTCCGCGCTGCCTCTCTCGCGCGCGCCGCCTCGATCGCCTTGTTGATGATTCTCTTGGCAACCGGAGGATTCTGCTCGAGGAACATGCCCAATCGCTCGTTCACGAACGCTTGCACAATCCCCGCAATATCGGAATTCAGCTTGCCCTTAGTCTGTCCTTCGAACTGTGGTTGTGGCAGCTTGACACTCACTACAGCGACCAGGCCTTCGCGGACATCGTCGCCCGAGAGGTTCTCCTTTACGTCTTTGAACAGACCCATCTGCTGTCCCGCGGTGTTGATGGTGCGAGTGAGAGCGGTACGGAATCCGGATAGATGCGTGCCGCCGTCGACAGTATTGATGTTGTTGGCAAAACTGAACACGGTTTCCGAATAGCTGTCGTTGTATTGGAGCGCAATATCGAGCTCGACTCCGTCGCGCGCAGCCTCCATGTGGATCGGTTTGTCATGCAGCACCTGTTTGCCGCGGTTCAAGTGCTTGATGAATTCCGCGATTCCGCCGGCGTACTTGAAATCGGAACGTTTGAACTCACCAGTCTTTGTGTCGGTTGTGCGTTCATCGATGAGCGATATCTGAAGACCCTTGTTCAGAAATGCGAGCTCACGCAGACGCTGCGCCAGAGTGTCGTAGTTGTACTCCGTAAAAGTGAAGATCGAGCGGTCGGGCAGGAAGTGAACCTTGGTCCCCCGCTTCTTCGTCGTGCCTGCCTGGCGCAGCTTCGAAATGGGAATGCCCTTCGCGTAGTCCTGTTCGTAGGTGTGTTGGTCTTTCCAGATCTCGACGGTCAACTCTTCGCTGAGCGCGTTCACGCAAGAAACGCCCACACCGTGCAGGCCGCCGGAGACTTTGTATGTCGATGAATCAAACTTGCCGCCTGCGTGCAACTTGGTAAGCACAACTTGCACCGCTGGCATGCGCTCGCCACCCGGGACGTCCATATCATCAACCGGGATTCCCCGGCCGTCGTCCGTGACGGTAATCGAGTTGTCAACGTGAATGACGACGTCTATGTGTGACGCGTAGCCAGCGAGCGCCTCGTCGACGGAGTTGTCGACGACCTCATAGACCAGGTGGTGCAACCCCATCTCACCGGTTGAACCGATGTACATGGCCGGCCGAAGGCGCACAGCCTCCAGACCCTCGAGAACTTTGATGTTCTCCCCGGTGTAGCTGCCCTCGCCATTTCCGGGCAGGTTCGCTGACGGGGGAAGAGGAGTGGAAACGGTTATCTCTTTTGTAGACATGAAACTCCGCTGAT
>DASYBJ010000234.1:0-16866 GCA_036500845.1 Acidobacteriaceae bacterium
CACCCTCCAAGGTGCGGGAAATTACGATTGCCCACAGCCCTGACTCCGATGACGCTTTCATGTTTTATGGGCTCGCAACCAACAAGGTTCGCGTGCCCGGTTACAAGTTCGTCCACACTCTTTGCGACATTGAGACTCTCAACCATAAGGCAATGGATGAGGCTTTCTACGACGTTACGGCCATCTCATTCCATGCCTACCCGTACCTGCAGGACAAGTACGCCCTGATGGCCTGTGGAGGAAGCGTTGGGGAGGGCTATGGGCCGATGATCGTTTCCACTCAGCGCCTCTCGACGGAACAGGTTCGCAGGGTACGCGTGGCCGTCCCAGGCACTTTGACCACGGCCTATCTCACGCTCAAGATCTTCGCTCCTGAAATCGAAACCTCTACAGTTGCTTTTGACCGGATCATTCCTGAGGTCGTTTCCGGCAAGTTCGATGCCGGGTTGATCATCCATGAGGGCCAGCTTACGTATTCGACCAGCGGGCTCCACAAGGTGATCGATCTCGGCCAATGGTGGCGGGAGCAAACAGGTCTTCCGTTGCCCCTGGGCGGCAATGCTATCCGCCGCGATTTGGGGGAGCCAGTGATGATGAGAGTGACTCAGGCGCTGCGCGACAGCATTCAACATGGGCTTGATCATCGCGAAGCTGCTCTTGAATATGCTTTACAGTTCGCCCGCGACCTTGACCCGCAACTCGCCAACCGTTTTGTTAGCATGTACGTGAACGAGCGCACGCTCAATTATGGCGAAGACGGCAAGGAAGCGATTCGCAAACTCCTCAGCTTGGGACACGAACGCGGAATCATCCCGCACCCAGCGCGTGTGGACTTCGTAGAGTAGAACACGGCGAAGACGCTCCTCCTTAACATACGAGCTGAACGCTCGCCGCGGCTGTCTCCCGCTCTCAGGAACAGACTCACCCAATGAATGAGACAGCCCTTCTGCTAAATGCAAACTCTGCGGCTCACTTGCAGAGAGCCAGGCAAATCTAGCAGGCTGCGGAAAACTGGTCTGTGGCGAATCGACCGTCTATTCCTTGGGGTGTTCCGAATCGGGTGATACATCTTCTTGCGCCTCGCTCGTTGCTTCGGCGCGTTTTTCCGCAGCCTGCTAGGCAGCTGAAACCGGTGCGGCGGCCTGCAGCCAGGCCTCCATCTGATCGTGGCCCACGAGTCCTGCTTGCTGTTGAATCAGCTTGCCCCCCGCGAAAACCGCGAAATTGGGAATCCCGCGAACATTAAACCTGGCAGCCAACTCCGGATGCTGGTCCGTATCCACTTTCAGCACGATTGCCCGCCCGGCCATCTCGTTCGCCGTACGCGACACTTCCGGTGCGGCAGCGCGGCACGGTCCACACCACTCCGCCCAGAAGTCCACGAGAACCGGCACACGGGCCTTCTGAACTATTTCGTCAAAAAGCGCAGTATCCACCTTGAGCGGCTCGTTCAGCGGTGGAATTGGGCTTTTGCATTCACCACAGCGTCCGGTGTCGGCGAGGTGCTCGGCCCCAACACGATTCTTGCGCCCACAATTCTTGCAGATTCGAATGACCGGCATAAATCTCTCCGCAAATAGGATACCTCCGCGATCGGCCCTATCGCTTTGAGAAGCGTGAACTGATACGCTCAGATGCCTCGGCCAGCGCCTTGCCCGCATGCTATGTTACGTTCTTTGGGGCTGATGCGGTCCGCCATTCTCCAATGATCGAGGGTGCGGAGCCGCAAATGGGGGGTCCCCGGGTCAATTGCGTGCGCTTCTTGACGAATTCTCGCGTGTGGAGATGCCTGATGAGAAGGAACATTCAACTGCCGCCCAGCACAGTTCGGGCTCTCTTGGCAGGTTGCACTTTCCTGTGGGCCTGCTTGATCCAGGCTCATGCGGCGACGGGGAGGAACTATGTCGAGATCGGCGAGATAGGCAGTGCTGCGCGGGTGGTTCTTCATCCTGGAGACGTTCTCCGCGTGGTTCTGAAGTCGAATGTCTCGACGGGCTATGGTTGGCAGGTTATGGCTAATAACGAAGGCATTCTGAAACCCGGACCCGCGACCAATCTGCCCGGAGAGACTCAAAAGGTCGGAACGGAAGGCAGGCAGCAACGAGAATTCACTGCCAAGGCCCCAGGAGAGGATCGTCTTGTACTTGCCTATGCCCGCCCCTGGGAGAAGAACTCCGCTCCGGTTCGCAAACTCACTCTCGATATAGCGGTTACCAGCCAAGCGGCCGATCCCGCGCCAGCGGTCAAGCCGGCAGGTGTTCTACTTGGTAAGTTCACCGGTAAGTCGCCTTGCGCCGACTGCAGCGGAATCAACCAGACGCTCTTGCTCTATACCCCTGGGCCGAACAACTTTGTCGATGCCTATTATGTTCAGAGTATGACGTATCTGGGCGCGCGCAATGGCGACACAAGCAATGTGAGCGCGGGCAAGTGGTTCGTTGAAAAGGGCACCGCTACTGATCCAAATGGAACTGTATATGCTTTGAGCCTTGAGTCCTCAAATCGGACGCAGAATTACCAAGTCAAAGGCAACACGCTCATCCCGCTTGGCCCCGACTTGAGCGAGATTCAGCCGCCATTCGATGCGAGACTGCACCGAGCGCCCTAACCAACCCGATGCCACGTTCGAACTCAGGAAGACTCCTCAGCGTTCGGGCGCGGTGATCTTCTTCCGTATCGCGGCCAAAGGGGCGTGATCGTCGAAGCTGACCTGCCCCTGTTCGTAATGTATGCCGAGACGTTGCCAGAGTTGATCGAGATCCACGGGCGCTGCTGATTTGCCCATCTTCACATGCAGATCAGTTAGCACCGCCGTTCCGGTAGCCTGGTCTCCAACGGCAAGCACCCGCGAAATGGGCCACTCCTTGTCGATCGTCCCTCCGGCGGCAACTACCGCGCGCAACGCATCTTGCAGGCCCTTGCCATTCTTCGTTTGCTCCCGGATGGTCACGTCTGCAACCAGGCAAAACATCGCTCCGCCCCAGTACGTCCTGCCCCAGGTATGTGTCTGGTCGAGACCCCCGTCCCCGGAACCAGGCTCTCCCTTATGCATATCCCGCACCATGTCGGCCCAGATCTTCTCGGGTGTGAGGGTGCCGGTTTGGACTCGCGCGATGGGCTCGATGTAGGTCGCCGTTCCCTCTTCCAACCAGTGATTTTCGTCCGCAAGGCTGGGGAGGGCTGTATGGACCATTTCGTGAGTCATCATCCAATCGTCGGTGAGTTCTTGATCAATCGTGTGCTCTCCGAGCGCCATCCTTGTGAATGCAGGAAAACCGCCCACATCGCCCCAGGTTGTTCCCCGAAGCACCCCATGGCGGTCTGCACTGGGCACGATCAGAATGCGCGCACGCGCTACTGGATAGCGGCCGTAGTACGTACTTACCGCGAGTGCGGCTTGATGAACCCACTCGACAACGCGGCTGACCGGCAGATCGAGGTGGCCGGGAGCGAAATCGATCTGGATGGTTGCCCCGCCTTCGTGAACCACCTGCGAGGAGGCAACGGGGCTGACCCAAGGGGGAGAATACGCACGCGCCGCTGGTTGCGAAGCGCAGTAGATTCCAAAGAGCAGCAGAGCAAGGGAGAATGACCGGAGCGTCATTCTCATCGGCCCGCTGTTAACGCTTCGCATCTTCGTGAAGATCGGCACAGGACCATTCTATTGTGACCAGTTTTGCAGAATAGATGGCCCAATGGCTGGTTTTATAAGAAGGGGGGCCCGTCTTCAGCTAGCCAAGGTTGCACTCGTAATTGGACCGCCCTTTTAACACTTGTCCAATGCCCTGCAAAAGGACTGACGATTGAGGCACAATGTAAGCTGAATGATGTATCCCATCAAGGTTGAATATGCTGATCTGCGCAAGATGCGCGAGCGCAACACCAGAATCTATCGGCTGGCGCATTGGCCGATTTGGATTTGGGTGTTCTTTCTTGCTCCCGGCCCTTGGACATTCGATCTCTTCGCCAGTGGGGGCAGCAGGAACAACGTGATGTGGCTGCTGTTCGTGATGGCAGCCACCGGTGTAGCGGGATATTTCGGCCAAATTCCCGGTGTTGAACCTCGTCCTTATATCCTTCGGTTTACTGAAGATAAGCCTAACCCGCTTTATCGCAAGGTTTGCTACACCTTTGCCTGGAATGCAGTTGTCACTTTCACCCTTCTCAATCTCGCGGGCCTGGTGATCGCCGTAACAACCGGGAGCTGGCGCTTAAAGCAGATCTACGCGCGGGCCTACTTCCCGATCTTCGGAGTTGTGCTCTTGCTCGGGTTGTTCGGCTTTCTCCCGCGGGTCATGCGATCAACAAGGGGAGAAGGGACCGAGCGCCGCTATTTTTATGGAGCAGTGTGGGCCTCGGTGCTCGCTCAGGCGACGCTGCTCGTCCTTTGGAAGATACTGCCCAAAACGCCAGCCACGAACGAACTGAAGCTGGTCGCATTTGTTCTGGTCCTGATCGCGGTTGGTGTAGCCGCAGCTCTGGGGGTGTTGCCGCGAACACGGCCCATCATTCCCGGCGAGCTGCTCATTGCGGATTAGCCCGCATTGGTCTTCGAGACCGAGCCTGCGGCCTTGCTGGCTGTACTTGTCGTTTGTGGAACCCGGGACTGGAACGCTAGGACCGTAATGCTGGTGACAGATCCAACTGCCCGGAGGCTACAAGCGCCCGGCGGCACGCGCGATGACGGAGCGAATGGGATTTCCATTGGCGAAGTGCTTCAATGGCACAAAAGTAGCACGCCAGTGTCAACCTAGTAGCATTCCACGAACTGTCCTCCGGGCGCATAGTCCTACTTGGTAGTTCCGCTCTTGATGAACACCGGGACTGCCATCAAGGAATCACATCTTTCCACCGAGGTTTCCATGCGCCTTGTCTCTGCAGCGGCCCTTTTTATGTGCGTGGCAGCAACTGTACCAACAGTCTGCCAGCAGACGTCTAACTCAGGTTCAGGAGCCGCGACTTCGGCGGCCACTCCATCCAGTTCAGCCAAATCCTCAGATCCAATACCAGATCACGCCGCTTTGCGGACTGGGCTGGAACAGCAGAATAAGCTCCTTGAGGACCAAGTAGAGCAGCAGCGCACGATCCTCAAATTGAATCAGGCGCTCATCAAGGAAACGGAGAAGCTGGATGACGCGAACAAACGGTGGGAGGATGAGAAGGCCAAGGTAGCAGCTTTAAATGCGGAATTGGAAAAGCGCCGTGAAGCTCTTAAGTCCGCTCAGCAATCTGGTGGAGCAACTGTGAACCCAAGTTCCGCCTCTGACTCTACGGTCGCTCAAAACACGACCGCCACACAAAATTAGGACCTGCCTTCCCCCCGAAACTGTTTCACAAATGAGCCGGCATTCCTCACCAGAGTTGAGAAGAGAAGAATCAGGATTCCTCTACCGGCAGATTTCAGGAAGTAGTGGTACAGCGGCGCGAATGACGTACCTTTTGATGACTGGAGTGGTAATGCCTGGGCTCGTGATCGGTGGGCCTCGTACGGAGAAGGCGAAACCACTACTCTGTGCATGGAGATCGCGAGTTTTCCATTCCTGGCAAAACCCGGCTGGGAATGGGAAACGCGATATGTTGCACTTCGCAGTGTACGTTCAAACTAGGATCAAATACCGCGGGAAGCCGGCCGCTGCTGTCATCGCTAAGCCGGACGCGGTGTGCTCTTCGGTTTTCGGCTCAACAGATAGATCATCAGACCGAGCATGAAGACTGAACCCATTGCAGCCAGGCTCATCACTCGCAGCACCGACACGGTATATTTACCGGCGGCCGGACTGTAGTTGCAGCAGTAGATCAAAATCAGATCGCTCGCCTTGGCAATATGACGGTTGCTCGCCTCGATCACCGCCAGCCGGACATCTCGCGGCTGGTACTCGATACCCGAAAGGTATTTCGACATGCGACCATCGGGCGTAGCTATCATAATCACGCTCGAATGGGCATATTGGTCCATCTTTCCGTCGGGTCCGGGGACCTGCACGTAATGAAAACCTGTGGCTTGGGCGAGATCGTGAATCGAGGTTTGCGTGCCTGTGAGGAAGTGGAGGCTTGAAGCCGCGCCCGGATCTCCCAACCAGCCCAGAAACCGCTGCTTCTCGGCTGCGGCATCGGACGGAGCATCATTCGGATCGATGCTCGCGACGATCACGTCGTATTGTTTTCCGGCGGTGAAGCCGACTTCGCGCAGAGCGGTCGCCATCCCGTTGAGGACTTGGGGACAAAGCAAACGGCACTTGTAGTAGACCAAAGCAAGAACGACGGGCCGCTCCTTAAAATAGGAGCCGAGCGCGACTTCCCTTCCGTCGGAATCGCGGAACGAATCCTCGAGCGGGAGCCGCTGGTTGAGGTTCTGGCTGATGCCGGACTGCTTGAGAAACGAGGGCAGTTGCTGTGCGGACGCGCCAAGAGGCTTCTCGGCCGAATACTGCTGAGCCCGTCCTTGCCTGCTGGCGAGCGAGAATCCAAAAGCCAAGAGAACGAGAGCGGACGCGATGCGAAGAGTTGGCCGCCTGTGCATATCTCCAGATTACTCCTCCTGGACTCCTCCTGGAGCACTGCAGCTGGTCCCATGCGGATGCACGTGTGATGACCTTCTGCAAACTACCTCTCCTTTACACTTGTGGGAACAATGATCTAGCCTTTTCCTGTCCTTTCAATCATTCGCTTTTCCCTTTTTGGAGAGATCTGCACTCATGCACAGAAGCTACAACGGTCTTCCCTTGCCGCAAGACGGCGAGGCGATTCAATACTCGAACGGCACCTACCAAATTCCCGATCAACCAATCATTCCGTTCATCGAAGGCGATGGGACCGGACGCGATATCTGGCGCGCGTCGCAGCGAGTCTTCGACGCGGCCGTACAGAAAGCGTATGGCGGCAAGCGTGCCGTGAAGTGGTTCGAAATTTTCGCGGGTGAAAAGGCATTTCGCACCTTCAAGACGTGGTTGCCTGACGACTCGGTGAATGCGGCCCGCGACCTGCGGGTCTCGATTAAAGGACCGCTCACCACGCCAGTCGGCGGAGGTATTCGCTCTCTCAATGTGGCTCTGCGGCAAATCCTGGACCTCTACGCCTGTGTGCGGCCGGTGAAGTACTATCAGGGCGTTCCGAGTCCTGTGAAGCATCCGGAGAGGCTTGACGTGGTCATCTTCCGCGAGAACACAGAAGACGTCTATGCCGGGATCGAGTTCAAGGAAGGGACGCCGGAAAGCAAAAAGCTCATCGATTTCCTCAACAACGAGATGCTCAAGGGCGGGAAGAAAAAGGTCCGCGAAGACTCCGGCGTCGGTATCAAGCCAATCTCTATCACGGGGACAAAGCGGTTAGTGAGAAAGGCCATCCAGCACGCGCTCGAGAACGGGCGTAAGTCGGTCACCCTGGTGCACAAAGGAAACATTCAAAAATTTACAGAAGGCGCATTCCGTGAGTGGGGCTATGAAGTGGCCACCCAAGAGTTCCGGCAGCAGACAATCACGGAACGGGAGAGCTGGATTCTTGGAAACATTGAAGCCAACCCGGGACTAAGCGTGGAAGCGAACGCCGGCCTCATCGAGCCAGGCCTCGAGTTCGGATCGGACGACTTCCGCCGGGAGTTGTACCAGGAGGTCAAACAGGTAATTGACAGCATTGGACCAACTCACGGCAAGGGACAGTGGAAACAGAAGTTGCTGATCAACGACCGGATCGCCGACTCGATCTTCCAACAAGTGATCATCCGGCCAGAGGAATACAGCGTCCTCGCAACGCCTAATCTCAATGGCGATTACATTTCGGATGCCTGCGCCGCCCAGGTGGGAGGCTTGGGGATTGCTCCCGGAGCGAACATCGGAGACGGCTACGCAGTCTTCGAGGCGACGCATGGAACCGCGCCCAAATACGCAGACAAGGACGTCATCAATCCGGGCTCGGTCATGCTCTCAGGGGTGATGCTGTTCGACTTTCTGGGATGGAAAGAGGCGGCCAGACTCATCGAAGGATCGATGGAAAAGACGATCCAGCAGAAGTTTGTTACCTACGACTTCGAGCGGCAAATGCAAGGCGCGATGAAAGTGTCTACCAGCGAATTCGCCACGCGAATGATTCAAGCCATGAAATAGGGCCTCGCAAGGCCCCTCTCGTTGCACACGAGAAGGGGCTCATTCCGCCGGCAAGAGAATACCGGGTCATTGTTTTTGTGTATTGATTAGAGCTTAAGGAGAACTATGCGCAGCAAAGTTACTATCGTAGGCGCCGGGAATGTCGGCGCAACCACGGCCCACTGGATTGCAGCCAAGGAACTGGCCGATCTGGTGTTGATCGATGTCGTTGAAGGAATACCGCAAGGCAAGGGGCTGGACTTGCGAGAGGCGCTCCCGATTGAGAAGCGCGACGCCGATGTGATCGGGTCCAATGACTACGCAGATACCGCAAACTCCGACATCGTTGTGATCACAGCAGGTCTGCCCCGCAAGCCGGGCATGAGCCGGGACGATCTGTTGCACACAAACTACAAGATCATGTCCGAGGTCGTAGGGAAAGTTGTCGCGAACTCCCCGAATGCGATCCTGATCATCGTTTCCAATCCGCTCGATGCGATGGCCCAAGCCGCCTATAAGCTTTCGAAGTTCAACCGCGAACGTGTGATCGGGATGGCCGGAGTGCTCGATTCGGCTCGCTTCAGGACATTCATCGCAGATGAGCTGAAGGTCTCCGTAGAGAATGTAACGGCGTTCGTCCTCGGCGGCCACGGCGACACTATGGTGCCGCTCGCCCGATATTCTACCGTGGCAGGTATCCCGATTACCGACTTGATGGATGCAGCGACTATCGAACGTCTGGTGCAGCGCACGCGCGATGGCGGCGCAGAGATCGTCAAGCATCTGAAGACCGGCAGCGCTTATTACGCTCCGTCGGCAGCTGCGGCAGAGATGGTTGAAGCAATTCTCAAAGACAAGAAGAAGATTCTCCCTTGCGCGGCTTATCTGCAAGGTGAATACGGGATTGAGGGACTGTATGTGGGCGTGCCCTGCAAACTAGGGCAGCGCGGTCTAGAGCAAATCATTGAGATCAAGCTCACGAAGGAAGAAGAGACTGCGCTTAAGAAGAGTGCCGAGGCCGTCAAGGAGCTCTGCGCGGTTATTGGCGTCTAGAGACGTCTCCAGACTGGTTATGCACCGGAAAGTTCCCAAGCGTGTCGGGCTCATGGTTTAGAGCGCTAAAGCGCGTAAGTGGGAAGGCCTCCGGATAGTTCTGCTTGATGAAGGAGATCATCTTCTCACGCACGATGCAGCGGAGGTCGAACTGATGGCTTGAGTTGCGCGCGCTCAGCAGGCAACGGATCTGCATTGTGCGCTCAGAGAGATCCGTGACCTGCAAAGCGCAAACCTGGCGGTCCCATAGTGGTTCATTCTCGAGAATCCGCCGCAACTCCGTGCGCAGAGCATCAACCGGAATTGAATAATCGACGTAAAGAAATGCGGTTCCCAGAAGGTCTGAGGTTGTGCGTGTCCAATTCTGAAAGGGATTCTCGATGAAGTAGCTGAGGGGCACGACCAGGCGGCGCTTGTCCCAGATCGCCACGACAACATAGGTGGTGCTAATCTCCTCGATGCGGCCCCACTCTCCCTCCACGATCACGACATCATCGAGTCGAATGGGCTCGGCAATCGCAATTTGCAGACCAGCAAGTAGGTTGGAGACGCTGGTCTTGGCTGCTGTTGCGAGTACCAAACTGGCTAATCCGGCGGAGGCAAGCAGCCCCGCGCCGTAGTGCCAGATCTTTGAGTCCTGGAAGAGCGAGAGCACTAGGCCGGCGTCCACGATCACAAGTAATGTGATCACCATGCGCCGCATGAGGTGCAACTGCGTGCGGATTCGGCGGGCACGTACGTTATCCGACGCGTTGATGTCATAACGCTGCACCAGAGCGTCCTCAAAGCCATAGACAGCGGCGATCATCAACCAGCCAAGGTTTACGAACCAGAGAACCCAAAGCACTTTCCGCGCGGGATCAAGGATGTGATGGGGGACGGGCAGCAGGGGCACCACGATTCCGATGCCAGTGAGAATGACAATCACCTGTGCAGGGCGGCGCAAACGTTGCGCAAGCAGCAGAAATGTCGATGGGCCACGCTGTGCTTTTGGACGGAATCGCGCAAGGATACGAAAACAAATATCGTGGGCAAAGAGGCTCACGAGCAATGCGACGCTGACAATGACGACGCCGATCGCCCACTCGTGCCCATGGCCGCGAAATATTTGGAGAACGTGAGCTGGCATTCTTTAAGAAGATGCGTGAGGTCGGGGGGCCGGTTTACTCGCTGAGGCGTTTGTAGTTGCCTGCCGCATCGCTGCCGAGGCGGCGGAGTGAATCCTTGGCCATCCAAGAACCTCTAGACAACGGGCGTGAACCTCCAGACAGCAGGACCTCTCGGGATGGCTTGGACATTTCAATTAGCCGAATTTCGGACCGAATGAGTAATGGAGCGCCACCTTTTTCGGCGCCCCATCCATTGCCAGGTTCGAACAGGGACTGCGAGTTCCGGACTTGCTTGAGCTCTGCAGGTTAAATCGGATGTTAGACCCGCTCGATGACAACCGAATGAATTGTGATCGGCTTATTCGGCTTGTCCTGGCCGTTACGTGGAGCGGCTGCGATTTTCTCTACCACGTTGTAGCCTTCGACGACGTCGCCAAAGATCGTGTGCTTTCCTGTCAGCCAGTGTGTAGGCGCAACGGTGATGAAAAACTGTGAGCCGTTCGTATTCGGACCGGCATTCGCCATCGCCAGCTTGCCCGGGCCTTGGAAGGAATGCGGAGACCCTTTCGTTTCATCTTCGAACTTGTAGCCTGGACCACCGAAACCTGTTCCCGCAGGATCTCCACCCTGAATCATGAAGTTGGGAATGACCCTATGAAAGACCGTACCGTCGTAGAGTTTCTCAGAACTCTTTTTATTGGTTACCGGGTGAGTCCATTCGCGCTTGCCTTCGGCAAGATCAACAAAATTGGCGACTGTCTTGGGCGCCTCTTTGTCAAAAAGGCGGCAAACGATGGCGCCTTCGCTGGTGTTGAAGATGGCATAAGTGCCGGGGTCACGAGACATACAATACTCTCCTTACGGTTTGTGCCTGTTATGGCTACGTACAAGGTCGGGCGTCTGAACATACATCGTCAGCGCCTGAATCAGCGTGGCGAACCGTCGGGCACGGCCTGAACGCCGGCGGGCGGTGTTGCTGCTGGGGAAACTGGGGCAGACGGCGGCGGCGCAGCGGGTAGAGGCTGCCCTTCTTGGACAATCGTGACCTTCTGGAGAATGACTGGCTGCAGCGGCTTATCATTGGCATCGCGCTCGACGCGCGTGATCGTCTTTACAACCGAAATTCCCACATCGTCGCATTGTCCAAAGATCGTATGACGTTGGTTAAGATGCTCGGTCGGTACTTCAGTGATGAAGAATTGCGATCCGTTGGTATTTGGACCGGAGTTCGCCATCGCCAGGCGCCCGGGAACATCAAAGTTGAGGTTGGGATTGAATTCATCGGCGAAGAAATAACCAGCATCGCCTGTCCCGTTGCCCAGGGGATCGCCCCCCTGGATCATGAATTCAGGAATCACTCGGTGGAAGGTCGTGCCGTTGTAAAGGGGACGTCCGTGTACTTTCTCTTTCGTCGCCGGATCGGTCCAGTCCTTTGTCCCTTGCGCCAGACCGATGAAGTTGGCAACCGCCAATGGTGCTTCCTGTTGGAAGAGTTTGCACGTGATCCTGCCCATACTGGTGTCAAAGACCGCAGTGGCCCCGGTCGGTTCAATCTTTACCGGCACAGATTGGGCAACTGGCGAATCGGGTAGTTCGGCCGCTGGCGCGGGGGGCGGAGAAGACTGCTGCGCCACCGCGAGCCCCGCAAACAAGACAGCCAGAGGAGCAACTCGGCTTAGAAAATTCATAGTTCCAAACCCAGACTATACCGTTTTGGGGTTGCCGGGGCTCTCCCGAGCAACTCCCGCGGAGCGCCAGGGTTTAGTATCGCAGGACAGCTCTGGAGGCGAAAAGCAGCCGCTCAGAAGTTGCAAACTCGATCTCGAAGAAGAGCAAGAGATTTCCGGACCAATTATGAAATTGAAAGAGCGGGTTCTCGTTGCATTGTGCGGAGCCGGTCTCGCGATCGGCATTGCGAATACGGCGAACGCACAGGTCGTTGTTCGTATTGGTCCGCCGCCGCCGGTCGTAGTCGAGCGTCCCGGACGGCCGTTGCATGCCGGTTGGGTCTGGATCCCCGGATATTACCGGTGGGATGGCCACCGTTACATCTGGAGGCCCGGATACTGGGCGAGACCGCCCCGTCCCCATGCGATTTGGGTTCCGGGGCGGTGGGTGCCTCGCGGAGGCGGGTGGGTCTGGGTATCGGGATACTGGCGGTAGGTTGCGCCTCCTGATTGGGTCACGGATGCGCTCGTGTCCAAGTCTGAAGTTCTTTTACTGGATCTGTTGAGTTTGCGGGAAGCGAACGGCGATGACCTCAGGGACTGAAGCTGGTGAATTTAGTGACTGCTTTTGGCACGGCTGGAAGCCTAAGCGAACTTTGGACTCAGAACACTAGTGCTGAATCGCTACAGAAAAGTAATACGATCCGGCAGGCAGCTCATAAGCCTCTTCGCCGGAATCGTCTTTTATAGTACGTAGTTTCTCGCTTTGGGCGATCGGCACGCCATCGAGAGAAAAGCTACATTGTTCCGTAACTGTCAGGGGCAGGCGAGCCTGAGAGTTGGGCGGGATCGTCACATTCCACGACGCGGTTGATCCTTTCACAGACCACGTGGAACGTATCTCTCCGTAGGGGGAGAGATAGGCGAAGTCGACGCTTCCAATGCGAGCGTCAAAATTCGGGTGCAAACGGATGGTGTGGAATCCGGGATCACTCGCATCGGCGTCCACTCCAGCTGCGTAACTGTAGATCCAGTCGGCGACTGCGCCATAGGCGTAGTGATTGTAGGAGTTCATGCTCGGATCACCGCGCATCTGATCCCCGTTCCAGCGCTCCCACATGGTCGTGGCACCGTGGGCTACTAGATAGCCCCACGATGGGTAGTCCGTGTTTAGCAGGAGCCGGTAAGCAACATCAGCGTGACCTGTATCAACAAGCGCGGAGAGAAGATACGGAGTTCCTAGGAATCCCGTTGCCAAGCGCGAACTATTGGCCTCAATCTTGCCGACCAGCTTCGCACCCAACGCGCTCCGCAGTGAATCCGGAACAAGCCTCATATGAAGAGCCAGCACGTACCCAGTTTGGGTATCGCCGCCTTTGCTCCTGGCCTCAGGGTTATCCATCTGCCCAAACGGGGACGGGCTGTTGTCAGCGCCTTCGATGAAGCCATCCGGATGAACAAATGCGGCGATGAAGGCCGCTTTGATTTTTTCGAAGAGCGCCGCGTACTTCTTCTCTTCTTCTGTTTTGCCCAGCGCATGAGCCATCTGTCTCATCAGCGTCACGTCATAAGCCCAGTAGGCCGTCGCGACCAAGTCTTGTCTGGTCCGGCCTTCTGGCGAGAGCCAGTCGCCGTAGGGAATTCCCGATTTCTTCCAGAGGAAATCCGGGCTCTCTTGCTCAACGGCAGCCAGGTATTTCTCCATCGCTTGCCAGTTCTGCTCGATTGTCCTTGGATCGCCCGATTGTAACCACGAAGTCCAAGGAATGATGACACCAGCATCGCTCCAGCCTGCACCAAAGCCTGGGCTTGCCATCGAGGTTCCCGGAGCAAAGACCCCATACATGGGCGTGCCGACCTGGGTATCGCGAATATCTCCGGCGAACTTTTTGGAAAACTGCGCCAGGTCCATATTGTAAGAAGCGGCCCGCCAAAAGACCTGAGCATCGGCAGTCCATCCTAACCTTTCATCTCGCTGCGGACAGTCAGTCGGAACGCCAACGAAGTTCGATCTCTGTCCCCAGAGGATATTGCTCCATAACTGATTAATCATTGGACTGCCCGTCTCTAAGCGGGCGGTGAAAGGAGCATCGGTATGAACGACGATCGCGCTCACTGCCCCGATCTGGGGTATTGATTTCAATCCTGTGATCTCGACGTAGCGAAATCCATGAAAGGTGAAGAGAGGCTGGTACCGCTCCATCCCTCTTCCTGAAAGGGTGTATGTATCGGTCGCTTTTGCTGTCCGCAGATTCGCCGTATAAATCGTTCCGTCAGGATTCAGCACTTCGGCGAAGCGCATCCGCACCTCGGTACCAGCCGCGCCTTGCACCTGCAGCCGCGCCAAGCCCGCTAGATTCTGGCCGAAGTCGAAAACATAGACTCCTGGCTGAGAACTAGTCAACGTCTTTGCGGAGAGAACCTTCTCGACGCGAATGGGCTGAAAATCCTGATCGATGATCGCAAGCTCAGGCGCCTGAACAGACCGGACCGCGCTCCATCGTGCATCGGAGAAGCCGGGCATATTCCAGCCCTGTTGTTCACGTCGCGCGTCATAGGTTTCGCCGTTATAGAGTTCTGCTTTCAGGATCGGTGCGATATCGGCTTTCCAGGTTGCGTCCGTCGCGATCCATTCGACCGAACCGTCGGCGTGTTCGAGACGAAGCTGAGCTCGCAGAGCAGGCTGCGTGTTCCCGTAGTTGTACGGTTCCTGCAGCCATTCGAGCGGAGTGGAGTACCAGCCGGGCGCAAGATACGCACCGATCGCGTTCTCTCCGGTCTTGACCTTGGCGGTTACATCGTAGACTTGGTATACGACCCGCCTGCGATAGTCCGTCCATCCAGGCGCGAGCAACTGATCTCCCACAGCCTGCCCGTTCATCCAGAACTTGTAGAAACCAAGCGCAGTCGCATAGAGCCGCGCCGCCCGGATCGGGCTCTTCACATCGAAGCTGCGCCGCAACATCTTTACAGTGTCCGTGGGCCAAGGTCTGCCGACGTCCGGTCCTTCGGAGGAATCGTTCGAGACGTAGGAAACTGCGTTCTGCCAAGTATCGTCGGAGAATGCCGGATCGTACCAGTCCTGGGCGGCAGGATTCAACGCCGCCTTCCAATCTTCACCACTTTTGAGCAGAGTAACTGTGCCGTCGGCCATCTCGATCGACAGGCAGGCACTCATCGGCGTGCGGCTGTTGCTTTGTCCGGTGTGGCTGCTTCCCGTACTCGTTGCGTAGAGCCTCACTCCGATCGCCAATGAATTTTTGCCTTGCCTGAGCTGGGCAGTAACATCCTGCTCGCGGTAAATCTTCCAAGGCATTTGCTTCCACGGGAGAAGGGGCTCTGCCTCGATCACCTGTTTTCCGTTCACCCATGCCGCAGCTGTATCTTTTCCAGTTACATATAGGTGCGCCCGACGCACGGCGCTGGAGAGAGTAAAGATATAGCGGAAATCATGATGAGTGTCACCCGATTCGGACTTCCCTTCTCCCGCGTTGGTGATCCATTGCGCGCCCGACTCGCGAATCCGCTGCTCTTCAGGGAGTTCGTATCCAATCCAAGTTGCGCGCCAATTCGCCGAATCCATTAGCCCTGTTTCCCACCAGGTCACAGCGCTGGGAGAATAGGCGACACCGTCTTTATCCATTAGCAACACACGCCAGTAGTAGCGGGTTTCTGGCTTCAGAGCAGGCCCTGCGTAGGGAACGCCGACTGACATTTCGGAGGCGATGCGCCCGCTGTCCCAAACATCCGGTTTGCTCGCGGTCGCTAGTTCTGGAGTTGTTGCAATCTGTATCTCGTACGCTGTTTGCTTGGCGCCAAAACGCTGGTCTTGAAGCTGCCAGGAGAACTCAGGTTGAGGCGTGTCAATGCCGATGGGAGTTACCATCGAATCGCATTTAAGATTACTTGGTTTTTGCATGGTAGTGGCGCTCTGCGCATATGACAGCTGGGTCACGAAGGCAAACGCCGCGCAAGCAATACCACAGCTCCATGTATTGCAGGGCCGGCTACCACCAGGCAGGATACCGCAACGCCAGCGAGACGCATTCTTGTGAAACATCATCCGCAATCCCAGACGAAGCAGCGTGCGCCGCGGGACCTCCTCGAGCTGCTTCCCAAGTACTTCAATTGGCCATGCGAACGACGTTCGCCCGTGTGTTGTGGCCTTGCAATAAGCGCTGACTGTCGTCGGCTGCACCGCCCCATAGTACCTCAAAACTTGTTTTTATTTATGGGTTTGTAATGGCTTCGGAACGCTGCACGAGCCCCGCTTCGGTAGGGGTCTGGCTCACGGCCTAGCAACCCTCCGGAATGTATGGAATACGTTTAGCGCTGCAGTTAACGTCAGAGCTTGTGACGTATCAAAGCCAGCCGCACGGTCAAGCTAGCGCCTGTTAACGCTATTAGGGCGAACAGCGTTGCGAGCGAAAACCAAGTCCGGCGAGGCGGGGGCCGAAGGCTTTGGTGGCTACAAGGTCTAGGCTAACAACGAAGAATGGCTTGGTTGTTCGCCGCAGGCTCGTCTTTCGCTGCGAAGCTAGGGGGACGGGGAAAATTTCCCCGGCCTCGTTGTCGCTCGTCGCTCGAATGCAAGGAGATATTGTGGAAGCGACCGAACCTATTGCTGATACGCAAAGGTCTACGACCCTGTGTTTTAACGAAGTCACTGCGACAGGTCACTAGCGGCTGCAGGTTACGATCGTGTGCTTCCCTGTCATCGTCGCCCAGAGCCGGGCACCGGTTGGAGGAGAATAGTGCGCGAAAAGCGCGGTAAGCGCGGAAAGTCCCCTCGGTAGCGAGCGATTTCCGCGTGGAAGCGTGGAAAGCCTCTTTTGAGGAAAACTGGCTGCTTCGGCACGGCTGTTGAACCCGCAAAAATACACCGATGTCACCCTGCTAAGTATCGGAAGAGAAGACACGCGCATACTTTATTAGATGCATGCATATTGACCACGTTTA
>DASYBJ010000235.1:0-5000 GCA_036500845.1 Acidobacteriaceae bacterium
CGCTTTCGTTGTCGCTCGTTGCTCAATCGTTCCGGCCCGTTCCATAATCGTGAAGTCCATAACGCACCTGAACCATCAAGCGGTCGCTGTTTTCGGGACTTAGGCCTTTATGAAAACCGAAGGTATCTTCGGCGAACCCGAATCCCGCAGGTCCGCACAAAATGACTTGACGTTCGCGTCCATAGAACTTGTCGATTTGAGCATCGCTGCGTCCTTTATACATAGAGACTAAGTGCTTCAGCGGCTTGTTCACATGACTTCCACGGATATACACATGGGGTCCGTTCGAGGATTCCACGTCAGTCAGGTAAAAGAAAAACGTCAGGCCGCGGTATCCGTCGATATCGTAGTGGTAACCCTGACCCGCTGCCATCTGTTCTCTCGGATCGGCTGGACCCGCAAAGCTCCACCACAGTCGCGCACCTAAGAGCACTGGTTCACAGCCGAAGTACGCGCGAGCAATGGCCAGCAACTTCGGATCGGAAGCGAGAGCCTGGAGCGCGGGACAGGTTCGGAGCGCGTGGTGATACTTGCCCAGCCTAAACGTTCGCGTAGCCTGCTGCTCGGCGAAGGGCTTGTCAGCATAACGAAAAGGAAAATCGACTTTCCCATCTCCGAAACAAGTCGCGAATGACGAAAACGTTCGCAACTGCTCCACCACTTCGTTGCTAAGTTGCAGGCCGGAGAAAAATCCATGCTGACGAATCTCGCGTACGGCGCCGTCGACCTCCACATCCTCAACAAACGCCGGACCAAAGGTTGGCAATGGCGTAGCTGGGCTCTGGCGATATATCCAGACCATGAACGAGCGGACCACACGGAAACGGCCAAAGATATACATCAGAAAGTGCCCCGGCCCGGGACGCATGTAGTGACGCGCTCGACTATAAAAAGGCACTGACAGTTCAGGAAAATTCATAACCATCCCGACTCGCGAAGCTAATTAAGGACGTTGCTACAAGGTTGCCGATGGGAGGCGGTAGCTACAAGACTGCTTAGGAGGCAGTAGCTACCAGGCTGTTCTAAGTCGTGTCTATGACATCATCAAATATATGATGTGTCAAGATTTACTGTTTTGGCCCAGCAGATCCTATGTCCAAGAATGAACCCGATCAGGGATGTATTGCCAGATCTCGTGGAATGTCTAAGGCTCTTGCGTCGGCCGCGTCGTAACACGCATAAGTAACTTATGCGTGTTACGAGAGGCGTATTTCATCCATGCTTGGCCCCTCAGTTAGTCGTGCAAGAAATCCTCTTGAACTATCGAGCCATCTGCTGCTGACTTCAATGTGAAGGCAATCGATTTGCGGGAAGGACTTAAGGAACCTCGGATTCAGCGAATTCCCGATCGCTAGATAGCTAAAACCATGCTCATTTGTCTAAGCCCGTCCCTTCCAACGCCATGCTTAGTCAGAGATTCCTTAGATACGGCTAGTCAAGCCATGGAGCAGATCAGAGAGATGGGAGATCATTGAAGGGACACGTGAGCGCAGTTCACAAGAAACTAGAATCTTGATCACCCGCATCCTTCAAGAATTCTCAAAAGTTTCCGACGGTAATCCCCACTCTGACGGCTAAGTGAGAAAGAAGACGGCGGCGAAGTTTGCGAGCGTAGCTCCGGCTAGCATCGCGAGTACAAGCAGCGTTTGTCTTGTAGCCTGTGGTAGCCAGTTGATCGCGAAGAACGCGACCAATGGCACCTGTCCAGCGATGAGCAGCTGCCAGATATGGGCCGCGGCTCCCTCATCGGTCTCATGGACAACGCCGTAGACCGCAGCGTGACCAAGCACGACCATCAGGGCGGTAAGCGACATTGCCAAGGGAAGAAAGGCGGTCGGCCGCTTCAGGATGGCGCCAAAAGAGAGTAGGGGTCGATCCATCTCGCGCCCGCGAGCCGGTAAGGTGTGCTCACCGAGTGCCGACCAGATTGCGTTTACCAACGTGCGAAGGCCGCCAGGACCGTCCTCAAGGAGCGCCTGAAATTCCGTGCCGTAGCGCTCCCTCCAGGGGCGCGGGTAGAGGCGCACAAGCAGGTGAGCGAGTCTGGCGTTCATGACGCTTCCAATCTCCTCAGTCCGGCTTTCGCGAACTGATGCAGGGTAGTCAGTTTTGCGCGGAGAAGGCGCAGGCCCTCAGCGGTGATGCGATAAGGCTGGCGACGTTCATGAGGTGGGAGCGGCTCGATCCAACCATGCTGCTCCAGCCGCGCAATCGCCCCATACAGGGTCCCCGGACCGAGACGGGTTCCGCAAAGGCTTGCAATGTCTTCGATCATCGCGTGTCCGTGCTTGGGTCCACTGGCGAGGCTGGCAAGCACCAGCAACGGCGGATCGGAATAGTGCCCCATTTCCGCTGGCTTTTCGGCTTCTACTACGTGTTGCGTACTACGCATGACGTAGTTATCGCACGACTGCCCCCGCTGCTGCAAGAAATTTGTGCGCACGGCGGCAGCGTTCGCTCGAGAGATGGCGATACTGATCGCTCGGCGGATATGGATCGAATTACGAATTTTAGGGCAAGGGATATAGGAGAGACTGCGCGCTCATTTCACTCTGACCAAAGGAGAGGAAATGCGATTCCGGAGCTTGAGGTGGTTTCTGCCCCAGCCGCAGATCACTTCCAATACAGGTACCAGCGTCCAACCATATTTCGAGATCGAATAATGCACACGCGGAGGAACGCTCGCCTCCAGCCGCCTTAGTAGGATCCCGTCCCGCACTAGTTCCTGCAGGTGCCGAATCAACATTCTCTCTGTAATCCCAGGGATGCTGCGGCGTAGTTCGCTCGTGCGCATTGGGCCATTCGAGAGCCGCCAGAGGATCGTTCCTTTCCAGCGCCCGTCAATCACAGACAACATGGCATCAATGGGGCACTCGGAAGCTTCTTTCTTTGAAACCGGCATTTCTTCGAACCCTCACTCTCTCATGTGGAGAACTTGCTGACAACTTTGTCAGTACGAAGATCTGAGTCAGTATATAGGCGGCGCGCGTCTTCAGATGCGGAGGCGGAGTATGGCATCGATTCTGAACATTGCGACGATTGTTTCGATGGGGTTGCTGATCGGCACCGAGCTTGCCGTGTCGGTCTTCGTAAATCCGGTCTTGTCCCAACTCGACGGCCCGGCGCAGGCTAGAGCGATCCGCCTGTTTGCAAAAAGGCTGGGCACGGCGATGCCATTTTGGTACGCAGTCAATCTGGTGCTTCTCGTCGTCGAAACAATTGTGCGGCGCGGGGAGCTGATTATCCGGCGTTTCGAAGCAAGTCTCTGGCACGGCGAAACCAGCGTTCCCTTGCTGGTGACTGCCACCGGGATTTGGGCCGCGGTGATTCTGCTTTCAATCCTGTTCCTTGTGCCTATCAACAATCGGATGGCCCGGCTGGATTCTGATTCTCTTCCAGAACAGGCGCGGGAAGAACACAAGAGATGGGACACGCTCCACCGTTTGCGCGTTGTGGCGCTCGTAGCGGCGATGGTCCTATTCCTTGTGGCCATACGGGTTTGACTAGCCGTCGCTGGTGAGACTCCATCGAACTCTTTGGACGGCTCGCAACAGTTGGGATGTCAGCCTGTCACTCAAGAGTCTTTGAGCCAGAGTGGCGGGGTGGTCCTGCGTGCACCACGAGCGCTGCAGGTTGAGCGTCCTCCGGTGGCGGGTCTAGAATTCACAACACGATCCAATGACCGTGGGAGGTGTCCCCAATGCCCCACTATGAGTTCTTCTGCAACGCCTGCAAGCAAACGTTTTCGAAAACTCTAACGATCTCAGAGCATGACAGGGAAAAAGCCGCCTGCCCGCACTGCGGGAGCAACGAGGTAGAACAGTGCTGGTCTGCTTTCTCTGCCGTTACTTCCAGGAAGAGCGCTTAAACTCAGGGCCTGTTCGCCGACCCGTTTGAGCGTACGCCGTTGTGTTCTAGAAAAGATTCCTTGGGAATGCCATCGGCTTGTGATCGGCACCGGGTGATGGCTGTTTGGCGGCGATGAAGGAAGTGAAAGCCGAGGCGGACCGGCGGCCACGTCGAACTGGTGATTTGTTCAACGCCGCCGCCGCCGGACAAACGACCGCGTTTGCCCCTTATCCAGTGTTGTGGGCAAAGACGCGAACATGCAGTCGCAGGCCTGATAGGCGGGATCGTTAGAAGAGCGGATAGTAAGTCACCGCCGGCAGAGAAAGTATTCGGCTGGCTACCAATAGCCACCCGCGGATCGCCCGTAATCAAGGAATGCATTACGGAGCAAGGACGCGGATTCCATGGCTGCGTAAAAAAAGAGAGCCCATCCTTTCACGCATACCGCGCACGAAGGATGGGCGCCCAACTGCTATGCCACGAATGCTCTTAAGTCTAGAGCGCCTTCGGCGGGATCTGCGAAGGCAGTGGCGACTGTTACAGATTCCCAGTGTTTGTACTCTTCGAGTTCGGAATTGAGCTTCTCACGGATCGTGTGCAGAGCATCGGCTCCGAGGGCCAGGCGCAGGGGCGGCTCGTCCGCTTCTACGGCCTGGATCATTGCCTGAGCGGCACGCGCGGGATCCCCCAAAACAGCGCCATGAAACGCCTTGAACAGTGCTTCGTAAAGTGGTTGATAGGCTGCAATTCGTTCCGCCTGTACCCGCCCGCGGCTGGCAAAATCGGTTTTGAAACCGCCCGGCTCGATGATGGTGACTTTGATTCCGAATGGGGCGACCTCCTTGGCTAATGACTCAGAGATACCTTCAATTGCATATTTGGTGCCGTGATACAGGCCAGAGACGGGGAAGCTGACTTGGCCGCCCAGAGATGTGACATTGAGTATATGGCCGGATCTCTGCTCGCGAAGAAGCGGGAGCACTGCGCGAGTAACATTGAGGAGTCCGAAAACATTGGTTTCGAACTGCTGGCGGATCTGGGTGTCGCTGACCTCCTCCACTGCTCCGAAAAGTCCGTAGCCGGCGTTGTTGACCAGCACATCGATTCGACCGAATGCATCGATTGCGGCCTGCACAGAGGCTTTTACCTGC
>DASYBJ010000236.1:0-5093 GCA_036500845.1 Acidobacteriaceae bacterium
CATCCGCGGCATAGTAGCCGATCGATCGCGTTGCGGGTTGTGACGTATCGTCGATTAGTTGCACAATCGCCTCCCAGGCAAACTCCCGTGCACAACGTCTTATCCAGGGCGAACAATACCCAGGCTGTTCATCCAAAATGCAGTCTAGGGCGCACGTTCCACTGCCTGAAGGCTCTGGGAACTGCACATCTTCAAGCCGTGGATAGATCGGTTACTTGCAACCATGGCGGTTAGGTCGCCTCTTTATCGTATCTATTGTTGAGCCAGTCGGCGCCCCCGGAGAACCCCAGATCGAGTGCGTTGATTGACTATATTGGGGCGCTCGGCAATCTCTTTTTAGTAGGGAGGTAACACTCGTGCTACTCATGCTTCCCTGACCGAACTCCGGCCGGGTCACATCCTCTGCGACAAGGCAATAGAAGGGTAAGTAAATCTTCCGCAGCATCACACGTCCTTTCGCCGTATCTAGAGGCAAAACACATGCCAAATCGAGCGGAGTTGTAAACTGTTTGATTTCAGTAGGGCGTGGCGCTACGCGTGCGCAGAAGTTGTCAAAAGTGCCGAAATGACGGCGGCAGGTCTTCAGTAGCACCCAGCTGGAGCGAGCTTCCATACTCAGCAGCTCAACATAATGGAGCGGCTCCGGGGGCACTTCGAAAAATAGCCTTGATTCGCAGCCTGTGCGTCCCAGGCATGGACTTTCGGAGTCGGCGTCGCGGGCAGGATTGGGCCCGCGGTAGCTTTGCTTAGCGGAGCGTGAAGATCGCTGCCAGACCGAATCTCGCTGTCACGGAGTACTTCCGCTCTCATGCGGGAGAGTGGCAACTGGTGGAAGTGGATGGCAAGAGGGATCCGCCGAACTCACTCTAAGACCACACTTCCGTCTGGGTATTTTCGAAAGCAGTGCAGAATGCGTCTCGTGATGTCTACGTGGCGCACGATCATCTGCTGCTTGTTCACCTCAATGTGTGTAAAACCTGCGACTTTCAACCCATAGGGACCGCGTGTCGCGGGGCTTTGTTTCAAGTTGCGGAGCGTTGCACCGCCGCCACCAGAGATGACATATGAGGTTGGATTGCCTTCAAATTCTAAGTGCTGTAGATCGTGGTCGTGTCCACTGAGGTAGAGATGGACGTGACGCTGTTGCAGTAAAGGTTGCCAATCGCGGATAACCGCTGGTGTATCACCATGATCTCCGTTAGAGAATAGTGGGTGATGCGCTATGAAGGAGGTGAATGGCGTTGTGCATGGTTTTTCGAGCTCAGCATTGAGCCATGCCCGCTGGGCAGCGACTTCATCGGGGCGCAGGGTTGGGGTGTCGTAAAAATGGGCGCCATTCGGATAATTGCTGTCGAGCGCGATAAAGCGGATGAGCGGTTCCGACTCGGGAAAGGTGAAACTGTACCATTTGGACGGCATGGTCCAGCGAGTGAGTTTCTTTGCGTATTCGAGCTGAGCCTTTACCTTATCTCCGGGTCGGTATTCGTAGTCGTGGTTTCCAAGCACGGCATAGCATTTTCCTCGACAAAAATCGGACGGGTACATCTCCTCAAACTGGCTCTTCCACCGGCTTGAGTCTGCTCCTCCAAAGAGCCATCCGTACCAGTTGTCGCCGAGAAGCAGCAAATTCTCTACTTTGAGATTGTTTTTGTTTGCGTAGTCGCGCATGGCTCGCGCTACAGAGCGCTGCTGCCCGTGAGACGATTCTTCGCCCCAATCACCAAGCGCAAAGAAATGATGAGAGCCGGGCTCAGGTTGAATCTTGTCTACAAAATCGTCCAGCCGCTGGTTGCGCGAAGCGAGTAATGCGAAGGCAGAAAAATAGACGCTCTGATGCAGAAATTCTCGGCGGGTAATTTTCTGTGGCACATCTTCAAGGATAATTGCCGTGCACATATCCGGAGCAATTGAGCGACCATTTCCTAGGCTTTTGAATGACAGACCGAATATCAGACGCTAACGTCCCCGAAACGTGAGTTCATTCCTTCTCCTTAGGCGGCCCCGTCAACTGCTCAGCAGACGGGCTCAGTGGCTGCAGCGCGAACTTGTTCATCCCCTCGCGCTTTACTTACCGGCCTGCGGTGGATAGTTCTTGAAAAGTTTGACCATGGCCTTTTGCGGGTTCCGGTAGTTCTTATTAGGGTCTTTTCTCAGGTAGACGGTTTTGCTGGCATCTCCTCGCCAGATCATTTGCTTCCTTGTGGCGTCATACAGCCCAACGACAAGCGTCCCGATCGGAATAGAAGGGGTACTAGCCACATCCAACCGAAAACCTCCGTTAAGGATTTTGATCTGGCCATCTGGCGCTCATTCAGTGGGAAACCCAGGAAACCCAGGCTCGATGCCTCGCTTCTTGGCAGATAGGCCAACGTGATTCGGGTCATGGACTGGCAGGATTACTTCTGGCTAGCGACCACACGTCCAAAGACCGATAGTTCGCGGGTCCGATTCAATAGATATTCAAAAACTGGGGGATGCGCGTCTCTGTGGAGAGACTTCTTCCAGGCGTGTAACCACTTCAGTTGCGACGATCCTGTCGCAATGCCAATAGGACATCGCTTTCCCGCGAGCCGCCACATTGTGTTGTGAAGGTAGCGTAGTTGCGCGCCAAAACCAGTTCCGCAAGACCTCCAAAGGTCTCACTTCCCGGAGGAAGAACTCGCGCCACGGGAATAAAGGCGATCACCGCCGGAAGATAAGCAGAATCGATCCGCCAAGGATCGCAATTGCGTTCAACGGAATCCCAAGAATACTCTGAGCGCGGCAGATCTGCCGCCGTGTTTTCGGCATTTGGCCCAACTATGCACACCCGCTACGCCACGCCCTGCTGAAATCAAAAGGGATTGAACTCCGCTGGGTTTGGCCATTGTGTTGCCTCTAGATAAGGCGAAAGGATGTGTGATGCTACGAAGATATTTACCTGCCCTTCTGTTGCTCTGCGCGCTCCAAAGCGTCGCCGAGGATGTGACTCAGCCGGAGTCCGGTCAGGGAAGCATAGGTGGCACTGTACTTGACGTAAATGATGGAATCGTACCCGGAGCAAGCGTCGTTCTCCGCTGCCAACACCCGTGCGAGGGGCAGTCAACAACCGCGAATGACGCAGGAGCTTTTGAGTTCCACAGCTTAGACTTTGGAGTCCCCTACGAGATTGGAATATCAGCAAGCGGTTTCGGAGATTGGAAATCCGAACCGATCCTACTGAAGCCTGAGCAGAGTGCCGTGCTGTTGACTGACGTTCGAGTCCCAATGGCGGAGGCTGTGGAGTCGGTTACAGTCCACGCCTCCTGGGAAGAGATCGCGACTGAGCAGCTTCGCCTCGAGGAACAACAGCGCATCTTGGGCATCGTGCCGAACTTCTATGTTGTCTATGATTCCAAAAACGCCGTGCCGCTTTCAGCCAAACTGAAGTTCAAGCTGGCGATGAGAGTGGCGAGAGATCCGATCACAATCCTCGCAATCGGAACGTATGCGGGAATACAGCAAGCCGGAGCCAGGCCTAATTACGTGCTAGGGGCGAAAGGATATGGTCAGCGCTTTGGCGCCACAGCAGCTACCGCATTCAGCGACACCCTAATAGGTGGGGCCGTTCTGCCATCCCTTCTGCACCAGGACCCGCGTTATTTTTACCGGGGTACGGGCACGACCTCGTCACGGATGAGACATGCTCTCTTCAGCCCATTCATCTGCCGCGGAGATAACGGGCGACCGCAGTTTAATTTCTCAAGCCTGGGCGGAGACTTAGTAGCCAGCGCCCTCACCGAGACATATTACCCAGATTCGAACCGTGGCCCAAAGCTCGTGTTCGGAAACTTTGCAATCGGAACTGGGGAACGCATGCTGCGTGCGGTATTGCAGGAATTCGTTGTCCGGCGGTTTACTCCGCGAGCGAAGAATTAGCAACGGCGCGACAGAAACCACCATTGATCGGGCTGGGAAAACCAGTACGCGCCGCCAAGGAAAAGACGATGAACATATTCAGAGGGATGAATTGCGCACGGGCCTTTTTGCAGCCGACCCTCTGATCGAGGATCTAATCATTCCCCAGCGTGGCCTCTTTAGCTGTGCGTGCACTGGACGAGGATGCTTACTGGTCGGTGCAGCAGCTGGAGCAACCGGTAGTAGCCGAACCGCTCGAGCACGGTGGCGGAACGGGTTTGAAGGGGCAGTTGTCCGACGGTAACGACTGCACAAAAGCATGAAGGAGAAAGGAATGGTACCCGAGGACGTACGGCAGTTCTTCACAGGAGAGATGACCGGTGTTTTGCGTCTTGCGCTGCATCTCACTGCCGATGCCGAGAAAGCCGAAACATGCCTCATCCTCGCTATGAGGGACTGCATCGAGAGGAGTACCGTCTCGAAGGAGTGGCTTCCCAGGTGGGCCCGCAGGATGGTGGTGCGGAATGCGATCCGATTGGTTTTAGCTAAAGAAACCGAAACACGCCATGAAACGGGATTTACTTTTTACCCGCGGGCCAGCGATGACCTGACGGATTCGCTGCGGGAGTCTGTAGAAATCCTGCAATTGGATGATTTCGATCGCCTGGCATTCGTTATCTGCGTGTTCGAGCGTTATGCCCTGATGGATTGTGCTCTGCTCATGAGGACGAGGCCGAACAATGTGAAAGCGGCCATCGCTCGTGCAAGGAATCAACTCCTGGCGGGAGAACGGAACGACCAAGTGGATGCCGGTGCGCTTCCGCTTGGCACTGCCGGCCCCTGCTGGGATGAATAGGAGAGGGTTAATGGCTTATGTGGAACGGCCGCAGGTTGTGATCATTGGTGGGGGTTTCGGGGGGCTCAGTGCAGCCCAGGCACTGAAATCCGTTCCAGTTGATGTCACCCTGATTGATCGAAGGAACTTCCATCTTTTTCAACCTCTGCTCTACCAGGTTGTTGGCACTCTCGTAGCTTTTGCTGAGACGCTCGGCCTTCTCACCGCACATGCAGAGGATAGAGCACATCCTGGTAGGAACGTTTGGTGCTGCCCTCGCAATGTTAGGGCCGGGTTCATGGTCGATCGATGCTCGTCTGTTTGGGTGGAAACGCATCGAACCTTCCCCTCGCAAGAGTTAGCGATCATCCCCGAAAGAGAC
>DASYBJ010000237.1:0-2816 GCA_036500845.1 Acidobacteriaceae bacterium
GCGACCTGAGAAGGTGATTGTCTTTTCCTGGTCGGCGGCGGCGCTGCTCCATCCGCTGATTTCGATGCGGTGCGGGTGCTCCGTCTCCGCGTAGGCTTCGACGGCTTGCGGCCAAGCCCTAGTTCTTTTGCCAGCATTGAACGCTGCTCTGAATAGCCAGGAGCGGTCAACGGATGGTCGCTCTTCAATCCCCAGCGCTTCAGGTAATCGTCCCGATTTAATCCGTGCCGTGTGGCGATATGCCGTCGCAGCATTTTGCCCCGGTAGCCGCAATCCAGGCAAACCACGTAGTCACGATGTACCGATCGCCGCACCGACACCGCAGGAGTGAGTGCTTCTTGGGCCTGAACGGGCTGTCCAAGCCGACCAAGGGCGCGATGCACCGAGGTGATGAGTTCTGAAACCTGATCGGCTCCAATCGTATTATGGCTCACGTAACTCGTAACGATCTTCGTGGTCAAATGCGGATCGAGCACTTCGTTGTTCATGATACTATCCCGCATTCATTTTTCTCGCACTTTCATATACCAAAGATGAAATTGGTTAACAAGGGAAATTAATACCCGAGGGGCGGTCATGTAGACCTGCCCCAGACGCCCTTATCCCTTAGATCTGCTCCGAGCCGGCAGATCAGTAAGGAGACGATTTTTTGCTGAACCTGCGGATCATCAAGCAGGCGCAATAGCATCTGTTTGAGAGCCTCATATTGCTCTGCCTTTTTGATCTCTTCTTCAGTACTGGCTTGGACCTCCATTAAACCCTCCATATCCAAAGCCCGTCAGCCGACCGTCATATGCTGGCATGGAATGCGATACGGTCGAGGAAGCTCTCGGCCATCTTCAGTCCCGATGTGGCTCTGGGCAAGTCGGGGCGCTCGGCAATATTTCCGAAATTCAACTACAATTTGATGACATACAGTGATGAGTTTCCGGGAGAGCCATATGGCCGAGAGCCGCCCTCGATTGCCACCGTTCACACTTGAAACGGCGACCCAGAAGGTCCGGCATGGCCGAGGATGCGTGGAACGCTCGTGATCCGCAGCGCGTCGCGCTTGCCTACACGATCGATAGCCGTTGGGGAACCGTGCTGAATTCCTACAGGGTCGCTCCCGAGGACCAGGGGCGCCTTGTCCAAAATAATTGAGGACGAGAGCAGAAAGCACCACGGCGAACCACGCCAGCCTCCAAGGCCCGGCCACCGCATCGTCCTGCTCTTTTTTTTCCGCGAGGTTGACCATTCGTCTCGAGAGGGACCGAGAGTTTGCAGACTTACCGGTGGAGGGAAGTGGATTCGAATTCTCGGTCCCGCTGCCTCAAACGACGCCTTCTACATCACCGTGTCGAGCTCTACATCCGACACCGGCGTTCTCTCCCGGCTGAGCGCGGCACCGCTCGCTTTGGCGGCGGCGATCGGAGCGAGCACCTGCTGTGGGCGGCGCACGAGGGGAGAGGGCAGACCATGCAATACTCTTTCCGTCACCGAATGAGACCTATTGAGCTGCCGCAAGATTAATACGACAATTCGAGCGCGGCGAGGTCCGCAGCCGCACGTCGTGCCTAACTCTGGTTTCTATAAGGCGCATGGCCGCCAAGCATCAGCTAAAATCTCACACGAAACTATTCGCGATTATCGGAGGATACCGTTGCTCGCATTCTTGTCGCGCAAGGCAACCAGCAAGGCTGGCAATTGCCCGCCGTTACGCTGAATGACTGAGATCAAGTCGGAGTGCTGCGTGCTGGACATGCTGATGCCGTTGACGATTACGTCGGTGACCTTGTAGCCATGATTGGTGGGGTTGAGCTGCCAATCGACCCTGATCGGCGCAGCGCCGTTGATCTGGATCCGGCTCGTTACGATCACACTTTCCTTATCGGGCTGGCTCGCCAGAACCTTGAAGTTTGCACCGCCGAGGGCGCGGAGAGCGCTGGAGTAGCCGATGGCGATGTAATCCTCGTAAAGCTCGACGAACTCTTGCCGCTGCAGTGCCGTCGCCTTGAGCCAATATGGCCCGAGAGCGGAACGGGCGCAGGCTTCCACGTCGAAATACTCATGGAAGAGCTCATGGAACCGTTCCTGCCTGGGTGCCGCGGTATCCCCATTTGCCATAGGTGCGAGGGCACGACTTCCAAGATCGCTAATAAAGCTCGTCGGGTTATCAGTGGCGGCGAAGCTTCTTGGGGCACCCCCGATGATGCTGAACAGTAGGACGAGAGCCGACAGCAGCAACGAACGTCGTATCATTTTGGATCTCCCGTGCGAGTGCTCTGGCATAGACACAAGATTGACTCCCTTTCACCGGTCGTTAAACGCGCGAAGTCATCGACTGTGCTGCAGGCGATCGCCTGATTTGAACTCCCCTTGTTGCAGGATCTGATCTCGACGTTGCGCGCGTAATGGGCGTCGTCGATGCGACCGTAAATGTACCCGCGGCTGAGCCCCTCCTCGGGCGTCCAGCAGTCGAAGACATAGCCCCCCTTCCTCGTTAGAACAGGTCCAAGCACGATTTGCATGGAGGTTCCTTCCGACAGTATTAGAACCGCCATCGGCCCGTCCATCACCCGTCCCAACTGGCATGATGTAGTCCGAGGCCTTGGCCACTCTCGTAATCACCCGCCAGATCGTCCAACCAACGTTTGACTTGGCTCACACTCCGCGCATCTCTTGAAATCACGGTCGCCGCGGTCGCCGTTCCGTAGCATCGCAGCCTTCATCGTGATGGCTTGCCAGATGGCGAGTACCTGGTCTTCGGTATCTGGTCGTCGCGTCGGCTACTGTGAGCGGGTACTCAGCCGCTTCTCAGCATTGAGTCAGAATAG
>DASYBJ010000238.1:0-2202 GCA_036500845.1 Acidobacteriaceae bacterium
AGGGCGTCCACTCTCCGAAGGAGCGGGACGCATAAATGGATCCCTGAGCAGCTCAAACCTGTCTGCATGCTGGATAAAAGGCGCGTTTGGAAGATGATCAAGAAATTCCGCGAGGAAGCGTACAACATCTTTCATCAACGCACTGAAATCACTACCGTTCAGATCGAGCGGATTTCTTGCTTTGGAAGACGACAACATCTCAATCCCAACCCTTCCTTTTGGATTACTACGAGGCTTTGACTAGGTAGGCCACGGTCAGCAATCCGAACCATGACAAAACAATGTAGAGAGTGATAACGCTACTTTCGTGGATTGCGAGGATCACCGCGACGAAGCCAATGGCCAGAAGGACGAGCCAACTGGTGTAAGGAGCGCCCGGCATGCGGAAGCTTACGCGCTTGGCTTGGCCTCTGGAGACTGCCCGTCGATATAGGAGATGGGTCAGCGTGATATTCGCCCAGACCAGAAGTATCAGCCAGGCAACCATCGTCAGCAAATAGCCGAATAGCCTCTCGGGCATTACGTAGTTCAATCCGACGCCGATGAGCATGGCCGTCCCGGACAATGACACGGAAAAATGCGGGATACCCCGCCTGCTTAAAGATTGCAACCGCAGAGGCGCTTGTCCTGAACATGCCAGGGAACGCAGCATCCGGCTACTGGCAAACAGACCGCAGTTGCATGAGGAAAGAAGCGCACTGATAGCTACAAACGTCACTACGCCCGCCGCTGCCGACAAGCCGGCCTGTTGCAATACCAGAACAAATGGACTTTTCGTTGGCTCGAACCGGTTCCACGGATACAACATCATAACGATCGCCAGCGAACCGACATAGATGAAAATGATTCGGTAGATGATCCCACGGATTGCTTGTGGCAGTGTGTGCTCCGGCCGTTCTGTCTCGGCCGCAGCGAGTCCGATCACTTCAACACCCCCGAAGGCGAAGACGACGGCGGGGAGTGCGGCGAGAACGCCGGAAAAACCGTTGGGCAGAAAGCCTCCATACGTCCAGAGATTGGATATGCTGGCCTGACGGCCCACATCTCCAATCCTAAACAACAAGATCGCCACACCGCATAATAGCGTGCCGAGAATCGTCGCGACTTTGATTATGGCCATCCAGAACTCCGCTTCCCCGAATGACTGCACGCTCTGAATATTAATGGCGTAGAGCAAAACGACCGCACCCAGCGCTGGAACCCACTGCGGTATCCCGGGAAACCAGGTCCGCAAGAGTATCCCTACCGCCGTTATCTCCGCGATACCTACGAGCAGAGCTCCGAGCCAATAGGACCAGCCCATGATGAAGCCAGCCAGCGGACCTAGGAACTTCGTCGCATACGTAGTGAATGAACCCGCTGAGGGATAGGCAAGTGCTAACTCGCCCAGCGCTCGCATAATTAGATACATGACGGTGCCGGCAAGCAGATAGGCTAGCAGTAGTCCTGGCCCCGCCTCGTGAATGGCAGATCCGGAGCTGAGGAAAAATCCAGCTCCTATAGCAGCGCCCATACCCATGAGTTGAAGATGCCGGCCTTTAAGGGTTCGAGAGGGTTGCGTCTCCGCCGGGATGCTTCGAGAATCAGTGGTTTCTGTCATACCGCTACTACCTCAATTTCATCGCCATTGGGCTGTCGGTTGTTTCCAAGGCAGTTGTCCTACTACATTTTTTGTTGTTGCTCTACTTAGCGCTTAGCACGCCAAGAAATCTTTTCGTGCTCGCCAGACTAAATAGTAACTCAGGAAACGCCGGACGTTTTTAGTCCCAATTGCCGGAATCGCTGTCTCAACCGTCACCTCAAATCGCCGAACACCTTGGTTTCGTCGGATCACTGAGCCTGATGTCACTGCACGTAGTGCCACCGAATCGCTCGCGCACATCGAACGATTGTCGGTAAGCCAGCGAGCTGAATCGATAGTTAGTTCTAAGCATTTAAGGCAATCTGGCAAGCTTGAGTCTCCGCAAAAATCACCAAAAATAGAAGCGAGCAAGTTCCGCCAAGACATTGGGTACGAACTTACTTAGCTTACGCCTCAAGTAGACGCAGCATCGCGTCATCAAGAAATCGAATAAAAGGAGTATGTGTGAGTTACCCACATTCTCACCAAGCTTAGCTCAATCGCCGCAGCTCGCGCTGGTGGATGGCGATATCGGTGAATCCGCTACGGCTCAAAAGATCACTGACACTGCTATCGCGGGG
>DASYBJ010000239.1:0-1605 GCA_036500845.1 Acidobacteriaceae bacterium
GGCTTCCTCTATTTTGTCTTGGACGAGTTCTTGAGGAAACAGCTGGCGCGCCCAGCGCGTGTGGAACGAAAGGGCAGCAAGAAACGATCCCTCTGCTCGCAACACTTCAAGTGGTTTCACTCCCCACTCCTGCGCCAAGCCAATAACGACCTGCTGAATCCAGACCGGGCTGAGTGCTTGAGCGAGATCTGCGTCCCGAATGATCCTCCCGAGAAGATCGAGCCTGTCGCTGCCGATTTTGTAGGGGTAGTGAGTCGCTTCAATTAATGCTTCGATCTCGGGCAGAAAGGCGCAATCGGTTGGCGTTATGTATCGCCGCAAGCCTGCGATCGCGATCCGGATATTTACCCGATCCGGATCGGCTTCGCCTGGATGAGGATGGCCGGGATGGTCGAAATCATGAAATAGCGCAGTGATAAGCAAGTTGCGCATTTGACGCGGAGTTAGCGTCTGTTGGTAGTACCGGCATGCCTCATGACACAGCCACAGGACATGCAGCATGTGCCGAAAATTGTGATATGGATTATATAAATTGCTTGACCTAAAGAATAACGTGCGAAAATAGAGCGTCAAATCCCCTTCATAAAGACGCTCTTCATTCTTGATAATCTTGGGAAGGTCGCCGGTCACTTTTGAAACCAGCATGTGTCTCTCCTCAGTACTCCGCCCGGCGCCGAAGATCAGTCTGACGAGGCGCCGAAGTGGTTCTGCTCCGGGCCTGTTCACGACGAATGAGCAGCTAACGTTTATCGCCCAGAAAAATAATCTCCAAACCCGCCCATCACCATAAGTTCATTGGAAGTAGCTCGGGGGCTATCGAGCGCCAACGTCAAGAGCAGATCCTCGCATCCGACGACTCGCCGCTGGAGGAAGCCGGATTGGAACTGTCGGTCCCCGGTCACGATGAATTCTGCCGGGTGCCTTGCTGCGAGAGGGGCGGAGAGCGGTTCAGCGCGATTTCTTCTGCTCGGCGAACCATTCGCATATACGGTTTTGGTGGGTTGCGGTTTTTGGCGCTGCTCGGCGGCTTCTGCGCACCTCGGTTCGGTCCCTGCGGGCCGCTTAGCGATCGTGGTTGGCAGCGGCGCGCCGTTGTATTCGTTGAAGCGGGTCCCGCGGGGCAGCAGTCTCCTGAACTCCTGCGTGGGTGCGTTCGGCGGACTGACCGCCGCCCACCAGAGTTTCAGCGATTTGAACGAGAACACCTCGTCGAAATCTGTGGCGATCGAGCCGGCGTCCATGGGCTGGGTGCCGGCCGGTTCCGGAACCACTTCATCCAAGGGGCCGAATTGGGCGCGGGCGAACAGATGTTACTCCCGTCCGGGTCTGGCTTGCCATTGTCGCCGCACGTTTGGAAGACGGGCGCTCCCGCATGGGAGAATGACGGCTGGAGGACAAGGTCGAGCCCGCGATCTATGCCGCGAACGTCACGAATTGCGGCATCGCCGAACCAAGCGTCTAATCAGCCGCATACGGACGCGTTCTATGTGGGTCGGGTTGCTCGTTTGGCGGCGGTGTCCGATCCGCAGGCGCATAGCGGGGCTTCCGACGGAATACCCGACCTAACCGCGCTAGGTAGAGATAGACAACTGGTGTCGTATAGAG
>DASYBJ010000240.1:0-8482 GCA_036500845.1 Acidobacteriaceae bacterium
CGGGAATATACGATCCGGAGCAAAGGCCCGGGGCTTCCGGACATTCTGCAGCACATATGGCTCTCTGACGACAAGCCGGCGATTTCGATCGAGGCTGAACTTGGTCCCGAGGCGAGTGCGATCGGCACAAGGCATTTTGACGCGGTGGTAGTTCAAGGGGTGCATTCCATCCAGATAAGTCCCGGCGCTTCCCTGCGAGTCCTGCACGTCCCGTTCGATAACGATATGTGGTTCCGGTATTTCAGCCGGCCAATCGCAGAGATGAACGCAAACGAAAAGTATTCCAGTAGTGACGTAACTGCGATCTACGACAACGTCAGCCGGCATAGCCTTATCCTCGGTTCCATCACGCATGACACCTGGAAAACCGCGA
Organism: Acidobacteriaceae bacterium; assembly: GCA_036500845.1. Classification (GTDB taxonomy): domain Bacteria; phylum Acidobacteriota; class Terriglobia; order Terriglobales; family Acidobacteriaceae; genus PALSA-350. Next base: position 374 of record DASYBJ010000240.1, read on the forward strand.
TCGACGTACGCGCTGCCAATGGCGATTTGACTGACCTCGATATTTATGGAGGCATCGCGTCGCCTACCGGGGTCCGGTCGGATACTCACGATACAGTGCCTCATGGGCTGGTTAAGGGCTCCCGCGTTGTTTCGCCTCGCATCTTTATCGGCTCCTATCCAGACTGGCGGGATGGACTGGAAGCGTATGGTGCTGCCAATGCGGCCGTCCATCCGCCGCTGATTTGGCCGGGAGGGGCGCCGATGGGGTGGAACAGTTGGGCGGCCTACGCGGATAAGATCGATGACCATCGCTATCTTGGCGCCGCGGCATTCGTGCGCGACTCGCTTGTGCCGCTGGGGTTTGGCCGCAACGAGGTAGCCTATATCAATCTCGATGCCTTCTGGTCCAAGCTCGATGCGGTCCAGCTCACAGACGCCGTGGCGACCATCAAGGCGATGGATACTCCGGACGGTACGCACTTCGAGCCTGGCATCTACTGGACGCCGTTCGCGTACTGGTCCGACGAGTTAGATGCGTATGTCGAAGGCACCGGAATGAAGTACCGGTACCGCGACATTCTTCTCAAAGCCCCGGACGGCTCGCTCCTGCCTAAGGTAGATGGAGGACGCGCCATTGATCCCTCGCATCCCGGAGCGAAGGAACGTACCGCATACTACATCAAAGAGTTTCAACAACTGGGATTTCGATACCTGAAGCTCGATTTCCTCTCGCACGGCGCTCTCGAAGGAGCGCATTTTGATCCTGCCATTCAAACAGGAATAGAAGCCTACAACGAAGGCATGCAGCAGATTGTCGATGAGACAGCCGGCCGCATGTTTCTGAGCCTCTCGATCGCCCCGCTCTTTCCCTCCGGCTATGGCCATGCACGACGCCTCTCGTGTGATACCAAAGGGCACATCAGCGGCGGAGATCAGACAACAGAGTACATGCTGAATTCGCTGACGTACGGGTGGTGGACTTCGGGAAACCTGTACATTGCGGATCCCGATCACGTCGTCCTCGGCGAGAAGGCAGACCAGGGTGCGCGAAGTGTGACGGAAGGAAAGAGCCGACTTCTTTCCGCGATCATCAGCGGAGGCATGATCCTCGACAGCAGCCGCCTTGCGGATGATCCGCAGGCCCAGCAGTTCGCCCAGAAGGTCTATAGCAATCGGAATCTCTTTGCCGTGGCGAACGAGCAGAAAGTCTTCCGCCCCATAGAGGGCTATAGCGGCGATCGTGCGGCATCGGTGTTCGTGCGACCCTTTGCAGGCGGAATCTATCTAGCCGCATTCAATTACGACGATAAGCAGCCGCAGACGATCACAATTCCATTGGAGCGAATCGACCCAGCCCTTGCGGCAGCGTCTTCAGTCAGAGTCTGTGACCTGGCGACGGGTGAAACTCTGCCCGCGGTCCACGGCGCTGTCTCGATCAGACTTATGCCGGCGGAATCGAAGCTTATCGCACTGCGCCGGCAATAGTGACTCATTGCAATGACAACGATAGTAACGGAAGCGGCGAGAGACACTTTGAGTCCGGAGAATCCCAGGTTTCAGAAACGAGACCTGGGGCACCCAGCCGATGAACGCAGCAACCGTGGTTATGAATAGAAAGATCCGGTGACGATAACTCGACGTGATTTTCTCCGCGGTAGCGCCGCAGCGACCGTCTTGCCCGGCAATTTCAGTCGTGCAGCACGGAGTGCGCCGAGCCGGCAGATCGAACTCATCTTCGCCAGACCAGCAGGGCGATGGATGGAAGCGGTTCCGGTCGGCAACGGCCGTATAGGCGGCATGATTTTCGGCGGCGCCAGCGAGGAGCGAATTGCTCTTACTGAATCCACGGTGTGGTCGGGTGCTCCCAGCGATTCCAACGTCAATCCTACGGCACTCGAAAATCTCAGCCACATTCGCGAAATCATGTTTGCCGGCAAGTATGTGGAAGGCGGCGAGCTTTGCAAGCAGCACCTTCTCGGCCGTATGAATTCCTTTGGGACCAACCTGCCAATGGCTCACCTGGAACTAGCCTTTGGCGGAGAGAAGGCGGTGGAAAATTACCGGCGCTCGCTCAATTTGGATGAGGCGATCGCACAGATCAATTACACGCGTGCCGGTGTTCGCTTTCATCGGGAAGTCTTCGCGTCCAACCCAGATGACGCACTGGTCATACGCCAGACCAGCAACCGGAAGGGGAGCATCGACTGCGATATCTCCTTTGGCAAACTCGATCTGCCGGGCGAAGTGCAGGTTGAGGGCGACACACTTGTGCTGCGCGGGCATGCCTGGGAAAAGATGCATAGCAACGGCCATCAGGGGGTCTTCTTTGAGACCCGTGTCCGCCTCATTGCAGAAGGTGGCACAGTTGCGGAAAAGGGAGAATGTCTCGCTGTCCGGAGTGCCTCCGCATTCACGCTCCTGGTTGTGGTCGGTACCGATTACAAGGGGGGCAGTCCATCGGCAATTTGTAAGCGCAGTTTGGATGCTCTAGCAGCACGCAGCTATTCCGAGCTTCGCGCCTCTCATGTAGCAGATCATCAGGCGCTGTTTGGTCGCGTGTCCATCGACCTGGGATCGAATTCTGCCGCTGACGATCAACCGACCGACGAAAGACGCAAGGCTGTTGAATCCGGCAAGGAAGATCCCGGTCTGATCGCTCTCTTTTTTCAGTATGGCCGCTATCTCACGATCGCGGGGTCACGCGCCAACTCGCCTCTCCCTTTGGCTCTGCAGGGCATCTGGAATGATGGCCTCGCTTCCAGCATGGGTTGGACTGACGATTTTCATCTGGACATCAACACGCAGCAGAATTACTGGGCTGCGGAGGTATGCAATCTTTCTGAGTGCCACGCTCCGCTCTTCGACCTGATTGACTTGATGCGGTCCGCAGGGCGTAGCACCGCCCACTCGATGTACGGCGCGCCGGGATGGGTAGCGCATGTCGTTACCAATGCATGGGGATATACAGCGCCGGGAGCAGGGCTGGGCTGGGGCATCTTCGTGACTGGCGGTGTCTGGCTGGCCTTGGATCTTTGGCAACACTACCGCTTCACTCTGAATGAACGATTCCTGCGGCAGCGCGGGTATCCCGTGCTTAAAGACGCGGCGGAATTCTTCCTCGCATCCATGGTGAAAGATCCTCAGCGCAACTGGCTGGTCACGGGCCCATCGGTTTCTCCCGAGAACTGGTTCCTCTCTCCCGAGGGCAAGCCGTGCAGCGAGTCGATGGGACCCACAATCGATCGGGTGATGCTGAACGCGCTTCTCTCCGCCTGCATTGAAGCCTCGAGCTTACTTGGCCTCGATGCCGAGTTTCGCGAGAGAGCGCAAAATGCGCTGGAACAATTGCCCCCACTTCAGATCGGGAAATATGGTCAGCTTCAGGAATGGCTCGAAGACTTTGAGGAGGCGCAGCCTAACCATCGCCACACTGCTCACCTGACAGCACTTTACCCCGAAGATCAGATCTCCCCGCTTAAGACGCCAGCGCTTGCTAAGGCTGCCCAAGTCACCATTGAGCGGCGCATCAGCCAGCCGAACTGGGAAGACTCCGAGTGGGGCCGGGCTAATTTCGTAGCTTATTATGCTCGACTGCTCGATGGAGACTCCGCACACAAGCACCTGATCGGATTGCTTGCGCATGCTACGGACGATTCTCTCCTCACTTATTCTCTTGGCGGCGTGGCTGGTGCCCAAAGCAACATCTTTGCGATCGACGGAAACTGCGCCGGAGCTGCAGGCATCGCGGAGATGCTCCTTCAGTCGCATTCCGGTGAGATTCATCTTCTGCCCGCGCTGCCTTCCTCATGGACACAGGGAAGCATTCGAGGCCTCTGCGCACGCGGCGGAGTCGAGGTGTCGATGTCCTGGGCCGCAAGCAAACTCACATCTGCCACTCTCAAGGGCAAAGTTGCTGGAGAACATGCAATCCGGTACAGGAGCAGCGTAGTACACGTCGCACTTACTCCCGGTCACGCGGTCAAGCTCAACGCACGCGAATTCGCATGAACTGCCCTGAGAGAAGCCGAGCAGAGTCCCTGATTCCCTAAGGCGCGCAGCCGGAGAAAGAAACACTCATCCGGCAGGAGGGAGGCAAAGATGCTTCAACATAGCAACTTTACGTAGTTTGGATCTCCCGTTCCACTCTTTGGGCAAGTTCGTGAAGGTTACTCCACCAGACTCTGGTGCCACTTATTCAAATGGAGATCGACCGCTATGTTCAGAGGAATTTTCCGCCACGGCGCCGCAAAGCCAAAGTTTCATACCTGGTCAATCCGGCCCTCATCCCGCAATCACCGCATCAAATCCTTGCTTCCGATGGTTATCGCCGGCAGCAGCATGCTGATTTCTCCGTTCCAAGTAGCTGGGCAAGTCAATGGGGTCGGCCAAAGGCCATATCTGGGGTGGAGCTCCTTTAGCGAGCAGACCATCAATGCAAGTTTTCTGACACAGGCAAATATGGCCGCACAGTCGGACGCATTGGCCTCTTCGGGCATCCAGGCGCACGGCTTCAATTACATCAACATCGACTCAGGCTGGATGGGCAGCTTCGACGGATACGGGCGTCCCATTCCGAACACCACCACCTTTCCAGACATCAAAGCGCTGGTAGACCACATTCATCAGAACGGCCAGAAGGCGGGCATTTACTGGATTCCGGGAGTCGAGCAGCCGGCGGTCGTTGCCAACTACCCGATTCTCGGCACGCCTTACCATATTCAGGACATTCTGGTCGTGCCCTATACGGCAGGAAATGGCTTCGGCGGTCCAGGAACCTCTCCATTCCATTACAAGATCGACTTCACGAAGCCCGGAGCGCAGGAGTATATGAACTCTGTCGTCGCGCTCTTCGCTTCATGGGGTATTGATTTCATTAAACTCGACGGCGTGACACCCGGTTCCGATAGCTACAGCCTCGCCATCAACAATCAACCAGACGTTGAAGCATGGTCCAAAGCGATCGCTCTGAGCGGACGCTCCATCTGGTTTACGATTTCGTGGGCGCTGGATCAGGATTACCTCAGCACCTGGCAGCAGTACGCCAACGCGCGCCGCATTGACCAGGACGTTGAGTGCGAAGGCAACTGCGGTACGCTTACCGACTGGCCTCGGATCTATGAGCGGTTCAGAGACCTTCCCGGGTGGGAGAACGCTGCCAGTCCGTCGCTTGGGTGGAACGATATGGATTCTCTGGACATCGGTGACGGCACGCTGGACGGCCTCTCGAACACGGAAAAGCAATCCGCATTGACTCTATGGGCTTTGGCAAATGCGCCCATCTACCTTGGCGGCGACCTCACCAAGATCGACGCATTCGGAAAGCAGCTCGTAACCAATGACGAAGTGCTCGCAGTCAACCAATCGGGGAAAACCGCCAGGCAGGTTCTGGACGGCGACTTGGAGGTGTGGGTCACGGATCTCGGCAACGGAACTTACTATCTCGGGCTTTTCAATATGAACGCCACCGTGACGAATGTGAACCTTCCGTGGAGACTGCTTGGCCTCGCCAATGTGCTTCAAGTGCGTGATCTCTGGCAGCATGCTGACCTTCCAGCGCAGCCGAGCGGACTTTCCACAGTTCTCATGGGACATGGCGCCCAACTGTTCAAAGTAACCGGGGCGGGCCACGTCTCCCCTGTGCCCTCAACCAGCTATGAGGCGGAATCCGCGGTTCTTGGCGGCTCTGCAGCGATCGCAAGTTGCCCTGCCTGTTCGGGAGGAGCGAAGGTGGGCGACCTTGGACTTGGCGCTGGAAACACTGTGACTTTCAACCAAGTTTTCGCGCCCAGGGCCGGCACGTATCTCATGCAGGTCGATTCTATGACGATAGGATTGCGTTCTTATCTTTACAGCGTGAACGGAGGTCCGTTCCAGACTCTCAACTGCGGCGGAGGCAGCTTCTTACTACCTGCAAGTACGACCATCCCGGTTTCCCTTCAAAAGGGGCTCAATACGATCCAATTCGGAAACCCCACCAGTTATCCGCCGGATCTGGATCGCATTGTGATCAGCGGCAATGGAGATTTTCCTGCTTCTTCAACATCTACTTATGAGGCGGAGGCTGCCACCTTGAGCGGCAGCGTGACCGCGGGTTTCAGCAACTACTCCTCGGGACTCGCCAAAGCGGGGAATATCGGCGGCGGAGCCGGCAACACGGTCACCTTCTCCAATATCACGGTGCCCGCAGACGGCAGTTATCAGCTGGAGATCGATTATCAGACGAGCGGTCCGCGCTCCTACTTTGTAACCATCAATGAGCAAGCGCCGATCGAGATGGACCTGAACGGCAGTACTTTTAATGACCCTGTTCCCAGCGTTGTCCTGGTCCAACTACACGCCGGCACGAATACAATCAGCATCGGCAATCCTACGGGGTATGCGCCGGATCTTGATCGCATCGTGGTTGCGCCGCAAGTGCACTAACCTGTGAAAAGGCTGCACGAATCGAAGGCGTGCCGGAGCATCACGCAAATTGCAGCCTCGCATCGCGGAAATCCCAGGTCTCAAGAGCGAGACCTGGGCCACCCGCCTTCGCCCTTATCGAGGGCCACCCGCCACCCGCCTCCGACCTGCTCACTCCAAACCGGTAGCTCGTTCGAAGCGATCAAGCCTTGCTGACGCAAATCGATTCATCGAATTCAAACCGGCCCGTGCAACCATACTCTTAGAGACCTCAAGCGCTGGTTGGCGACTATCGTTCCATAGGGGCGGCTTCGTTGCCCGATCTGGGACAACCTGCGCTTGGCAGAGGCATTCCAGCGGATCCCCACAATTCTCTCAAGAGAAGATCGCATGAATCATAGAACCGGTTGGATTGATCCACGTCTGGCTCTTGACGCCCTCGGACAAAGGGGGCATTTCACCCGCGGCGTGTTCGACAAACTCCGATTTTTGGTGCAAAGGCCCAGTCTCACCACGAAGGAATTCAACGCGCATGTTCCTCCTAAGCCGAGGAGAAATGGCCCGCAAGAGAAGACTTGGTTGAATCGGGACAAGAAGGGAGATGGAAATGAGAATGACAGTGCTGTTTGCCTGGAGATTAGCTGCTGCGCTTCTGTTAGGAGCGGTTGTCGGACTCGAGCGCCAGTGGCGGCAGCGGATGGCCGGCACGAGAACGAATGCCCTTGTCGCTGCCGGCGCCTCTGCATTCGTGATGACCGGGCTTCTGCTTAGTGACGATCCCTCGGCCCGGGGCAGGATTGCATCTTATGTGGTCTCCGGGGTCGGCTTTCTTGGCGCAGGTGTAATCTTCAAGGACAGTGCAAATGTTCGAGGCCTGAATACGGCGGCAACCATCTGGTGTTCAGCCGCTATAGGCGTCTTGGCTGGATTTGGTGCTCCACATCTTTCGTTGATTCTCGCGATCGCAGTCATTTTCACGAACACTGTACTCAGACCTCTGGCCTACCGCCTCCATCCTGTCCTGCCGGAGGCCACTGCGGAGCAGACAACCTATGAAGTAAACCTGACTTGCCGGAGCGTTGATGAGTCACACCTGCGCACACTCTTACTAGCGACGATCTCACAGTCGGTCGCGGTCTTGCAGGCAATTCACAGCGAAGATGTGGATGGCACAGACCGAATGCGTATTCGCGCCGAACTGAGCACTCAGGGCCGCCGCAATGACGTCCTCGAGCAAATCGTTACGCGGCTTTCTTTTGAACCCGGGGTGTCGGCGGTGAGTTGGTCCATTGTCCCAATCGCGTTGGAATGAGCCAGCGATCGTCCGGAGTATCGGCGAAAGACCCAGGTGAGCTTCGCACATGGGGCACCCAACCACTTTCGGCCTCCAGTTCGAAGCCCGGCTCCTGGGCATCGGCGGAAATCCCAGGTAGAAATCCCCGGTCTCAAGAGCGAGACCTGGGCCACCCGCCGGCTTCCAGTTCGAAGCCCCGGCTGCTGGGTTACACGATGCCGAGAATCCAGCCCTCAATTTGCGCTGGGATTTATGCGATGCTGTGGTTCACGCTGACAATACGCTGACAAAGGTCTGACACCCTTCGTACGCGAAGCCGCGTAGAGTTATGTCCAATCAATACATGCACAGTACGTTCGATATCACTGTGCAAAACAGCGGATGTCTTACCTTAAGCGGCCGCCCTGGGCAGGGCGGCCGCCTTTGTTGTCC